>DDQE01000063.1 GCA_002342545.1 Caryophanales bacterium UBA2450
TATTAATTCTGGTTGGTTTGAGAAATCAAAAGACAATATAGCTTCTGGATCAACGCAGGAAGCTATATCCGAGGAGAATATAAATTATCTTCAGATAATTGTGCCGCCTGACGAGATATTAGATATGTTCCACGAAAAAACTAAAGATTATCTTTCACTAATATGTCAGCTAAATTATGAAAATTTGATATTATTTAATGATTTATCTTGGAACGCTAAATTGTTTCTATCAAATAGTGCTATTGTAAAATAAGTTTTTTGTCCAAGAAAAGAGGCGCAAATTTTTCAATCGCTTCATTTAAATAAATGTTTTCATCAAGTAAATTCATTAAAAGATCTATATAATCATTATTAATCTCAAAACTATCTAATAGTTTGTCATTTATTTTTAACGGATAGTTAAGTAAGTCTTTTGATTTAACAACAGGCATTTTTGTTCCTGTTGAATAATTTATAGCATAATTGAAAAAAGAATCGGAAATCATGTTAGCAAAAACAAAGTTCCTATATCTTTTTTCTTTTACTTTGAATTGAATAACTGTTCCAGTAACAGCTCCGCTTCTAAATGCTATACAACATTTTTTCAAATAAGGTCGAATTGATCCAAATAAAATACTTCCCTTTTCCATTATTTTCAAATTTGTATCGTACTTATCGGAAGCTGATAAACTCTTTATCAATAAACTACCACTTTCCATAATTGACAAATCAATTAGGGGGACTATTTCTTTCGAATCATATGGCGCGCTCACTGTTTCAACAAACTTTTCTAAAACAGTTGTTTTATATTCGTGTTTTTCTAATTCTGAATAATAAAAGGATAACGAATCCTTAATCTTGTTGGTTAGTGATTCTATGATTAAATTATTTGTCGAAATCATTTTCTTATAATTCATCAGGAAAGAAGCAATTTTCTTTTGCTCATCTAATTCTGGTAAATCAACCTCGATTTCCTTTATAGACGATAAAGGTGGAAAGTTTGGTATTGTGGAATCCCCGCTCCCACTAGTAATAATATTTGATATCAAATTATCAAAAAGAAAGCAAAAATAATCTCCGTCTACAATATCATTATTTAGCCTAATTCTAAGCAAAGCTTGATTTATAATGCCTTTTTCTATATTGGCCGGCATCTTGTAGATTGCACCATAATTTACTCCTGAGCACGATACTAATATATCGTCTGGCAGTACTTCAAAATTTTTCATCTTTTTGCAAAAATATTCTTTCGAAATATAATAATTCCCAACTGTGTGATCATGATTAAGAACGCACCCTTGTTCGTAAACCTTATAAGTATCTTCACCTTTTGGAACAAATATTTCTTTTTTTAGAGCGCCACCAAACGGACCTCTCAAGAGCCCTTTTTCAACAACCAATTCGCGTATTTTAAATAACATATGCGAATCCTCCGCATAAGTCCTTAATCTTGTTGCTTAATACATTAATGATTCTTTCGTTGCAGTTGATTTTTTCATCATATTTTCTTAAAAACTTCGCAATCTTTTTTTGCTCTTCAATGCTTGGAATATCTATTTCTTCAGCCTTTATTACATCTAATGAAGGAAGGTGTTTTAAACAGGAATTCACGTTCCTTTTGGTGATAGCGTCGCAAAGGTAAAATTTCCAATAATAATAAAAATACCAATAATCAACTTTGTTAGAATCAACTCTTATTATAAGCAAGGAAGAATTGATAACCGATTTTCTACAAAGCGAATCGATAAATGCGATTTTTCCCAATGTGCCATCACATGTAATCAAAAAATCTTTATCAAATACTTCAAATCTCTTCATTTTTTCGAAGTAATCTTCTGTTATATAGTATGAGCCCAGATTTTGGTCTTCATCAAAAACATTTTCTTGAGTTAAAACCTTTATTGCGTTTTGTGATTCTTCAACAAAAAGCGATTTTTTCATGTCTGATCCAAACGGACCACGAATTAAACCATCGGCTAAAAGGATTTCGCCAAACTTAATCTTTGCCATGATATTTTACCATTTTAAAACTTTCTAAAATATTCTTTTGTAAATCGTTTGATTCGCCAAAAAGGACAGTTAGACGTTTTTCATAATCTAGCATTCGTTTATCAAACTCTTCTTTTGTTAAGTTCTCATGTTCGATTTTTATATCAAAATATTGCCCGGCAACAAGACTATAATTGCGTTTGGAAATAGTAAATGTATCTTTTGTAACAGATTTGCCTTCATCGACAGACCTTGCTCGAACAGAATTGACAATATATTCTCTGTCTTCTTCGTCTAAAATTGTTTTCTTAACTTTTTTGTTATTAATTTTGATAGTTTCAGACCTTCCCATTTCGGAAGCATCAAGCAAAAACACTTCGTTGTTTTGTCTTGACTTATCAATAAAAAGAACAGAAACACTCGTCCCTGTGTTGGCGAAAACGTTAGGTGGCATAGAAACAACCGCCTTTAAAAATTTATTATCTATTAAATATGCTCTAATTGATTTAGCAATTCTATCAGTCCAATCCAAAAACTTTGTTGGAACAACAATACCTGCTTTCCCGTCATCTTTAAGAGAATAAAGAATGTGTTGCAAGACCATTAAGTAAATAGCCATTTTTTCTTTATCTGCGTTCGGAATGTTTGGCACTCCAGCAAAAAACCTTTTCTGCTCTTTGCCATTGATAATGCGGATGTGCTCATCATCTAAACAAGCTTGATGGGTTGACTCAAAATTTGTTTTAAAAGGCGGGTTCGAAACAATGTAATCAAACTGTCTTAAATTTCTTCCGCTATCATCTTTAAACTGTGGAGTAGCTAAAATATCTGCTTGCCTGACATTTGGCAATGAGTGAGTCAAATTATTCAAAATTAAATTAAGTCTTAGAAGTTTGACTGATTTTTGAGTTAGGTCTTGCGAATAGATTGAACATTTATCTTCGCCTATCTCATGCGCTATGGCCATTAATAACGTCCCAGAACCAGCTGTTGGATCACAAACCTCAACATTCTGAACCGGTTCATCAATAAGAATTTTGCCAATTATCTCAGCAATACTTTTTGGAGTGTAGTATTCGGCGTTCGCCCCTCCACCATTAGAATTGTATTCGCTAATTAAATGTTCAAAAATCGTCGAGAAAAAATCATACTTTTCAGAAAAGACTTGGTCAAAATTATAACTATTAACCAATTTGCCAATGACAGCTTTTGCAAAATTATTTCTTTTTACAACATCAATAATGTTTCTGCAGACTCCGTTGAACAATTTAATTTTGTTTTTGTCATCAGTAGAAACGGAAAATATACCTAAATTGTTATTAGCAATATCAACTAATGTTTTGTCTAACAACCAAGCAAAATCATTTCCCTCTGAATCGGTATATTCTTTGTGCTTATATAAGAAAGAGATTGTTTGGTTTCTTTTTATGATTGCGGTGTCTGGATTTAAATCTCTTAACAAACTATTAAATTCGTGTTCTGGTAGTTCTTCCAATGCCTTATCAAAATCTTCTGCGTTTGCTAATTTTGGTGAGATGCTTTTTAATTCGTGTCTAAGTTTATCGTTTAAAAACTTATACAAAAATATTTCTGTCACAACTTCGAATTCGCTTGAATCATTGTTAATTCCGGCCGCTCTTATGCACGATTTTATGTCGTTAATAAGCTCATCAATATTATTAATTAGTTCTGCTTCTCTCATAATTATGCATACGCTCCTCTATATTCATTAAAATATTCATTAAAAATCATCAAGTTGACTTGGTTCAAATCATCATCACTCAAATCAATATTGTGGTCTCTAAACTCGGTATTAACTTCTTTTTGAATGACTCTTTCGAAATATGGGCCATTGCTCAAGATTGATCCATTCTTTCTTATAATGTCATCCAAATAAGACTTAATCTTAAATAGGATAGAATGAATTTCAGACTCGGTGAGTGAAGCAAAGAGCCTTTTAAACTTTTTGTGAAGTCTGACAAATTTATAGTCGTTATTATATCTTCCAGCAATTCTCATATCGGAAGCATTAAGATTCAATATTTGACTTGTTAAATTCTCAAGTTCATCAAGAACTTCTTCATTAACTTCTTCAATATCATGTTCAGACATTATTCTTCGTAGTTCTTCATAGAGAGAAACGAACTCTGGATCATCTCTATCGACATTCCTTTCAAATTCATGTCCAAGTCTTGCTACAACGCCTCTCCATCTGTCAGCAAGAACAAGTTCATGTGTTCTAACTTTAATAAAATTAAAGTCGATGTTTTCTAAAGCTCTAAAAAGCATTCCTGCACTTTCTGGATTGGCGTTTCGAAGCGATTGTTGAAGTCTGACAATTTCATATCTTCTATCGACTTCTTTACTCATTGCCTGAATCTTGCTGATGTCTAGTTTATAGAATTTGACGTTGTCGCCGATTCTGGCCGCATTGTATAAATCTTTTGCATCATCAAGAGTCTTCTTTAATTCTTTCAACTCTTCATAATTTGTTATCTGATTAATTTGGTTAGTAAAGTTTTCTAAATTATTTAAATCAAAAGAGAACAATTTATCATCAATTTCCTTGGAATGATTCTCGATTTCAATTGCGTCTACGAAAATATTTATAGTGCTTATTACATCGTTGCCATAAATCTGATTTAGTTCTCTCATATATGCATCGTTGGTCTTTTGGAATTCACCCATGATGCCTTCAAAATCAACAATATAGCCATATTTGTACTTTTTGAATGGTCTATTAACACGTGTAAGACCTTGAAGTAAATTATGTGCATGCATCTTCTTCAGAAGATACATTTTCTTTAATTTAGGACTATCAAAGCCAGTTAAAAGCATGTCTTCAACAATGAGGAAGTCCAACTCGTTGGTCTTTTGGAATTTATCAATTAATCTATCTTTTTCATCTTTTTCTAAACGATATGTAATTAAAGCAGCTTTATCGCCGAATTTATCAGCGATTTTCTTTGCTTGCTCGTAGCAATAGCAAACTATCATGCCACCAGTTTTCTTATTTTCTGAACCAAAATCATGAGCAAGTTGGAACTCGGCAAAATCATTTTTTATGTATTCGACAACTGGATTTACATATTTGTCATGTGAATATATTTGTTCAAGAGTTAAATCACCTCTCTGCACAAATTCTGCTTTAACGCGTTGTAAATCATCGTAGAAAGTTTTAAGTATCTCTTCTCTCATTAACTTTAAGGTACATCCATCAGCAATCGATTGATTGTAGTAATAGCAATGAATGTAGTTCCCAAACAGGGCTTTTGATTTTTCTTCATCTCTCCCCATAATTAATGGAGTTCCTGTAAGACCAATGATTATTGCGTTTCTATCGATATTTATTAAATTTGCAAGAAAAACACCATTGTTATCGTAGCTTCTATGACATTCATCAACAAAAATTACTGTTTGGTTGTTTGTAGAATAATGTGTATTGGAGGTGACTTGCGATTCTTCAGACAATTTTTGAGTATTAATTACCATCATTTCCAAAATACCGCGCTCGTTATATGATGAACTATTACTTCCGATAGCTTCAATAAACGCTTTTTTGGAATTAACAGTTTTAACAGCAAGCCCTCTTCCAGAAAAAGCTCCGCAGGATTGTTTTAATAAATCCGTCCTATCAGGTATAAACAAGAATCTAGAATTCATTCCCTTCTTGTTATATAGATAGTCGTTTAGTATTTTTACAAGATAAAACGAAAGCTCTGTTTTTCCACTTCCTTGCGTGTGCCAAAAGATACCTTTTTTCCATCCTTCATCAAGTCTCGATAAAAGCTTTAGAGATCCAAGAAGTTGAGGGTATCTCATCACATGCTTTGTAACATCTGTTTCCCCAGTTTCCTCATTCTTTTCTCTTACATAGCAAAATCCATAATTAAGCAAATAAATAAATCTTTCCTTACTTAATAATGACGTGAGTATTCTATTTGTTGGGGTTAAACCATTACAGTTAGTTTTATATTCTCTTGTCCATTTAATGCTAATGGCATTAGCTTCGTTCAGAACCTCATCTTCTGTCACGGTGTCAAATAATAAATTTGCTTTTGCCTCTAGAAGATTTGTGTTTTCTTCTCTGAACGGCGAAAATTTGAAATTATCTCTTTGAATGGTGCTATAAAAGGCGCCACACACAGGGACAAGAGCATCAGGGTTTTCCTCATATTCCATATTATTTGAAAAAATTAGAAGCTGCAGTTCATTGAAAAAATGTTTAAACGAACGGTTTTGTAATCTATCATTCATTCTTCTTCTTTCAGCTTCGATACCTTCTCGATTATTTGGTATTTTAACTTCTAAGAATGCAAGTGGAATACCATTAACATATACAGTAACATCTGGCCTAAAATCATCGTTATTCTTTGTAAAAGGCATCTCATATGTGCAAGAAAAATCGTTTCTGTCAACATCAAAAAAATCAATTAAACGGATTCCGTTACGCCTTTGAAGTAATTTAAGAAACGCCTCTCCTAAGTCATCATTTTGAAGAACTGCTTTGATTTCCTCAAAAACCGCTTCAATTTCGCTTTCTTTAGAATTTGGATTAATTCTTCGTATGGATTCTCTAAAAACATCAGTCAAAATATTGGTATCTTTATCCCAATTTAATCCATTCTTTTTTCTGAATGTATATCCCAATCGATTTAAATGTAATATCGCTGGTATTTGAACTCTAGTTTTCTCTACAAAATAAGGCACAATTCAAACGATCCTTCCTAAAGATTAAGGATTTATATTACTTAATACTCTATCATATCTAAGTGTTCTTAACTATTTAATATTTAAGAAGAAATTGAATATGTGCCAAAAACAATTATTAATTTTACTTTTATAACTCTATTACCAATTTGCTGATAGCCTTCTAATTAATTCTTTTCTGGTATTACATTCAAATAGTGGTTCATCCCAATGACCTTCACCACCATGAGTTCTTCCATAAATCGCATAAATACTTTTGTTCCAGCAACAATTAATTTGAATTGTATAGTTCTATCTCAAACCTAACAATCCCGTACTCCTTAACTTGTTCAGGAGAATAGAACTGATTACATTCATTAATCAAGTCATTTAGATTATCAAATAATCCATCAAAGTCTTCTTTCCAATAATCTTTTAATGCATCTAACCAATTAGGATATATTAATATATCTGTTATTGTTACCACTAGAGTGTCTTTAGGATTTTCATTAGACACTAGAGTTATTTTATCTCCAATAGAAAGATTCCTTCTATCAGGAGTGTTTAATCTATATTCATGTTTCTTTTTACCTTGCTTTATTAGTTCTAGAAAGCATGGTTTAATTTTCATTGTTATTTGTTTATCTGCCTTCATAGAATTACCTAAAGTGTTCCTTTTGCCACTTTACATATTCGTTATGTGTCATGACAGGATTATCTCTAAAATTATTTAATCTTCTAACTATATAGTCGTACTCACTTTGATCCATTACTTGGTATTCATGTTTTAAGATATATTCTTTAAGTTCACTAGATAATATAACGTCTTTGCTTTCTATTGATTCTATTTTGTGATCTATGAACACTACGACTGGGGTTATTTCACATTTTGGATGGATAACTCTTTTAAAGAATTTTACGTGTCTATCATTTTGAATGAATGGGTTTTCTTGTTTATGAATGATATCACCATTGCCTAACACTATTTCCCATTCTTTGTCATAATATCCACCTTCAATATTTCCTGACCAGGCTTTGGTCTCTATGATGAATATGCCGCACAAAGAAACATAGATATTATCTATTTCAGTGTAATTATTATATTTATCTTTAAGGATTATATTTTTATATACTTCTCCGTCAGCTTCTTCTTGCACTTCTTTTAATATTTGATCAACTTCACTTTCACCAAGCATTCCATAATAATCGTTGGCGGATAATATCTCATCTTCTTTTAAAGAAAGATATCTTTTTCTTATCCAATCATCATTTTGATTAGTTTTATTGTCATTACTGTTATTTTTGCCTCTAGATGCAAGCCACAAGATGAACGCAACAAGCAAAATGACTCCAATAATAACTGGAATTAAAATATAGAATAAAACATCTGTTGAATTCATAGCCATATTGATTATATCAAAATAAAGAAAAACCAGCGTCCGATTATTACGCTGGCCGAGAGATTTTTAAAGCCTTGACTAGAGAATTGGAAATCTAGTAAATGGGGCTTCGATTAATATTCTAGTTGTTCATCAACACTGTTGTCTATATTTTTTCAATTCTCTTCTTAAGAACACTTTTTCTTCAGCAAGAGACACTACCCAGTGAACGATATTACCAACACCAAACATGATAATGATCATATCCATACTCATAGTGACATTACCTGTTTGATAGATAATAAACCAAATACCATAGTAGACAATATTACAAATTAAAGAATTAATCGCATTGTATTTAGTCTTACCCATACCTACAAATATTGCATCTGGTATTTGAGAGAATGCATAGGCTACATAAAAACCTAAATTCTTTACTACAATCTCAAATATTCTAGTTGGAATATCTAATCCTTCTACAGTACCAAAAAACCAATTATATGTAGGGATTAAACTAAACCAAATAATAAGCGTAAATAATGTAATTGAATAATAGTTTATCTGTTTAAGTTTATATCCAGATTCTCCAGCATCTTTTCTAATGATTTCAGATAAACAGCTAATTGGGATTAGTAACCATCCCCAAATGAAGTTATTAGCAACCCAATAGTTACCAGACTCACTGACAGCGTTAACCATTCTGACAATCATTAATGCGTAGATGATGTTATCTAGGAATTGTTGTCCACCTGCAAATAAACCTATTCTTCCCCAGTCTTTGAAAAAAGGTAAATCTTCTTTATTATATTTACCTGGCCTTATTTGCTTGATATATATCAATAATCCAATAGCGACTCCACCCATAACAAAGTTAGCAATAATATTACTAGTAGCAATGCCATCAATTCCCATATTAGGAATAAGAGCGAAGTCCGCGAGTAACGCTAAAGATATCTTAGCGACTAAGAATGCATACATATATCTAGATTTATCAATTACTAGAAATACTACATTTGCATAACTAAAGATAATGCCAATCATAAAGGCTACTGTTTCTAAAGATAGATATCGATAGGCTGCTGATATATCAATCTCACTAGGATTCATATATCTAACTAAGTGGATACCGTAGAAGAACGTGCCTAATGAGAATAAGGCGTATAGACCTACCACTACGATTCCTAATTTAAAGACTACCTGATTAAAGTTATCTTTTTTATGTGCCTTAGATAATACTGAATACATTGGGATTATGAGGAATGCGCATATCGTCTCGTTTATGAGATCAAACCATTCCATTTGTCCAACTATATCTAACGCACCTGGACTAGTATGAGATGTAATTAGCTTTGTAACTACTGTTTGATATATCGCCGGCACCAAAGCTAATAAACAAAGTGCGAGATACATTTTCCAATCGAATTGTTTGAAGTTCGACCACCATTTTTTTACATGTTCTTTCATATCATGATCCTTTCTTTTATATGGATACAAACGAATAACGTAACTCATTTACAAACTCTTTTATTTTGATGTCGTACGTCATTAGTTTTTTGTTTTTATTTTTTGTTTTATTCGGTCTATAAACCGTAATTAATCTGTCATCATTTATAGCGAAAATGTAGTAATATCCATCAAACAAATAGCATCTTACTTTTGCATTACTTTTGTGGTCGCTTAGTAGCTTCCCACGCTCTAACGCAAAGGATGCTTTTCGCTTCATTTCATCATTATTTTTAATTTTTTGGCGTTGTTTAAAACGCATGACACCATGTTTTGTTATAGTCATATCAAACTCCTTTTACTTAAAAAGCTTCAATAATATCATCTCTATATATATCAACGAAAGATTTATTATCGTTCATTTTTAAAGCGATTTCTTTCCCTCTTTCGGATGTTTTATCAAGATTGTTTATTTGATTATCTGTTATCTTAATGAATTGATTTATAAAATCATCCAATTCTTCCTTTTTAATACCATATAGTTTTAACAAATGCTTTATGCCAGCAATTCTCCCTTTTGGATTATATTGATTTAAATACCACATGGCGTTTACATTTATAACCCATACTAGATTGCTATATTTATTTGAAATAATAATGTCTTTTGGAATTATGTAATTGATCGATCCCTCAAAAACATAGATAGAAGGATCTACAAGGAAATATGTTTTACCATTTAACGAGTAAGACGATAGTTCATCTATTTCTTTTATTGCTCCAATAATTGCAAAGACCGCTTCGTCTGTGCCGTTTATTAATCTCGATTTGTTACTGTTTGTGACTTCGAAATAATCCTTATTCTCCTGTTCTTTTTTGAATACAGGAATTGTTTTTATTTTGTTGTCATTCATTAATCTAAAGAATGAATAATAATCAGGGTTATATTTTTTCTCTGCGATAATCTCGTTGTCAAAAGCAGTGATTTTGCTCTGGCTAGAGATATATTTCTGATAGCTACGTATTGTCTCATTCAATTGATTTAATAATTCTCTAGAATTGCCAGATAAATCAGCTGTTGAATCAGGTGTAATAACAATGCTTCCATAACAAACATCTTCATGTTTATCAGTGATAAATCCATATTTATCTATTTTTAATTCATCTTCCTCAAATACCGCTGCATGGTTCAATGATTCTTTATTTATTTTTATGGAGTTTTCTAATAGTTCCTCTCTTATAGAATCATCAACTTCATGTGTTAGTGCATATTTAATCATTATGGTCACTATGTAATTTACAAAAAGGCCTTTGCCAAGTGGCTTACTATTTATTCTCACAAGATACTTGTTGAATTCATTTAAATCAATAATTTTTGTTTTAAATACTTCTTTCCTTAAATCCTCTCTTTTTATAGCCTCAGAAATTACTTCATCTGTAAAATCTGGACTCTGATACCTATTATGCTCAAAAGCATTAATATCAAGAGAATGTACAAAACAAGTGAAATAAGGTATAAGCAAATCAACTGGTAGTAACTCACACATTGTCTTTAATATCGTTGGTTTTTCTATACCATAACAAGCTAATTGATTCGGTTTATATGTATTTTCATGATTCTTAGCAATTGGCAGCAAATCAAGTTTGGCAAAATATTCAAACCCATTTTTTGATTTGTACTGAATCATATAATCTAAAAGAGTCTTATTATATTCATCTGAGGAATTAAGTAAATCTTCGCTTAAATCTTTGTAATTTCCAATCGTGTCTGTAAAAGCCGCATATCTAATTCCGCTAGGTTTAAAAGAATTAGGCACTTCACCTTTCCCGTCAATGATATATGCCATGGAAGTATTTAAAGCAAACTCAATAGCAAGATAATCTTCTGGTCTAAATTCTCGTGTTCCATTAAACATTTTGCTAAAGGAGCCCTTGTTTTTGCTAACATAATCAGAAAGATCATCCTTTATATTCTTTGTATATTTTCTCTTATATTTGTAAATTTTTATTATTAAATCATTATCACTTTCTATATTGTTTATTTTTTTCAACGAATCAATTCTTTGTCGAACACTGTTATCCATAGCTTTTCTCCTTTGAATATACTCCTATTTTATATATGGAAATACAACATATCAAGAAAGTTGCCATAAACAAGGTTGCACTTGATTTTTCTATGATTTTATAGATGTCATTTATTGTAGTTGCCGATTGTTATTTTTAGATTATATCTAAACACAACAAAATTTAATACTTTATCTCAATATTAAAAATTAGTTGCCATGTTGGTTGCATTTTATATTGCTATACCTTTAACGTATTATTATGGAGTTATTCCTCTATACGCGATGTTATTAGTGGCGGTAGGTATCATTATTATTTCTACTACCCTAAGTATCTTATTGAAGGGATATATCAAAAAGAAAGTTAATGAAGATCCTCATTCTCTATGGAGATTTATTAACGCGGCTTAGTCACAATGATATAAATTAATTTTTATTTTATAAAACAGATGTTATATAGTTTCTGTTTTGATATCGTTGATGTTCTCATCAAGATAAAAACCAAGATAATAAAATGGTAATGTTAATAACATTTTCTCATTATCGTAGCCGTACTTATTTGCGCTTACTTTTATAGCGAGTGTTTTCTTATTTAGTTCGCGATATTTTTCTAATGAATCAAGAGATCCTTTATTCTTCTTCGCGTCAATAACCACTACATCATTTTTATATTCAAAAAGGAATTCTAGCTCGCTACTAGTTTTTCCTTTCCAATAAAACAAAGGAATGTTTCTATTTTCTAGTTCTACTGCTACATAATTCTCAAAGAATATTCCTGATAAAGTATTATCTTTTAAATCTGATAAAAATGTTTCTAGGCCAATACCACTTTGTAAAGAAAAAAGTCCCATATCAGAAAAATATAGTCTAAATAATGAGTCTTCATCTTCTTGTAAAGGAGATGTTACTCTTTGTTTTAATTGACGTGACTTATAAATGATTCTACTTATTTCGAGCCACTTTATCGCATAGAAATAATCTCTATATTTCTTATCTTTTTCTATTAGAGAAAATTTGAAATTCTTATTTTCTTTATTCAGTTCTTTATAGATGTTATTGAAAACATTTTTGGTTCTTAATAATGTTTCATTGCTAACCTGAAACAAAGACATATCATCTAAATAACGTGAATATAATTCTTTTAAAGTATCTCTTGCCTTAAGAAAAGAATTTGTTTTAAAAAACACATCTACGACCTCAGGCATACCTCCTATTGCTAAGTACTCATAAAATGTTGCCATTGCTAACTGGTGAATTTCATTATCTAATGGTGTCTTATTTAGATATGATGATTCAAGTAGTTTATAAAGCGATTTGTTTTTATTAAATAAATATTCATTAAAAGATAAGCAAGTCATATTTAAGACATTAACTTTACCAGTAGGAAACATGTAATTGTTGTTCCCATCTTGGTTAATTTGTTCAATTTCATTATCTAACACCACTTGATCATTTCTT
Organism: Caryophanales bacterium UBA2450; assembly: GCA_002342545.1. Taxonomy (GTDB): domain Bacteria; phylum Bacillota_I; class Bacilli_A; order RFN20; family CAG-826; genus UBA2450. The sequence continues at coordinate 12,998 of DDQE01000063.1, forward strand.
CTTTTCATAAAGCCTAGTTTTGTTCTAACCATGCTTCCAGTGGCAATAACAGGAATGTCTTTATATTCTTGGCAAAAATATTTTAATGAAGTTAAACAAGGTAGACACTCTTGAACTTCGTCAAATATTATCAAAGTATCTTTATCAATAGTCATATTATTCTTTATCGATAAATAATTGATAATATCCGCTGGGTTAATATGATTCTTGATGTAGACTCTTTCTTGGTTATCAATCTTAAAATCAATATAGATAACCTTTTGGAAATGATCTTTAGCAAACAAATCTCTAACAAGTGTGGTTTTACCAACTTGTCTAGCACCATAAATAATTAAAGGCTTTCTAAGAGGATTATTAAGCCAATTTTCAAGATATTTATAATATTTTCTTACCATAAATCATACCTGCTTTCGCTTATATTTTATAATATAAAAATAAAAGTTGCACGTTTTTTAATTTAATTATGTACAATTGTTGCACGTTTTTTAATTTAATTTTGTACAACTGTTGCACGTTTTTAAATCAAAATCTTTATAGTCATCAGTTGTTATGATTAGTTTAAGCTGTCTTTTGTTTTCATTATATTTTTCAAATGCAATATTCTATTTCATCAAATCAATTGCAGTAGCGGCAATATTAAATGCTTCAGGTTGAATCTTTATTAATCGATTAATCTTGTTATATGGCGGTTTCTCAATTAAACCTTTTTGTTTGATGGCTAATGTAAATGGATCAACATCTTGTAAGATACACGCAGATAAAAGCATTATCTTTGCAGCAGGAAGATATGCATTATTTAGATTAAATCTTTCTCCAATAATATGTGATTCTATTTTCTTTATGCCTTCAACATAGTTTCTAAAGTCCTCAGTATGAAACTTTCCCCACGACAACATCGTCAAAGCAGAATCAAAGGAATCCATTAAACAATCCTTATAAGTTACATCGATGTTTCGAAATGAAATCTCTTCTTGAGCGGCTTTATGATATGTTTCTTTTACTAATTCAAAATCATGTGAAATATCAAATAAATTTGAAACATCATAAAATTGTTTAATAACTTCTAATCTTTTGTCGTTTGAGAAGTTTTCGCTAAAGAAGTTAATGCCAATTGTGTGTGGAGCAAATGCTGTTAATTTATCAGCAAGCATTTCCTCGACAGATGGCGTTTTTACAATTACGTCATCGCCACTACAAATGAGGAGGTTACTTTTAATAGGTCTTTGTTCTATCTTTTTATAGCGATTATTAGCAAACAACACATCAACTATAATAGTTATTTCTCTTTCTGTTCTTGGTGAAGCGTATTTGATGCGAAAATGTTTTTTAGAAATTGTTTTATTGGTGCTTCTGATTGATTCCTCAAACGATAAAAATGGAAATATTCTAGATGCTTTATTTATATAAGATTCAATGTCATAGCCTGGTTCAACTAATATGTCAACATCGGTAGATAACCTTTTAGGCGTTTCATTTAATAGCATTAAACTTGAGCCACCTTTAAATATGAAATCAGTACCAACCATAGACAATGTTTCAACTAAACCCAAAGCAAAAATAGATCTTTGAGCAAGTTCTGGATCAACGTTATATTTGTCTTTTATTCTTTTAATATTCTCTAGTGAGTATGTTTCTTTTTGTATCATTGAAATAACTCCTTTTTGTCATCGTTAAGATTATTAAGTAAGTTTTTATAGGCGTTTCTTCTTTTCGCATAAGCCACAATTGTTTTGTATCTTAAAACATAATCAGTAACTATATTGTTTACCATAATTGGCACTTCTGCCCCTTCATAAAAAGAATTGAGAAAACGGTCACAAATAATGTCAACAAATAGTTTTTCGATTGTGGTAGCATGCTTTTTCAAATTAATTGGTGCCTTACTGACATATGGTCTTACAACAATAGTGCAATCATCACCATAATGATATAATTCATCACTGCTTGGATTAAGTAGGACAGAATTAAACTGGTTTGAATCTCTTATTTCAAAAAAAACATGTTCTACATAATAATTAGGGACTTCAACAACTATTATTGTTTTAGCAAGAAGGTGATTCAAAAACTGATTTAAGATGGTACTTTCATAAATAATAAACTCAAAATCATCACCATATCTTGTTGTTAAAAAAGTTTTTAATCTAATTGAGTCGTCACAATACAAATCATCATCAAAAATATTCTTTTTTTGTTTAGCACAATAAAAACCGCGTTCTAATCTAATAATCTCGTCATTTTTAATCATTTTATTGATTGCTTTGTAGAACGCAATTTTGCTTTTCCCTTTGTGAGAATCAAAATAAAGTTCCTTTAGTTCATCCAATTTATAAATTTTTTCTTTTTCTAACACCATGCAACCATTATATACCAACAAAAAACAAATAGTTATACTTTTTCCACTTTTTTTGTTTTGTGGAGAAAGTTAACCTTATTTTTATACTAAATTCTAATACCGATTTACACCTTTTTGCAATATTTTGTTATTACCAATTTACACCTTTTTGCAGCAGTTTCTTATACATTATGGGATGGCATTGTTAGGTGCTCTAATATTAATAATCTATTATTCCTGTGCTGAATTAAGTTATTTTGTATACCGCTCCTAATGACGTAGTTACTACTAGGTAAATATACTTACTTATAACAATTCCACTATTTCTTGATATAGACATGTTTTCTTATTGCCTATTTGCCTATCGTAGTGATAATGACCAAAAAACCAATGTTTATAATCAACTACTTTGTCTATAAATGATAACTGGTCAGTACATATATCTCTTTTAAAGCCAAAAGCATTTAAAACCGTTTTTGTGTCGCAACAATGTGTAATGACATAATCAACTTTGTTATTGACCTTTTCTAAGTTATTAAGTGCGTTATCAATGTCATGATATGTTATCTCTTCTTCTGGCCACCAAGAAACATATGGAGTTCTATACATTTTGTCGATTGAGTTCGCTCCTCCAACACATAAAAATGTTTTGTTTTCTATAGTCATTATTTCACCGCGTAACACATGAAAAATATGTTCATCTATATGGTGCATTAACGCTCCAAGATGCTCTACCAATTGGCATTGATTTAGCATATCAAAATTTTCATGATTACCATCAATAAAGATTATTGTGCAACCTATATCGTTATATAGATTTAAATGATATTGAAATGATTGGGGCGACCAGCATATACCAGCATCACCGCAGATGATTAAATAATCATTATAAGAGAGGCCCTTATTTTTTAATGTTAGGAGTTTTTTGTAATCAATATTTCCATGAGTGTCGCCTGTAATATAAATCATAATTAGTAACTTTTATATGCTACAACCACTAAATCTGGGTCTTTTTCGATAATTTGTTCAACAGTTTCAATATCTTTTTTGATCCACATAAAATGATTGTATCCATAATCATCTTCTGTCATATCTTTTATATATTCTTTTTGTGATTCAATTTTTTCTTTTGCTTCTAATATTTTTTCTTCAAAACAATCAAAAGCCACTTTAGTTGTAGCGTTTTCCTGATGGATTCTTAATTGCTTAATTTCTTCTTTCATTTCATTAAGTTCATCATTCAATTCTTTTAACAATCTATCGTGTTCTATTTGTGCGCCTTCAAAGTCAAAGCGAGATTTAAAGTCTTCTAGACTATAATAAAAATATTTCGTATACCACTTATCCCATTCATTTTCTTTAGAATGATCCTCTAGTCCATTAAGCTCTGGATGATTTAATAGAAGATAAGATACATATTTATCTTCTGGTTTAGCATCGTCTCTATAAGAGCCTTTTATTTCATATTGCTCAATTAAATCAACAAAAAGATAAGTCGCATCACATCTCCCACGTATATTTAAATAATTACAAATATAACCGTCGTCGTTGATTATATTAGCTTCTTCAAGTTTATTATTTTTATATCTATAAAATTCAAATCCAACATCCAATCCCATATTATTCTCTCTCCTTTAATAATTTCATTTGTTCATTTATTTCTTTTTGCAAATCCTCTTCTTTAGGTAAATAAAGCATATATTTTGAGGCATATATTTGTTTGTTGTCCAAAGGAAGCGTATATCTCACTAAGGTATCGCTTTTATCAGCGCATAAAACAATGCCAATTGGAGGATTATCTCCGGGTTCCATTAACTCTCTAGTGTAATAATTGACATACATCTGCATTTGGCCTATGTCTTGATGAGTTAAATCGCCACGTTTTAAATCAATTAAGACAAAACATTTTAATTTGTAATTATATAGAACAAGATCAACATAGAAATTTCTGCCGTCCATATCAAATCGTCGTTGCCTTGCTACAAACGCAAAACCGTTGCCAAGTTCTAATAGGAATTCATTTAAGTGGGTAATTAAAGCACTCTCTAAATCCTTTTCATAGAATGATGAATCGGCTTTTAGTCCAGCGAATTCTAATACATATGGATCTTTAATAATATCTTTTGGATTAATTGGTTCTTCCTTTTTAGCGGTATCATCAATAATGTCATGATTACCTTTACTAGCAATATAGCGTTGATAGGAAAATGTTCCAATTTCTCGTTGAAGTTGTCTGACGCTCCAATTACCATTTATAGCTTCTTTAATGTAAAAATTCCTTGCGTTTTCATCATCTAGACTTATTAAAAGTCTATAATGACTCCAACTCAATTCCGCACGCAGTGTGTGCGGTTTTTGAAACAAAGTGTAGAATTTGCGCATTTGCTCAAGGTTTCTTTCGGTATATCCTTTTCCAAAATCTATAGTCATTTGAGCTGACAATTCTTTTATTAGGCCATCACCATATTTAGCTCGAGATACCCCACCTTGCCTCTCAACAATCATTTTTCCAATTTGCCAATATGCTAAAATCATCTCATTTTGAATATTTCGATATATTCTTTTTCTGGCTTGTTCTAAAACATCTTTAACTTCTTCATAAAAGTTATTATCTAGATATTCGTATTCTTTTAATTCTTTCATGTTTTTGTTTCTCCTCATTTTTAACTTTTAAATAATGTGATATGCAATGCATTCATCTACCAGATAATCCCAACGGCATATATCTTCTTTTAGAAGATACACCATTTGAGGTCACATTTTGTGACCGCAAAATACTTGTGACATACTCCCACATCTTATAGAAGTAGGGGTTTCTTGCTTATATATGTTAAATCGTTGTCCATAAGATAATGCTCCTTGTAGTTTGGTCACACCTATATCTTTGCATATCAAAAAGCAAAAATACACTAAAATGTTGCATTTTTTACATTTTGATGTATTTTATACTTGGAGGAACCAATTATGGAATTCAAAAAGTACCAACATATTGAAAAATTAGGGTCATCAGAAACAGATGGCATTTTAAAAGGAACCGTCCATTTATCTTTTAAGATTGATGGAACTAACGGTTGTATTTATCTAAGAGACGGAGAATTAAAATTTGGATCAAGAAATAGAGAACTATCTTTGGATTTTGATAACTGTAACTTCATGAATGAAATGATAAGAAATGAAGAATATTGTAATGCTTTAAAACATTATCTAATCAAACATCCAGAACATATTATTTATGGTGAATGGCTAGTTCCAGTAAATATCAAAAGATATAAAAAAGATGCTTGGAAAAAATTCTACATCTTTGACATTTATGATTCTGACAATAGTACATATATAGATATAAATTTATATAAAGATGAACTTGTGGAACTTGGACTATCGTACGTTCCTGATATTGCAGTATTAGAAAATCCAACAGAGGAACAAATAGCGGAATACTTACCAAAAACCGGAGATTATTTACTTGATAATGGGCAAGGTGAGGGAATTGTTATAAAAAACTACAAATATAGAAATATATATGGAAGACAAACCTGGGCAAAAATATTAAGTGAGGACTTTGTTGAAAAGAAAATCAAAATTAGAAGTTACAATGCACAAGTTAAAAAAGAAAACCTAATTGAATATCATATTATTAGTAAATATTTAACTCCTGAACATATTCAGAAAGAAAAAAGCAAGTTGATAGAAAATAAGGGCGACTGGAAGGATTCATATCTATTTGAATTATTGAACAGATGTTTTTTAGAATTCTTCAAAGACAACTGGGAAATCATTTTTAAAAAATTTCATCTTCCTACAATTAACTTCAATATTCTTAAAAAACTGTCTGATCAAAAAATAAAGGAGACGTTAGGTTATTAATCGTCTCCATCACCATCATATAATTGTGCAAGTTCATTAAGCAATCGACGTAGTTCAGCATTGTTATTAGCTTTATTTCCTCTATTACCTAAGAGATTATCAATGCTAACTTCATAGACTTTGCTCATTTTTTTCAATATATCTAGACTTGGTTCACTTCTACCAGTTTCGTAATTAGCTAATTGGTAAGGATTAACACCAATCAATTCCGCTGCTTGCCTTTGAGTTAAACCAGCATTTTCTCTATATAATTTAAATCTTTTACCGTAATCCATGTTTATCTTTCCGTTGTAATAATTATAATACACCATTTCTTCTATCTTAATTAAAAGTTACTTACTATTTTAAGGTAAACGCATGAAACTTGTTCCATAGTATCCACAACCCATAGATTTTTTGATCTTGAAACAAATTGACCTTAGATTGCTAATATCGTTATAGGCACAAAAAAATAAACAAATTTGCACCAATTTCGGAGCGAGTTGTATACTTCTAGCAAAAAAATCGTTGTTTTTAATAAATATCAAACTGCAGCGTATAAATAATTAAAAGCAACTGAACTAACTGTTGAACAGTTATAAGAGTGTATTCAAAAATTAACAGCTATACAGTGTCACTATTTTTAAAATGCGTATAGGCAGTGTCTTCTTTTTCAAGAAGCCCATATTTCTCTTTAGCGTCTTTTATAGCCTTTATTAAAAAAGTGGGAATCTTCCTCCCACGTTAGCGGATGAATCTTCGTCATACCGCCCGATTACTTGTATTACACCAAAAAAAGCAGAATTAGTCAATGGTTTAAAAAATTTTATAATTTATTAAAAAGACGATTATCTTGCTCATAATCGCCGGGCTACTACTAGCATTGATTAATTAGCCTTGCCTGTAGCGAGAGAACGCATCTCTTAATTAGATAATATAACATCTATTTGAACTGTGCAAATGACAAAAGATTCTGGAAAAGGTTCGATATATCTAATTTAAAAAGAATGAGGCATTTTTATTTATTGTTTCAAAAACCGAACGCACTGAGTACGGAATTAAGTAAGAGTTATTATACTTTTCCAAAATCGTCACGCACTGTGTGGCGAATTGAGTTGGAATCATTATAGACTTTTCAAAAAGGTGCCGCAGTGTGGCACCAATTTATATAAATGACAGCATATTCCAAATTTGGTCCGCAGTGCGTGCCGAATTATGATAAAGCTAACAAAGGCTTTGATTCTTTTTATATCTTTTGTATCAATATAATAATTTTTATTTCTTTCAAATAGCGACACACTGTGTAGTGAAATGAATTATGGTACAAATACAGATTGTTTTAACAAAAGTAGAACAAGAACTATGTTACTCTTATCGCCTTTTTAAAAGTGAAGGCAGTGCGTACACAATTCAGAATTATAATTAGATTTTCAAAAAAGTCACGCAAAGCGTGACTAATTTATATGCTTATCAATAAGTTTAGACACTACAAAGAAGAGTCATTCAATTCAAATATTATCAAGGATACGTATATTTTGGCGTTTGTGGATGAAACAATTACAGTTTTAATTATTTATTTCTTTTTCTAATTGACTAATAACTTTTAATATTTCCTCAAATGATGGATATTCTCCATATATCATCGATTTCATATCGTTGTAGTCCCTTTTTAAACGTTCAAGACTATGTTCAGCTGGTATTAATCTTATCGTACCAAACTTCGCCAAATCATATCTTGCCCAACCCCGTGGATAGAATTTCATTTTGAATAAGGCTACATCTTCTAGTAATTTTGAATCATTTAATGCTTTTTCTTTTACATTATTTCTACACATGCAATAGATGTCATAATAATGTCTGGAGTATCTTGTTGGAATTAAAGACCCGTCAGGTCTAAATGCCTCTTGATGTAAGATTGTCACTTTCTCCCAAAATGTTCTTTCTGGCGTTGTAGCAAGTAATCCAATATCAGGACTAAAAATAACATTTGGATATTCTTCGGCTATAAAAGATTTAACAGTAACTTTGTTTAGTGGAATCCATGATGCAAGAGCACCTATCTCTAATCTAATAACACTCAATATTGAGTTGTCTAAGAATGAATGTGGATAGGCAAAAACAACTGTTCCTAAATCATCTTCGTCGATATAAACGTCGCAATTAATGCCTAACTTTTGCGACAATCCACTTTTAAAATCAGGCAGAAATTCATTTTTTAGAAAAGAGAACAATCTATCTCTTGAATCCTCAATAAATTTCAATTGTTTGGTATTCGATCTCTCTTCCCATGGTTCACGAACAGAATATCCAAGTACTCTCCAGTCTAGAATTAAATCAATATCTTCAGAGAACCTTTCGATTAGATGATAGACTTTAGATAAACATGTCCCACCTTTAAAAGCAATTTTGTCTTTCCATTTTGAATGATGGAATAAATAATCAAGAGTAATGCAAACCCAAAGGTCTTTTTCTACGATTGCATTATTCATTCCTTTTTTAGCAGCGGTATTAATAATAACTGCATTTAATTCTTCTTTTGGTAATTTGATTAAGTTGTACATTATTATTCCTCCTTGCTGCATATCTTCTTAATGACTTCATATATCCATTTAGTCACATTACTAGTTTCATGAAGAAGATTATTTTTTTCTTTTATTGATAATCGTTTTTTTATTAATCCAATAGATCGTTCATCAATAGACGGACCTATTTCTTTAATTGCATTAACCACTAAAGATGATTTATATGACAGATTCAATAATTCTTTAGATGACTTATGTTTGAAATATATAGTGGTTTTTCCAATCTCGTAAATCTTATATTGACCACTACTATAGAATTCATATCCACTAGTGATTTGAGTGGATAAACCTAATAAATTAAGAGCAGTCAAACCTGTCGGAGATGTTTTCCAATTAAAGTTTCTCGCAATAGCTATTGCAACTTCTTCAATATTGGGTGATGCATACTCATTTAATGTAGTAGAAAAATATGGCTTATCATATATTCCTCTAATAACTCTTCTAATAAAGCCTTCTTTCTCTAGCCTTAATAGACACTTTTTTGCATTTTCATATTCTGTGATATCAGTAAAATCAGAAATGATAAAAACGCTACCATTAGGCATCTTCATAATTTTGTTTCTAATGAGGTTCATTTCTGAGTTATTCATATTATTCTGTCCCTAATAGTGTATACTTTTGGGGACATTTAATCAAGAATAACTATTATTTCTTACCTACCGCGTATTTTAACTCTATAGAATGGATATATCTAACTTCAGTGTTATTTAATGTAACTTTATAAGATTTAGATTCACTACTATATTCTGTTTCGTATTCATTTAGTTGATAGATATCACCAGGATCATCATCTGCAATCATAATCTTAGTTATTGCTACTGCTGATAAATAATATGATTCATCTTCAATAGTTAATGTAAACGAGATGTTATTCCCTGCGAATAGATAGCTATCAGCGTGACCAAACGCTCCAATAGAGGCATTATTAGCGGCCACTAAAGTCATTACTTCATGATATTTGATCTCGCTAGTAGCGATATATGTCTTATCATCACTCTCTAAAGATGATGAACTAGTTAAATTAGAGTTATCAATCTTATAGCTATAATAAGTTGGAGTAGGTGTATCTCCACCTCTTCCAATCTTAAAGACACCTAAAGCGATAATACCAATAATGAAAATAACTAATAGGACTATCGCTATAGAGATATAGACTCTTTTATTAGAGATCATCGAGTTATTAATCTTGTTTTTCATAATTTAAATCTAATCCTATTCCTTATTATTTTGCAATATTTGCTACTCTCCATTTAGCCATTGGATGATTTTGCACATTTAATGCAATACACTCATCAAATAGTAAAGTCGGATTAAAATGTCCTTTAGAGAAGTCATTTAAATAAAGCTTTTCCTTTTCTGTTAAATTCAATAAATCTTTTAACAATTCAATAACGCATTTTTGTGATTCCTCAAGGTTGAAGGTCTCGCCCTTTTTAAGAACAGGCATAAGCTCTTTTTTTATGCTTTTATAATTGATTGTCCTTATCTTATCAAATGTGTCGTTGGTAATTGCATAAATATTATTTAAAGATAAATAAAAAACAATAGATTTTCTTAACATATCTCTATTAAATTGCTTGTAATTATTTATAACAAATATACTGTCATATAAGTCTCTTGGCTTACTTCTATCAATCAATGCATTTATTTTCATTCCAAACAATTCTTCGATTGCAGGGGTTCTAACTATCACTGCTTTATCAAAATAATTAATTGTAGTAATTATTGGCGAATATAAATGCACCCTGTCCATAAAATTAACATCTACTTTAATTGTGTCTATGTTTCCAGACGCATTCCTATATCTATATATTCTAGAAAACAATGCGAAACTATTCCTAGAATTTGAAGATATCTCATATTCATCATTAATCATGAAAGAATCTAGTTCTTTCTCAAGTAACTCTCTATCTTTAATTGCAACATCTTTATCTAAGGAGCCAAAATAATCTAAGTCGATATCCACTGATAGTCTTTTTAAATTTGTATGAACTAGATTAATTGCTGTGCCACCTTTTAATAACAGTTTTTCTTTAAAAGAACTTTGTGAAAACACAAATCGCAAAACATCAAGGAGTCTTATCACCTTTTCGATGTTGCTACCTATAAAACCAGTATCACTAGCATATTTCGATATATTTTCTTTAATATATTTCATCTGGCATGCTCCTTTCTTTTGGCACCATTAGTTTCCATTTAAGGACTAATTTTGCAAAGCCAACATTTGATTCAAAATATTGAATCTTGTTGCCAGACTTAGACAAACACAGTTGATAAAAAGATCCTGGCACTCTATCTCCAAAGTGTTTTTCAAATAGATATCCAACTTTCTGATATAAATATGCTTTATCGTAATATTTAAGCATCGTTAAAACTTTCTCTATATTCAAATCTCTACATGCATCTAAAGCATATTCTATTTCTTCTAATCCTCCAGCGTAGCCTGGATTATCAATTGAATCCACGATTGCACGTTCTAAAGAGACAACTCTTATTCCATTTTCATTCATACGATCAATTATTTCTAAATCACAGCCACTCTTTTTTGAATAATAAATATTTTCTTCAAATTCGACATCGTCAACATAGACATGCGTCAAATATGTAAAATGCGAGACAAAAGATTGAGTAGCTAATCCATAATATTCAATCGCTTCGTGATAAGAAAAGTATGCATCATCAAAAAGTCTACAAGCTATTTGGAATTTAGATGCATATATCATTCCTGTTGTAGGATTAACTAAAGCATATAAACCTTTTTTAATTTGTTTAATTTTTCCATTTTTTAAATTGCGGCGTAAAAAAGAATTAAAACTATCGCGATTAGGATACATTTCTTTTATATCACTATAAGTAAATAACATTGGCATGGTTTTCATACCAATATTTAAGCATAAATGGTTATATATGACAAGTTTTACTTAAATTTAGGTAGAGTTTTTACTGTTCAGAAAATTTTAATGCGCTTTTTTTGCGTCTAAATAACCTAATACACCTATATAAATATAACATATTGTCTTAGGTAGCATCATCATGCCAACCCAAGAATATGTACCCGCTAATAGGACAACTAATAAATAGAAGATAAATGACAATATGACTAATATCCACATAATGGATAAGTATTTCTCTTTTCGGAAATATTTAAATAATAAAACCACTACTAAAATACCTAACAAGACAAATGGAATATTTCGATATATACCCCAATATAAATCACTACCATTCGTGGTCCACTGGTTTTGTGGGTAGCATAGTAAAGTGATTCTAGCGATTAATAAAGAGGCAACCACTAAATCAACATAGATATTTCTAGTCTTATTAATACGTTTATAGATAAATAAATATAAAAGTGCATAGAACACTGTCATCGTAATCGATGTCACTAATTTGCCTACTCCTAAATATAAGGCTAATGTTGCACTAGGATTATCTAATGTTTTAGTATATAACCCTATCGCTCTAGGGATAAGATGAAAAGCGTCACCTAAACCTAGAATAATACAGGCAATCGCAAAATATACACTCTTCTTTTTGATAAGAAGATAGATACCTAATCCAATAATAAATATTAGATATAGATAATAAAATCCTGTTTCAAATACCGCTCTCATAAAACCTGTTTATATTATATAAAAAACTCTCTCCAAATTGGAAAGAATAGTTTTTTCATAAATCTGATTCAAATAATTCTTTGAGCTGATATATATCTCGAGAAATGATTTCGTATACAGTTGTGTAGTTAGTTTGTCCATATTCATGAACAATACCATTTCTGAAGCCAATAATATCGCCCCAAGGTATTTCGTTATGCTCAAGTTTATATGCATTTGAAATGTCTTTAATATTTTCGATGAGTTGAATTAACCTGAACAGAACTGAATCTATAGTTTGTTCATTTTGCATAAACTCATCATAAGGCATATTCTTGCTATATTTAATTATCGCGTCAATCTCTACCAACGCCTTTTCCATGTAGTATTTATCATTTTTACTACCCATAGACCTTTATGCCATATTTCATAATCTCATTGGTTAGTTCTATGTTGTTATTTAATTCACTACTTCGTATTAAATCTACTTTCTTGTGCAACGCTTGTCTAAGTCTTTCAATTAAACCAACAAAGCGTAAACCAGTAAGTGAAGAAGAGACATATAAATCAACATCACTTTCTTCTTTTGCGCTTCCTTTAGCGTAACTTCCAAACAAATAACAGAAGTCTATTTGATTAGGGTATTCACTGTTAAATAAATCAGTAATAACTTCTTCTATTTTTTTAATAGATAACAAACCCTTTGTTTCAGTAATTTCACAATGTGATTCTAAAGAATTAATAAATCCTCTTCTTTTAATAGAATCACCATAAGATTCATCTGTTTCGTATCTACGAAGTGTCCTAATAGGAACTCCAATGATATTGGCGGCTTCAATTTGAGATAAATTGTATTTAATTCTAGTGTCGTATAAAGTCATATTGCTCACCCAGATAAACAATACCATTTTTGTCCTCTTTTGTAAAACTAAACCGGTCAATTTGTCCTCTTTTTTATTTATTAAGCGGTCAATATTCCAACTATTTAATATCGCTTCCTCCTTTCCTATAATCATTTTCTCTATAACATGCTTTTTAAAGCATATTCTCTTCTTCTACACAAATATCATATTTAAAGAGTGCATTTAAAATGCATATGTAAACATCACAAACCCTCCTTTTAAAGTGACGTGTTCAAATAAGAGAGATGATGCTCTTTTACTGAGAAGGATTTCTTCAGCGGCTAAAGAAATAATTAGGTCAAGATTATAATGGCTATATAACCTACTCACTTGTCTATCTCCTTCAAATTGAACTTGCAAAATTTCTTTGCATGTTGCCCCTTGAGCAAGCTCGCCAGACTCATAAATATTAGTGATATGGCATTCAATGTTTTGTCTTGAAGTTTCAAATAAAGTGAGCATATGTTCTTTTCTTAAATAAACAGTCTCTTCTCCAGGAATAACGGTGACATCTAACGACACTCCATCGTCTTCAAATCTTAATAAAGATTGTTGCCTATTTGTTTTATTTCGTATATCAAAATATTGTTTTATCCAATCTTTGAAAATTGCTAGGTTATCAGGGTTTGTTTTTATTCCAACTACATTAACAACAAGACTATTATAGCAATCAATAAAATAGTTTTTTTCATCTGCCCCAGTTCGTGCAAATTTTGCACATACTGAAGCATTTTTTCCTATTTCGCTTACTTCTGTTTTAACCTGTCTTGAAATTGTTGTTCTATGTTTATCAAACAAAATTGCTATATTGCCTAATGAAAGATATACTTCATTATCATCTCTAAGCTAATATAAACATTCATTTCTTTATCTCAGCATTTCTTGTGAAGATATAAGGTGTAAATTTTTATCTTTGCAGTTTATTAAATCATCTTTAAAACCGCTATGTGAAAAGATATAAAACTGTTTGTCCTTATAGCTTTCAAGAGGTTTTGCTCTAACATCTTCTAGCATATTGTTATAAACATCCATACCTTTTGGTTTTTTACTAAATTTGCATTCACCAATAAGAAGTCTTCCCCCATCTTCGCCGAGAATATCAATTTCCACACTTCTTCCAAGAGATGTATTATCTGCTTTAAAATTAGTAAATTCTAAATAATATCTTTCTAGTTTTCCTGTGGCATTTAAATAATAGAGATATGTTATACATAGTTTTTCATATGCATGGTTAATAAAATCGTTAATTGCGGATGCTTCCTTTTCTCTTATTCTTAATCCATTTCCGAGTTTTATATGTTCAACATATGATTGGACAAATCGAAAGTAAAAAGAGGCCATTCGGTCATTAATCTCATAATATGTACTTCTTTTTGAATTAAAGTATGATGACTTAGTAACAATTCCTGCTTTTATTAATTCATCAAGATAAAGTGATACTTTGCCACTTTCTGCATTTAATGAAGCGCAGATATCCTTAATAGAATTAATTCTTAATGATAAACATCTTAAAATACCAACGTAAAATCCAGACGCATTAATATTGGAGGATATCGTGAATGTTGGATCCATAGTAATTAATGAATCTCGATTAAAAAATAAGGAATTTAAATTCTCGTCGAAAGAAATGTTTTGATTAATATGAGAAAGATAATAAGGATATGTATCTGTTAAAGACAATGTCTTAATTTGATCATCAATAGACATGTTTTTGACAAATTGTAAGGCATCACACCATTTTAACTTTGATATGAGCAGAGAGAATGTATGTCTTTTATATAATGGTCCTGTTTTATCCTCGACTATATTTTTCATAAAAGATACGTTACTGCCCATAATTACTATTGACATTTTTGTTTCTTTAAAAACATGGTCTATCGCATCTTGTAATTTTTCATCAAAATCAGTTCTTTTTCTTTTGCCATCATGTCCAACAACTGCGTTCGGATATTCATCGAAAACAATCATTATTTTTTCATTGTTAAAAGCGTTTTTTAAACCTATGAAAAATGATTCCCAATTTTCAAAATAAGATAATCCGCTTTGCCCTAAAAATCTATATAGTTGATTTGATAAGTCTCTTCTAATTGATACATCATCACTATCAGAAATAAAAAACATTATTGTTTTATGCTTTTTGCTAAATTCATCGAGCAATGATGTTTTACCGATTCTTCTTTGGCCATACACAAAACCAAATTCAAAATTGTCGCTATTAAAACGTTTTTCTAATATTTGCAATTCTTCTTCTCTACCATAAAACATATATATCTTCCTCCAGTTAGTAAGGACGTCTTTAGTAAGGACGTCTTTAGTATAGCTGATGCATATATATTTTTTCAAGAAAAAACGACAATTATCTTACTTAACTTCAATAATAGTAGAACTGAAGTAGATTAAGTTTAAAATCTAATTCACCACGACTTTCAATAAAATGTTGCTCACTTTCATTTTGGACAAAGTTCCTAAGATTAAATCCCACTACTTTGCTTGTGCCTTCAGTTAATGCCCAGCGAAACCCTCTAGTTAAAGTATCTTCACTACCAACATATTGTTTGATAGTGAATTCGTTACCCGCTGCAGTATTTCCACCTGGGAATAATGTATCTCCATAGTTTCCACCAGCGAGTTCATGGATTTGTTTATAAGGTACATTATCTAAACTAGAGTAGAAATCATCTTCAGTTAACTTTTCGTCTTTAGAAAATTTTACTTGGCATTCAATCCAGTTAAAGACGGTCGAGTGTGTAGTGTAGTTAACATCAAATCTACTTAACTTATCGAAATAAAATAAGATGTTAAAATTATATGCTTGTGATGTATTTGATGTGTTTTTAATACCAAAAGCGTCTAATAAATTATTCCCAACATATTGATAACTACAATCTCTAAAGATAATCGCTCCTTCAATATATTTGCCGTTTCCAACATCGATAGTGAATTTCTTATCGCTTTCATCTTTACTATATTCTTTATCAGGATGACGATAATCATATAACTTTGCGTTATATAGCATTTCTTTACTAACGGTGATAATTCTTCCATCATCTCCACCTTGATTAGGTTCAATAATAATACGTCCTTCTGTTTTAGAATATTTATTTGCAAGTTCGCCATGTAATACATCAGTAATGTAATGCACTACTACTTCATAATCAAACAAAGAACTTGTCGCAATAGTTTCATCATTAATAAACATATTGGCCCCATCTCCTCCGCTATCAAGAAGGAAATTGTGAGATGCAATTGTGTATTCTTTTGAATCTACTAAATCTACATAAGTATTATTTTCCAATACTTTGATATCTTTTACTCTTCTATCTCCTGCAACTCTAATAAATTCACCACTGGTAGCAGTTTCTACAGTGCTTTTTATAGTAGTGTCTACTGTATATTTAAGTCCAGAAACTTGAGCGAAAGCGCCAAATTGATTTTCTTCTGGAGTGTCAGTCACTTTCATTGAAGTAAATTCTAGATAGTCTCTAATTTTACTTCCTGTAGTTTTCTTTTTTGTTAAGACATTTCCAAAAGGATGGACATTCATAATATCTTCATAAGTAACATCGCCTTTTGTTAAGCCAGTTCTAATACCACCACCATTAACAAATGCGATATCAGATTCTCCATAATATCGATAAGCATCAGCAATTAAATTACCAATAGGAGCTTCTCTAGTTCTAACAAATAATCTGTCTCCATTTAAATCGGTATCAATATGAGCGACTACTTTATCTCCAGCTTCTTCTGCTTTTGCTTTGACATCCTTTACAAATTTATCCATATCTTCATCAAGCGAATCATAGCTATTAATAAATTCATAAGAAATTTTCCCATCCTTAGAAATTGTTAAAGAGGCAAATTCATTTAATTTATAACCAGTGTCCACTAATAAAACATCTTTATTATCTTTATTCTTTTCTTTTGTCCAAGGTAAATCAATATGATTATGTCCATCTAAAAAGGCATCCACTCCTGTTGTATTTTTAATGACATCAATTGAACTAAATGGCTTATAAGAATCTTGACTACCTAAATGTGATAAGGCAATAACATAGTCCGCACCTTCTTTTTTACATTCATCAATTTTTTCTTGAATTAAATTATAAAAATCTTCCGCAGTTTTTGCTCCAAAATCATAGGCAACCTTTTCGTCTTCTAAAAATATTTTTGGATCAGAAGTTGTTAATGTTGTAGGAGTAGTTATACCAATATATGCGACTTTTTTAATTCCGTATTCTTTTATAACATATGGTTTAACCATATTTAATTTATTTTCTTTATTTCCGATATAGGAGAAATTACAAGAAACAACATCACCATTAAATTCTGTTAATCTACTTTTAAGGACATCAATTCCATAGTCAAATTCATGGTTACCTAAAGTCACAACGTCATAATTCATCTTATTGATGATTTCCATGACATATTCACCTTTAGAAATCGCTCCAATAAATTCGCCTTGCAAATAATCTCCAGCATCCACTAAAGCGACATAATTAGTTTTTGCTAATTTATTTTTATAATCTGCTACTTTAGCGTAACCTAAATTAGTTTCTTTGCCTTCTTTATCTTTGACACTCTCAACCGCGCAGTGGACATCAGTGGTGTAGATAATCGATATATCTTTATCTTGTACTTTAGGAGTGTTATCTCCACAACCAATTAAAGTGGTAGACATAAATGACACCATTAATATTGTGATAAGTGATTTTTTCATAGAGTAATTCTTCCTTTTCTCAACTTCGAAAAACATTATACATAAGTAAAATAATTACGACAATTTGCTTCTAGCAAAATTTAAAATTATGCAGCTTTCTTACCAATAGAGATTAAGTATTGCTCTAAATAAATATCATAAAGGATATGTGAACTTACTCGGCAATTGAATTACCAAGCATCTGGGTTATGGGTTGATTGATTAATTCAACCAATTCATATCCTGTTGGGTAGTTCCTACCCGATATCCCTACGTTGTCAGCTTTTCCATTCCAATTAATATAATCTTCATTTAAAAACTGATCTGTTACAGGAATATATTCTCTGGTTGGATTTGATAGACCCTTAAGTGGGGCTTCGAATTTATTTCCACTTATTTGTCTATAGACTCTCATAATGTTATAAGCTCCAACCGAATCTGAGTTAAAAATATAGTTATGACATTTAATCAAACCTCTTTTAACTCGATATTTCTTATTTGCGCATCTTTCCGACACTTCTTTACTATTAGGAAGGCAAGAAGAAGTATAAGCTTCATTTACCTTAATTAACTCAATACCGCTTAGTTGAAGCTTATAAGATAGCAAACTATAAATCTTATTAAAACAAACAACTCGGATATTTTGGTTATAGCGATGTTTCTCGTTGTTATTAACAAACTCTTTTTTAACATTAAGCAAACC
>DDQE01000052.1 GCA_002342545.1 Caryophanales bacterium UBA2450
AAGAAAAGCGAGACTATCTCTCGCCGTGGGTGGACCCCTTTCGGCGTCCTATCAACAGGTTTCCCCTTGACAACTTTATTATTACATAATCATTTATTGCGTGCAAACCAAAAATGAAAAAATCCTGATTTTTCAGGACTTCATCTCGCTTGCACTGGTTTTCAGTACTTTTTTTGGTTTATACCACCTATATTTTGACCCTTTTCCTTAATTCTAAGGACTTAGGGTAGCGGGCTTATTTGGTGGATCCGACGAGGATCGAACTCGCTACCTCCTCCATGCCATGGAGGCGCTCTCCCAGGTGAGCTACGGACCCAGCGCTATAAATTATATATATAATAGGATTAAAATATCAATAAGATTATTAGATTATTTTTCTTTGGCAAGGACATATTCCTTCATATTAGAAAATGTGTATCCGTTATCTTTTAATAATTCAATCATCTTTTGAATAGACTCCAAATAAACGTCTCTATTCTTAGTTAAATATTTTTTCTGAACTTGCAATATTCCTCTTTTAGGAACTGGTAAATATCCTTTATGAATTTCAAAAGGATGGAAATAAATCATAAAGGTATCATGTTTTTTAATGTGCTTTCGTAAGACCCTGGACATTGATTTACCTTTTAAAAATCGATAAAACCCGCCTCCAGAAAGTAAAACTGTTTTAAATGGGAATTTCCAGATATTAGGAGCAAATTCATAAAGACCGTTTCTTATATAAATATATCCAAAATCTTTTATAAAACTTTTGTTAGGTTTAATAACACTAGAGTCATAGATGAAGCCTTCTTCTAAAAGGACATCAAATAATTCTTTTTTATATTCCCATCTAGGGAAGCGAAATCCTACTGGTTCCACTCCTAATTCTTCTTTAATTATTTTTTTAGATTCTACTATTTCCTTTTTAAACTCTTCTTTAGTGAAGTTTTTATAGCTTTGGTGAGTTAAACAGTGTAAAGCAATTTCATGTCCTAAACTAATTGCCTCTAACAAAAATTCTTTGCAATATTTGATAAAATCAACAGTGACAAAAAATGTCCCTTTAATATTGTTCTTTGCTAAAAATTTAGCGTAAGTTAAAACTTCTTCAGCGCAGTTATATTTTTGATCTCTATCAATATCAGTATTTTTTAAACATGACGTATCGAAATAACTCTCAACGTCCATGGTTAGAAAGGCTAATTTGTTCATTAACAATATTCCCTTAAGAATTTGATAATCGCTTCATCATATTCTTTAGTGTTATGGAAGCGGATATGAGAATGTTCTCCTATTGGGAACCACTCTAAATGTTTAGGAGCGGTCACTTTATTAAATAACTTCATAGATTGATCAGGTTTAGCAAAGCTATCTTGCTTACTATATAAGAATAAAACTGGAACTTTCACTTTATCGATTTCTCTAATAGGGCTATTTTTCTTAAGAGATTTACCCGCTCTTAGAGAAACTAAAGACAATACTTCAAAAGTATATGGGAAAGTTGGTTTATTTCTTTTCTTTAGTTGATTATCAAATAGCTCTTTAAATGTCGTATAAGTTCCTTCACAGGTAATGCCTTTTAAATTGCTCGGATAGTCTTTTTGAGCTAGCAAATGAATTCCAGTAGCACTACCAATACAAATGCCGTGAATATGTACATGTTTAATGCCAAATTCTTTATCTAATAAATCTGCCCAATTAGCGATATCTTTATATTCTTTTAAGCCTAAAGTGTTATATTTACCTTCACTTAATCCATGGGAGCGGTTATCAATCGCCAAAACATTATAGCCACTTTTCTTATAAGGCTCAGAAAAATAATAAGAATAAGTACCAGATTCACTTCTACCTGGGATAATAATCACTGCTTTATCAAAGCCAAAATCAAAATATTCGCCTACTAAATGGAAGCCACATGAATCAATCTCCACATGTTTACGATATTTTTCGTTTTCCTCTCCCCATTTTTTCCCTTCATCAAACATTGTCTGAAGTTCTTTATCTGGCCAAGAAACAGTTCTTGACCATTTTTCTTTTGAGGTTCTAACAAATAATTTTGTGTAAATGATACAAGAGATAATAAAAGTAAGAAGGAAATACATAAATATACTTCCCGCTACTAAACCAACAATTAGCCAAATCCACCACATATTAAAATATACCTACAAGGACATCGTAAATATCTTGTCCACCCTTTGTAATTTGATAGTCAATTCCTTCGATATTGGATATAACAGCATTTAGTTTTTCTTCTAATTCATCATTAACATCTTTAGACAAATAAATTAGTATGCCACTTTTACCAGTTAAATCAATTGAGTGAATAGCCTTTTCTAAGCAGCTCACTACGTCAGTTGAAACTGCAACTAATTCATCGTTAATTAAAGCAATTTCATCATTAATTTTGCAGCAAAAGTCCCCTTTTTCATATTTTTTAGTGGCTTTTGTCACTCCGATTGTAGTCGCTAATTTAATGTTTTCATGGAAGGCATTCATCCTGCTATTTGGATCATCGTCTGGTAGATCCATTTGTAGAGCTACAATCCCTTCAATCATGTTTTTAGTTGGAACAATAAACACTCGATCTTTAGCTCTAGCAATATCAATTGCCTGATGAGCAGCTCCAAAGCTATTAGAGTTATTTGGGAAAATAACAATCTTTTCAGCGTTAACTGTATCTATTGCATTTAAAAATTCATTACTAGAAGTATTCATATTGCCACTTGAAGGAATAACATAATCGCATCCCAACTCACGATAAATATTTTCTAACTCTTGACCATTAACAACAGCAATGATGCCCAACTTTTTAGCAGGTTTATCACTTTTATTTTTAACAATGGAATATTCATTATGCTGGAGCTGCATATTTTCTAGTTTGAAGTTAATAAATTCTCCAAATTGTTTTGAAAAATCAATAATCGGAGAAGGATTAAGAGTGTGAATATGAACTTTCACTATGCTTCCTTCTTTTAAACAAACAATGGAAGTTCCTAATTCTTTAATATGACTAATGTAGTTATTGAGATTAAATTCTTTAACATTAACTCTACTAGATAAAAGTTGAAGTAAAAACTCCATGCAGTACCCTTCAACAAAATTACTATTTTCATCAAAATATAAAGGAGTAACTATGTTAGATTTTATCTCTGGTAATTCACTATTAGATTCAACTTTTTCTCCAATTAAGTATTTGTACATTCCTTCGATAATGACAATATAGCCATAAGCTCCACTATCAAGGACATTAGCCTCTTTTAAAACATCTAATTTTTCAGGTGTTTTACTAAGTGAACGATACATTGCTTCTAAATAAAGTTTTAATGAATCTTCTAAAGAAATTTTTCCTTTAATTTGATATCTAACTTCTTCTATACCTTCTCTAGCGACTGTTAAAATTGTTCCTTCAACGGGATTAACTACTGCTTTATAAGCAGTTTTATATCCTAAAATAAAAGAATCTCTTAATTCACCTGGATTAACAATACCTTTATTGATTAAAGCATTAGACATGCCCTTAAATAGCTGAGAAAGAATAACTCCAGAATTTCCTCTAGCGCCAAGCAACATCCCAGCAGCTAAGTCTTTTAAATATAAACCTAAATGTCTAGTTTGCTGCGCTCTTTTAAATCCGTTTTCTAAAGTTAAACGCATATTCGTTCCAGTATCCCCATCTGCCACAGGAAAAACATTCATGCTATTAACACGTTGCTCGGCTAATCGAATGTTATTTAAGGCAGACTCCACCATTAGCTGGAAGTCATATCCATTTATTCTTTGTCTCATTTATTTTGCTAATAATTCTTTCATGACAGCACTTTCTTCAACTAAACCTTGAGATATTGGTTTACCGTAATAATAAGCTGCCATTAATCCCGGGCCAACATTGATGCCACAATTTGAATAAACATCACAGACATAAGCTCCTTTTGGATGGAACTTGTTAATGATTAATTGTTTAAATTTTTCTGCTTGAGGATGTTCATTACTGGTAGCGATGAAGATTAACTGCTTTTCTGGCTCTTCAATGTGTCTAGCCATATATTCAAGTAGTAACGCCATTGTTTTATCTTCGCCCTTACCTTTACCAATAACAGTGGTCATACCGTTATAGTCAAATTCTCCAATTGGTTTCACTCCAATTAAAGAACCAAAGAAGGCTTTAGCGTGAGTGATTCTTCCTTTTTTGGCAACGAAAGATAAATCGTCCATCCAGCCAGTTTGATGGAATCTATTTTTATTTTCTTCTAACCAGTCAAATGCCTCTTTAGCGGATTTACCTTCTTTTCTTAATTCAGATAGATAAATACACATAAGTCCGGCAACTGGACCAAATCTTCTAGAATCACAAATATATATTTCGGCCTTAGGGAATTCTTTTAATACTAATTCTTTAGCGGATTCCATAAAAGAATGTGTGCCACTAAGAGCACTAGAAATACATACCGCGATTATCGCTATATTTTCTTCCGCGTGTTTTTTAAACACTAAACGATATTCTTCTATACTTGCAGGAGAACTTTGAAATCCAGCAGGATTCTTTTTTAGTTCTTTATAAAAATAATCACGATCAATTTCATCCCAAGTACAATCTCCTAAATGTTCTTTCCTATCTGGAGTAGTGAAGTGACCAGGAATTAATTCAATATCGTATTCTTTTCTAAATTCTTTTGATATATCACAAGTAACATCTGCTAAGATAACAAACTCTTTATTCATCGTTTTTCTCCTTTTTGCTTATAAAAACATAAGTATTATGCTCTTTTTCGACGATTAGAGCAAAGAATTTCTAATTCTTTTTCTTTGTTCTCTAACTCACTAGCTATTTCCTTTACTGTATTAGTATTAAGTGATCGACCATTTAAATAATCTCTAATATCAAACTTTTCTCCAACATATAAACGTAATCTAGAATACCAGTGCTTTCTTTTTTCTAAATATACTGGTCTAATTGGGACATTAGCCTTATAGGCCATCATCACTATTCCGCCTTTAAATGGATTTAATTCATCTTGCTCGACGTTTATATGTCCTTCAGGAAACATTGAAACCATATTCCCTTTTTCTAAGTTAGTGGTAATCTCTTTAAAAGAAGACATTGAGAACTTCTCACGATTTATTTCAATACATAAGAAGCATGTCTTAAATAAAAATCTTTTCCATTTAGTAGAACACACCTCATTTGTGGTCACAAAGTGATGCCTTCTAGAAAATAAACAAGCGATTAAATAAAATGGGTCTTTCATTGAATTATGATTCGCCATTAAAATGAAGCCGCCTTTAAATCCTGATTTAGCACTTTTAGAAACATAAAACTTTTTAGGTCTGAAGAATATTAAAAGTGGCCAGCCGGTCAATCTAATAAAGTCATAAAAGAAATATCTAAATGATAATAAAGGTGCTTTTTTCATGATAAATATTTATTGATGCCAATCAGAATAATAATTTATTTGTCCTTCAGCAGAAAGGAATTCACTAATTGTGAATCTTGCTAAACTTCCAATATCAGCATATTCATCCTGATAAATGCCTTCATCATCCACATATAAATTGAAAGTATAACCACTTTGATCGTAATTATAATATTGCTGGTAATAATTATAATGGACAATCGCCATAACCGGATGATCATATATATAAGGTAAAACTGTATATGTTCCTGGCTTTAAGAATAATTTAGTAGTATAGGAAACATAAAGTTCAGCGGAATAATATGTTTTCATATAAGAAGCAGAGCCATAACTCGCTAAAGAATATTTCACTCCTCCAAGTCGATAGTCTCCAATACTCATATTGTTTTTCATAAAATCACTAGATGGCTTAGCACTATTAGGGATAGTTAATTTTGTATTACCGATATTATAAAATTCATATACTTCATAGAAATAACGATATTCACCACTACTAAGTGTTCTAGGGTGCTGCATTAACACTATGAATTTTCCATCTTCAATAAATGGATAGCCATTATCCTTGTAATAATCATCTCTATCTATACCAATAAGAAATTCCCCGTTTTCTCCTTTTTCTAAGGCTATAAAAGCTTGGGCAGCGTTAGGTTTACTAACTGTTTCACTAAAAGCGGATTTTGGGAATTTATTATAATCAGGGTAGCTTTCAGAAAGATGAAAATAAGCAATATCATCTCCTACTTCAGTATAAAAATCATAAATGTAATATGGATCAGAAAAAGTGGAATATGATTTAGAATATGCTTCTTTACCATCACAGCCAAATTGAGTCCTTAAAGTATGGTTTTCACATGTACTTTTGAATATATCACTTGGATAAGGATCATCGATATTTTCAACATCATAGCTACCAGAAAAATAATCATAAGTAAAATTATCCTGGCTTAATGATTGATATAAATCATCCCACTTTAAATTTTCATCAATAGTTAGTGAAGCCTTACTTTGATCAACACCAATAGTACCTTCTTCAACAATAAATAAAGATGCTTTTAATACACTCATATGGTTATTATTAATCTTTACAATAGCCTCAATATCATATTGTCCAGGTTTACAGAATGTATTAGTTCCTGAGGTGTTTAAACATTTATAAGTAATTGTCGCTCCACTAGGAGGATTACTAACAGTAAGAGAATGATGTTTTCCATCATAAATAACAACTGAAGTATTAAAATATCCCGGTTTTTCAATTTCCGCTGGTTTTATAATGAGCTTAGCTTTAAGGACTAATTTTTCATAACCTTTGCCAGTCAATGTAGCACTCGCTTCATAACTACCGGCATCAATTTTGCTATTATTTGAATAATTAACAGAAACACCTTCTGGAAGTTCTCCGCTTACTTCAATAGAGTGGCTTTTACCATCATATTCAAAAGTTTGATCAACAAAAGTAACACCAGTTATCTCTTTTCCAATAATTCTTAAGGTAGCGCTTAAAGTTAAAGCGTTATAATTTTTCATACTGACTTTAGCGGTTACAGTATAAGTTCCAGCATCAATTTTATTGTTATTTGTATATGTGACACTTGCCCCAGTTGGCGCGCCACTTATGTAAATGCTATGAGGCTCTCCATCATAATCAAACGTTTGGCCATCAAATGTAATATTAGTGAAATTTGCATTTAATATAGTTAGCTTAGCGGATAAATCTAGAGGAATATAATTTTCTGCAGTAATATGGGCTTTAACTATATAAGATCCAGCATCAATTTGATTATTACCATCATAAGTTACAGTTGCAAATTCTGGCACCCCATCTGCATAAATACTTTTTTCAGAGCCGTCATAAGTAAAAGAAGCATCAGAAAAAGTAATATCAGAAAATGTTTTAGAACTACTAATTGGAGCATTAGAACATCCAAATACGCAAGATAAGGATAGAGCAATTAAGGGGAAAGTAATCAATTTTTTCATACCTATATTATAAATGTTTTTAAGATTAAAAACCCCTACTTATATAAAAAGCATGTACTAATAATACATGCCAATTTAATTAATAGTGGCGCGCTTGAGGCGATTCGAACGTCCGACTTTCACCTTAGGAGGGTGACACTCTATCCAACTGAGTTACAAGCGCAAGAGTAGACTACTTATCGTAGCCTTTTGGATTATTCTTTTGCCAATTCCAGCTGTCTCTACATGCATCAACAATATCAAGTTCAGCTTTCCAGCCCATCTCTTTAAATGCTTTTGATGCATCAGCATAGTTTTCATCAACATCGCCTGGACGCCTATCTTTAATTTCATATTTAATTGTTAATCCATTAGCCTTTTCAAAAGCGTGGACTAATTCTAATACTGATGTACCTTTTCCAGTTCCTAAGTTATAGATAACTAGTCCTGGTTTTTCTTCTAATTTCTTAAGTGCTGCTAAATGACCTTTAGCAAGATCCACTACATGAATATAATCTCTTACTCCAGTTCCATCAGGAGTGTTATAGTCATCACCAAATACATTTAAAAATGGTCTTTTTCCAACCGCTACTTGAGTAATATAAGGCATTAAGTTATTAGGAATACCTTGAGGATCTTCTCCAATTAAACCAGAGGCATGGGCGCCAATTGGATTGAAGTATCTTAAAATAGCAATATTCGCGTCTTTATTCTCGTTAGCGAAATCATTGAGCATATATTCAATTTCTAATTTTGTTTGTCCATAAGGGTTTGTGCATCCACCGATTTTGTCATCTTCTTTAAGTGGGACGTGATCCGGAACGCCGTAAACAGTCGCGCTAGAAGAGAAAACAATATTATGAACGCCAAATTCCTTCATTAAATTAAGTAAAACAATGCTAGAACCGATGTTATTTCTAATATATAAGCCAGGTTTTTGAGTAGATTCACCAACACTTTTAAGTCCAGCGAAATGAATAATATCAGTAATCTTTTCTTTTTTAAAAACTTCTCTCATTTTATCTTCATTACAGACATCAACTTCATAAAATCTTGGGTTTTTGCCGGTAATTTTATAGATTCTTGATAAAACTTCAGGTTTTGAGTTTACATAGTTATCAACAATTACAACATCGTAATTTTTATTCAATAATTCCACAACTGTGTGGCTACCAATATAGCCTGTACCACCTGTAACTAAAATCGCCATTTTTTATCTCCTTTTAATTTCTTCTAAGACTAGTATTGAAGTTAATCCTGGATTAGCTTTTCCTTGAGTCTTTTTCATGATTTGACCAACGATAAATCCTAATGCTCGATCTTTACCGTTTTTATAGTCGATAACAGATTGCTCGTTAGCGTCCACTACTTCTTTAACAATTGCTTTTAAAGTATCTTCATCACTAATTAATGAGGTACCAGATTCTTCTAATAATTTTTTAGGAGAAATAGGATTTTCTATCATCTTAGCGAAGAATTCTCTAGCTTGTTTATTAGAGACTTTTCCTTGCTCAATTAGTAAGACTAATTCCGCTAATAAAGAAGGACTAACTTTAAATGATTTAATAGAAATGCCCTCTTTATTTAAAACTGATTGGACATCACCAATAATCCAGTTAGCGAGTAATTTGGGATTTGCACCGCTTTTAATAGCCTCATCATAATAATTAGAAATATCTTTATCGGCTAATAAAAGACTAGAATCATATTCATTTAATCCAAGGCCTTTATATCTTTCTAATTTGACTTCCGCTAATTCAGGTGAAGTTTTAATTGCTTCATCAATAAATTCCTTAGATAGTTTAATAGGTGCAATATTTGGTTCAGTGAAGTATTTATAGTCAACAGCATCTGTTTTAACACGCATTAAAACTGTTTCTTTACTACCTTCATCAAATCTTCTTGTTTCCTGTTCGATGACTCCACCAAAATCAAGAATAATGGATTGTCTAGAGATTTCAAAATCAATTGCCTTTTGAATATTAGCAATACTATTTAAGTTTTTAATTTCGACTTTAGTGCCAAATTTTTCGGTTCCTTTTTCTCTAAGAGAAATATTAACATCGCAACGTAGAGATCCTTCTTCCATCTTGCCATCACTGACATCTAAAAAAGAAACAATAGATCTAATCTTTTCAACATATTTTGCGGCTTCTTCACCAGTTCTTAAATCTGGTCTAGAAACAATTTCAATAAGAGGAATACCCGCTCTATTGTAGTCAAGTAAAGAGAAATCCCATGAATGAAGTTGTTTACATGTATCTTCTTCCATATGTAAACGCTCAATACCAATTTTTCTTTCTCCTTGAGTGGTATTAATAATTAAATAACCATTAGTACCAATTGGTCTAAATTGTTGAGTGATTTGATATCCTTTAGGAAGGTCACTATAAAAGTAGTTCTTTCTTTCAAACATCACCACATCATCAATAGACATATGTAAAGCGTTAGACACTCTAATCGCATTAATTACTGCCTGCTTATTAACTACAGGCATAACTCCAGGGAATCCCATATCAACAACATTAACTTCAGTGTTTGGATCTTCACCATAGCTAACTGGGCCACTAGAAAACATTTTAGATTTTGTTTTCATCTCAACGTGGATTTCTAAACCAATAACTGCTTCAAATTCCATGTTATTTGCCCTCCTTAGCCACTAAATCTTTTAATCCAGTGCAATCTTCTATTACTTTGGCAATAGATAAAACACCTGATTCATCAAATGGTTTTCCCGTCAAATTCCCGCCAAATGGGAGATTATTTTCAAATCCTAAAGGTAAAGTTATAGAAGGAAAGCCACCCATATTCGCAAACGCCATATAATTGTCTGCAATTAAATATTCATCACTAAGCGCGTCACTATTAGAGCTCACTAATGGAGCGACTGTTGGAGAAGCTGGACAATATATCGCATCATATTTATCAAAAACTTTATTAAAAGCGTCAACAATTAATCTTCTACATTTTTGTGCGCGAACAAATAATTCGTTTTGGTTTTCTTTAAGTAAGGAATATCCACCAATAACAAATCTACGCTTAATTAATCTCGAGAATCCTTTACTTCTTGTATTTGTCATTATTTCTTCAAAGGATTCACCTGTTTCTCTTGGACCAAATTTAACACCATCTAAATTAGCATTATTACTAGTGGATTCAGCACAAGAAATAATGATATATGTAGGATAGATTGCTTTAAGTAATTTATGGTCAATACTAACTGGTTCAACAATTGCGCCAAGATTTTTTAAAGCAGTGATATTTTTGTTAAATGCTTCTTTAATTGTCTTATTAGAAATTGAATCCATAATTTCTTTAATAACTGCAATCTTTTTGCCTTTAACTGATTCGCCTAATCTAGCGGTGTAATCTTCAACTGGTTTAAATGAGGAAGAGAAATCTTTATCATCTCTACCTGCTAAAACATTAAGCAAAATTGCACTATCTTCAACGTTTCTAGTGAAATAAGCAACATGGTCTAAAGAAGTAGCAAATGGGAATAAACCAAATCTAGAGATTCTACCCCAAGATGGCTTAAATCCAACTAAGGCTCCATAGCTAGCTGGCTTTCTTACAGAATCACCAGTATCGCTACCAATAGAGAAAGGTACAATTCCAGCGGCAACACTACTAGCGCTTCCACAAGATGATCCACCAATTAAATGAGTTTTAGATTTATCCCAAGGATTATATGTAGTTCCTAAATGACCAGTAGTACCACTACCTCCCATTGCAAGTTCATCCATTGTAGCTTTAGCAACGACAACAGCACCTGCTTTTTCTAAGCGTAAAACAACTTCGCTAGAGAAAATAGGAACATATCCATTGAGCATATTACTACTTCCAGTAGTAGGAATATCTTTAGTGGAATAATTATCTTTAATAACTACAGGGATGCCATATAAAGGACTATCCTTTTTGGACTCATCGAGTTTATTAACTCTTTCAATAGCCTCTTTTTCACAGATATATTCGAAAGCGTTATTGTCATCTTTTTTACAAGCTTCAATAGCCTCTTTAACTAACTCTAAAGGTGTGACTTCTCCTTTTAGGATAGCTTCATGGATTTTGGTGATGTTTAAATTCATATATTTCATATTACTTGACCACCTTCGGAAGACGAATTTGTCCGTCTACAACATCTGCAGAATTCTTTAAAATCTCTTCTTTATTTTCAGGAGCGGTGGCTACATCTTCTCTTAAATAGTCATTAGTGACATCAAAAGGAAAAGTCATAGGCTCTGCAGTATCGACTCCATCAATTTCGCCAATCAAATTCATTTGTTTGATAAGAATGTCAAATTCGCTTACTAATTGATCGTATTGCTCATCAGGCATATCAAACATTAATTTGTTAGCAGTTGTCTTTAATACTTCTTTTGTAACAGTTTTCATATTTCAATTTCCAATTAGGTATTTTATCAAAGATAACTATTTAATTAAACCATAAATATTAAAAACTCACCCAATAATACAAGGTGAGTTAATAAAATTCAGTAAATGTGGGTTATTTAACCAAGGCCAAGAATTCGTCTTCAGATAAGACAGTAATACCAAGTTGATTAGCCTTATCTAATTTACTTCCTGCAGCTTCTCCAGCAATAACAACATCAGTAGCTTTAGAAACTGATCCAGTTACTTTTGCACCTAAATCTTCTAATAAAGATGTCGCTTCTTTTCTGCCGTAGGATGCTAACGTTCCAGTTAACACAACTGTTTTACCAGAGAAATAATTTCCAGCAGCTAAAGATGTATTTCCAAGATATTTGAAATTTACACCTCTATCTTTTAATCCTGCAATTAGTTCCATATTCTTTTCATCTTTAAACCAATTAACTAGTGATTTAGAGAGAATTGGACCAACATCTTGAATTTCTAATAATTCTTCTTCACTAGCCTTACTTAAAGCGTCAATATCTAAGTATTTTCTCGACAAAACCTTAGCGGTTTTAGCTCCAACCTCTTTAATTCCTAAACCAAATAGTACTTTCTCAAGGGAGTTTTCTTTAGATTTTTCTATTGCTTCTAGTAAATTATCAATTGATTTATCTTTCCAGCCATCTAAAGCGATGATTTCATCACGATATTGCGATAAATCATAGATCTCCACGATATTTTTAATAAATCCTTGATTAAAGAATTGTTCTACAACTTTTTCTCCCATTCCTTCGATATCCATAGCATCCCTAGAAGAGAAATGAATGATTTGTTCAATCTTTTTTGCTTCACAATGCGGATTTAAGCAATAATGCATTGCGTCTAATCTAGTTAATGGTTCTCCACAAACTGGGCAACGATCAATCATGTGATATTCTTTAACATCGTCAGTGCGTCTTTCTTTGACCACTCTTACAACTTCAGGAATAACATCTCCAGCTTTTCTAATGACAACGTAGTCGCCTATCATTAAATCTTTATCTTTTACAAAATCTTCATTGTGTAAAGTTGCTCTTTGTACTAAGCTACCCGCTACTCTAACAGGTTCTAAAACTGCATTAGGGGTAATTTTTCCGGTTCTACCAACTGTATAAATAATATCGGTGAGTCTAGTTATCACTTCTTCAGGTGGGAATTTATAAGCAATTGCCCATCTAGGAGTCTTTGATGTATAGCCTAATTTATCATAAGTTTCCATATCATCAACTTTAATGACAATACCGTCTATATCATAAGGTAATTCAGGTCTTTTTTCGGTATATTCTTCAATATATTTTATAACCTCTTCTATGCCATCGCATAATCTGCGTTCCTTATTGGTCTTAAAGCCTAATTTATCAGCGTAATTAAGTGCTTCTGAGTGATATCTAATCCCAAAATCTTTAGCATTAACAAAATAATACCAGAATCCATCAAGCCCACGACTTGCTGCTACTGCACTATCAAGTTGACGAATACTTCCAGCAGCAGCGTTTCTAGCGTTAGCGAATAAAGGTTCGCCGGTAATTTCACGCATTTGATTGAGTTTTGCCAAAGATTTTTTAGGCATAAAGACTTCACCACGTATCTCTAATTCTTGATCAGTATCAATATGAGTTGGAATAGATTTTATGGTGATTACATTGCTAGTAACGTCTTCTCCAATGGTTCCATCTCCTCTAGTGGAGGCATAAATTAGATTTTTTCTATATAAAAGAGAAATACCAAGGCCGTCAATCTTCATTTCGGCCATGTATTTAACCTTCTCAACTCCTAAAACATCCCTAATTTTCTTATCGAAGTCTCTTAAGTCAGTATCGTTAAACGCATTAGCAAGAGAAAGCATCATTCTTTTATGAGTAATCTTCTTAAATTCCTCTTGAACAGCACCGCCCACTCTTTGAGTTGGACTTAAAGGTGATTTTAATTCAGGATGTTCGCTTTCAATCTTGATTAGTTCTTGCATCAAACGGTCATATTCGGCGTCTGAGACACTAGGATTATCTAAAACATAATATTCATAGTTGTATTTTTCTAAAAGCTTTGTAATTTCTTCTGCTCTTAATTTTGGATCCATAATTATTTCACCCCTTTGGAAATCATATGATGAGTTCCTAATAATGTTTTTTCTCCGTGTTCTTTAAAGTCAACAACAATAATGTTATCTCCTTCTAAAGCTTTAACAACACCTTTACCAAATTTTTGATGAATGACAATATCTCCAACTTCCCAGTTAGTAATATTATTACTTTGAGGAGCTTCTTGGACAATATGTGGTCCATCATCAAATGACACTGAGTCATCATCTCTTATATCATCAAAGCCGTATTTCCTTTGTGGAGTTGGTCTAGGTTGATATCTATATCCAGTATTAAAGGAAGTAGGTCTAGATACACTGCTATTTCCACTTTCTTTAATAAATTGAGATTCAACTAAGTTAGAGCCTACAACGTAGTTATATCCTCCAGAATAAGTTAGATATAATCTTTCTTTTGCACGCGTAAAGGCAACATATGCCAATCTTCTTTCTTCTTCTTCAGCAGCATATCCACCTTCAGTTAATGCTCTAATAGAAGGGAATATCCCTTGGTCTAGTCTTACAACAAAGACAACAGGGAATTCCAATCCTTTAGCGGTATGAACAGTCATTAAAGTAACATGTTCCCCCTCTTGCATATCATCTTGAGCGCTAACTAAAGCAACATTTTGTAAATATTCTTCAAATGTCGCATCGACATTATTTTGTAGGTAGTGTCTTAAATCATCAAATAAAGACTTAACGTTATCAATACGATCTTCGCCTTCTTCTTGAGTTTTTAAATATTCATAATAGCCAATATCAGTAATTAAATCTTCAAGAGTTTTAGCAAAAATTTCGTTATCTTCTTCTAGTTCTTCTTTAGTGTGTTCAATTCTTGCAATCATACTTCTTAAAGATTTAGAAACTCGATCTGGTAATTCTTCAAGAGCGAAATCACTAGAAATATACTCATATAAACTCAAATCATGCTCGATTGCGTTATTTTTAATTAAATTGATACTAGTCTCACCAATTCCTCTTTTAGGAACATTAATAATTCTTTCAAAAGAGATATCGTCTTTATAATTATTAATTAAACGGAAATAGGCTAAAACGTCTTTAATTTCCATTCTTTGATAAAACTTAATACCTCCATAGATAACATATGGAATCTTTTTCGCCATTAAAGCTTTTTCAAAGTCTAATGTTAAATAGTTACTTCTATAAAGAATAACAATATCTGAATATCGATAATGCTGTGTCTCTTTTAATGAAGTTATTTCTCTAGCGACGTAACTTGCTTCTCCAACTCCTGTATCTAAACCTCTTACAACGATTTCATGTCCTTTAATGTTATTGGTGAATAAATCTTTAGGTACACGGTACTTATTATGAGCAATAAGTTTATTAGCGCTATCAAGGATATTTTGAGTACTACGATAATTTTGATTAAGAATCACAGTTTCTAATCCAGGATAATCTTCGCTTAAATCTAAAATAATCTTTTGATTAGCCCCTCTCCAGGTATAAATGGTTTGGTCAGGATCACCAACAACATATAAAGATGCAGATGGTTTAAGTAAATACTTAATCATTTTGTATTCAGTATCATTTGTGTCCTGGAATTCATCCACTAAAATATGGTCGATTCTATTTCTCCATTTAGCCTGAACTAATGGATAAGATGCTAAAATTTGATTAGTTTTTAATAATAAATCATCAAAATCTAAAGCGCTTTGTCTTTCTTTTTGATTTTCATATTCTTCAAAAATTTCTAAACAAACTTTTTCATCTTCAAAATTTTCATGGATGATTTTAATATCTCCAGGATATTTTTCATGTAACTTGTTATAACCAATGTAATTTATTGTTTTCTTAATAATCGGATCATTTTTTTTATAATCCATTGAAACCGCAATATCCTTAACTAATTTAGCTTGATCTTCTTCATCAAGAATAGTGAAGTTAGTTGGGTAACCAAGCACTTCAATCTCCTGTCTTAAAAAATAAGCAGCAAAAGAATGGAATGTTCGAATTGTTAAATCTTTACTAGCTTCAGGAACAATCTTAACAATTCGGTTCTTCATTTCATTAGCGACTTTATTAGTAAAAGTAATCGCAACAATCTTCCAAGGTTGAACTTTTAATTGAGATATTAAATAAGATATACGATAAGTTAAAACGCGGGTCTTACCGCTTCCTGCTCCCGCAACAATTCTTAAATATTGACTAGGGGATTCAACCGCTAAAAGTTGCTTATCATTTAATGAACTTACAAACTCTTCATATTGCATAGCAATATACTAACATAAATGACCCTTCTATTCAATTTTATTAATT
The DNA here is from genome assembly GCA_002342545.1 of Caryophanales bacterium UBA2450. Taxonomy (GTDB): domain Bacteria; phylum Bacillota_I; class Bacilli_A; order RFN20; family CAG-826; genus UBA2450. Next base: position 16,126 of record DDQE01000052.1, read on the forward strand.
AATTTTTAATCAAATTGAAATGAAGTCTAAAATTTGAGCTTTACCTACATAATAATCCGCAACTGTTCCATCATTAATTAAAGTTAAAAACGGAGTGCCAAATATATAAAATTCATTAATATCACTTATTTCTAATAAATCTTTAGGTGGACCAATAACAATCTCAATATCAGTGCATATAAAATACATCGGAGTTATCTCTTTAAAATAATAAGATAAAATATCTTGCTTTAGTTCGTTGCAGTGTCCACATCTTTCAGAATAAAAATACACTAGATAGGTATCTTCTTCTTGAACAAAGATATCGCTCCAACTAATTAAATGATCTTTTATCTCATGATAGTTATGTTTAATTGTCTCAGAAGACGAGCATGACGCTAACACTGTTATTAATGTGGTTAAAATAAGTTTTTTCATAAAAAGTCCCTCTATTATATATAGAGTGGAAAAATGGCCATTTTTGTGAAAAAAATTTTATTTTTTGTTAAAATCTCTCTATGGAACTATTTAGAAAAAGAGAAACTGCTACTCAAAATATCGCCTATATGGCCATTATGTCAGCAATTAACATTATCTTTATATTGTTAAGTAATCTCTTGCCAGCTTTATTATTGTTGTTAGTGTTAATTCTTCCTTTAACAAGCACTATAGTGACCTTGTATTGTAAAAAGAAGTATTACCCAATTTATGCTTTAGTCACTCTAGGATTGTGTTTCGCTGTTGCTGGTGGCTTCAGCATATTTGATGCTTTGATATATGTTTTTCCTTCTCTTATAGTAGGATTTTTATTCGGTATTTCTTTTGAGCATAAAGTCTCTGCTATCATAATTATTGTAGGGACGACTGTCACACAATTTTTTCTCACATACTTAACCTATTTTGTTTTAACTAAGATTATCAATAACTTCGATGTTATGATGGGGTTAATTAAGTTATTTGGGATAAGTGAATTTAAATATTTGGATACATTCCTACTAATTTTCTTATTTATAATTTCACAAATTCAAATTGTTTTATCTTATTTATTTATTAAACTTGAAATTCATAAGTTTGGAATAGAAGTTAACCTAGAATGTCGTAATAGATATATTCTATATTCATTTACTTTATTAACTACTGGGTTAGCAGTTTTGTCTTATTTCTGTTTCCCAAATTGGTGTCTTGTTTTTGTAATGATACCTTTACCAATTTATATTTATGAAACACTTCAACTAATTTTAAAAAGAAAGAAACTAAACTATGTTTTATTAGTTATCTCTCATCTAGCGTTTATCTTTATTTTTGCTTTTTTATATCAATTTGTTTCCTCTCCAAATCAATTAATATTAATCACCACTATTTTAGGTTTAGTGACAATAATTGACTATTTGGACAATTATTGTTTTATTAAAAATATAAATAAACTAAAATAGATTCATGATTACTTTTTTCAAAGGTTTATTAAAAGGCATATTTTATATCCTATTCTTCCCTATAGGCTTATTAGGGATATGCCTTTATGCTGTCTTTGGAATTTTTGTTTTTATCTATCGATTAATTAAAATTACTATTTTATTTTTCACTGGCAGAAACTTAAAAACAGAACTTCACGAAGATGAAGAAGTTAAAAAGATTTTAGAAGCTAATAAAGAAGAGACAAAGCAAGATGCAGTTGAGCCTGTTTTAAATTTATATCCTAGCGATCAAGAAATGTATAACGTTGATAACTATATTTCTCCAACCTTTGAAGATAAAAAAGAAGAAGAGACAAAAGTAGAGGAGTCAGACAATAATGACTAATATTTTAATTTCATTATCTGATGGTGATAAGAGATTAATATTTGCTCTTCTTTTAATTGTTATTATTGTCTTGGTTTTTATTGGCTTACTTGGATATTTATTAATGAGAATTATGAAATTCCAAGCAAAGAAGATTGATACATTAGTTCATGACGCGGTTGTGACTAAAGTCGTAAACGATAAAAAACATTTTATTAGATACGGAAGAAATAAAAACTGGGCCTATTTCTTTAAACAAGCTTATATTCCAATGATTATTATCATTGTGGGATTTATTGTTTTATTTATTCATAACGCAATATATAACAATTGGGGATATAATCCATTTTCTACCTATGACGGATTTGGAACATTATTCTTCACTTGGAAATTATCTGGCGAATATACAGACGGTACAATAATTAAGTTTGCAAAATTAGTCTTAGATAATACTCCTCATTTTGACGCAATTGCGTGGTGTGGATATATCTTTGGACCATGCATTTTAGTTGGAGGAACTTGGTATTTAGTAGCGGCAAGTTCTTTATTATCAAGAACAGTATTACTTTATAAGCGTAGTAAAACTGTCTTTGAAAAAAGCCTCGATGGCTATCACCAAGATGAGGCTGTTACAAATAACGATAACACCAATACAAATAATTAATTATTTGTTACTGACGAGCATTATCACTTGAATAAAGATATAAACGATTAATAATAAATTAAATACAATAAGAAACCAGAAGGTGCGACGTCTCGCAACTTCTTTTCTTTTTTCTTTCTCTGATAAAGCAACGTTATTATTTTCCATAATTAATATTTAATTGAACCACTTGTTCTTGGGTAAGGTTGAACATCTCTAATATTTTGCATGCCAGTAACATACATTAATAAACGATCAAAGCCAATTCCAAATCCAGAATGGACACATCCACCATATTTACGAGTGTCTAAATACCATTCTAAACCACTAGTTAAACCTAATTTATCCATTTTCGCTTTCAATAATTCATAATTCTCTTCTCTTTGAGAACCACCAACAAGTTCTCCAACTGCAGGAACGAGTAAATCACAAGCTGCAACGGTTTTCTTGTCTGGATTAAGTTTCATATAGAAAGCTTTAATTTCTTCAGGATAGTCAATTAAGAATAATGGACCATTAACCACTTTTTCAGTCAAATAACGTTCATGTTCGGATTGTAAATCCATACCCCATTCAATATTGCTGTTTTCGAATTTCACGCCGTTTTTGACAGCATTTTTAAGGATTTCAACGCCTTCAGTATAGGTCATCTTCTTAAATTCAGAATTAACAACATGATTTAATCTATCTAACAAGGTAGGATCAATCATGGTGTTAAAGAACTTCATTTCTTCTGGACAAGCTTCCATCACATAATTAATGCAATATTTAATGCAGTCTTCAATAACTGACATATTGCCATTTAGGTCACAAAATGCCATTTCAGGTTCAATCATCCAGAATTCACTGGCGTGTCTTACTGTATTTGAGTGTTCAGCCCTAAAAACAGGACCAAACGTATAAACATTTCTAAAAGATAAAGCAAAAGGCTCGACGTGGAGCTGACCAGTAACTGTTAAGTTAACTTTTCTGCCGTAGAAAGCAAATGGATCTTTAGTGTCATGGGTAGTAACATCAAAGACATTTCCTGCTCCTTCTCCATCATTAGTGGTAATTTCAGGAGTGTGAACATATAAGAATCCTCTTTCTTGGAAGAATTGATGAATCGCAAAGCTTAATACACTTCTTACTCTAAAAACAGCCTGGAAAGTATTGCCCCTAGGTCTAATATGAGCAATTTCTCTAAGAAATTCAAAGGAATGTCTTTTCTTTTGAAGAGGATAATCTTCATCGCAGTCACCTAAAAGCGTAGTTTCGCATAATTCAATTTCAAATGGTTGCTTATTTTCTGGAGTAATTTTAATCTTACCAACCACTTTAATTGCGCAGCCATTACGGTAACTAGAAGCTAGCTCATAGCAACTAGACTCTTTTAAATAAACTAATTGGACGTTTTTAAAATAGGTACCATCATTAAATTCAATAAAGCCGATTTGTCCATTTGCTCTATTAGTGCGGACCCATCCTTCTAATTCAACTTCTTCTGATAATAATTCTTTTAACTCTTCTTCATCCCCGTTAAAGACGATATCGAATAATTCAAAGTTTGTGATTTTTTTACTCATTTTCATAACCTCGTAGTATGTATTATATCTAATCTTGTGAAATCATTTAATAAAGATTTCAAAATTTATTCCATTCATCGATTTTCCAGTTTGGATCTACTCCTAAATTTAAAGGAGCAAAAACTTTCAAATCATATAATCTAGACGCGACTTTAGCAATCATTGCCGCGTTATCTGTACAGCACCACATAGGTGGAATATGCAGTTCAACATTTAGTTTATTCATTTCTTTAGTCATCTCGCTTCTTAAATAAGAATTAGCAGATACTCCACCCGCTAAAATGACTTGATTAACTTGATATTGTTTTACGGCTTTAATTGTTCTATCTATTACTAAACCCACCGCTACATCTTGGAAAGATTTACACATATCAGGAACATTAACTTTTTCTCCTTTTTGTTCTAGATTATGGACTAAATTAATGACATTAGTTTTTAATCCAGAATAAGAAAGGTTAAGTGTCTTTACTCCTTTCAATGGAGTTGGTAAATCATATGTATGTTGCCCTTCTTTAGCAAGTTTATCAATTGGAATCCCGCCCGGATAAGGTAAACCTAATACCCTAGCGACTTTGTCGTAACATTCACCAATAGCGTCATCAACTGTTTCGGCGATGATTTCAAAATTCATATGGTCTTTCATTAAAACAAGTTCGGTATTGCCTCCAGACACCACTACAGCAAGCATTGGAAATTTAAATTCAGAAACATATTCATTAGCGTAAATATGACCTGCTAAGTGATGAACAGGAATTAAAGGAATGTTATATAACATTGAAATTGTTTTAGCAGCTTGTAAACCAACGTGAAGTGCCCCAATTAATCCCGGTCCTCTAGTAACCGCCACCGCATCTAAGTCTTCAAATGATATTTTAGCCTCTTCCATTGCTTCTTTTATCACAATAGAAATATTTTCTGCGTGAAGTCTAGAAGCAATTTCAGGCATCACTCCACCATACTTACGATGAACATCAATTTGAGTGGAGACAATATTACTTAAAAGAACACCGTCAGAGATAACTGACGCTGCTGTTTCATCACAACTACTTTCGATTGCTAAGATTTTAGCCATTTAGTTCTACTCCTCTCATCATATAAATTGCATTTTCACCGTTAGAATAATAATTTGGTTTAACAACTAATTGATTAAACCCATGTTTTGAATAAAAGTTAATGCCTTTTAGGTTAGATTCTCTAACTTCTAGAGTGATGTTAAACACTTTTTTTGCATAACAATCTTTGATTACTTCTTCTAGTAATGCGGAACCAATTGCTTTTCTTTGATAATTAGGATGAATTGCAATTTGGCATATAGTCGCGCTATCAAATGTAATCCAATAATCTACATAACCAACTACTTCACTATTTATAGTAGCGACTAACAAAGTTGCAAATTGGTTGTTATGAAGTTCTCTAAGGATATCTTCTTTCTTCCAAGGAGCAACAAAACATAGATCTTCAATTTCCATCACTTTATCTAAATCAAACTCTATCAATTCTCTAATTTCAAATGAATTCATAATTAATCCTTAAGATAAACTGGCTTTAACGCTAAAGAGTTTTCAAATGGAGATAACGAGTTAAGCAAAGACACCATTTGTAAGCAAATATTTGAGTCTAAATTCTCATATCCTAAATAAGAGACATTGCCACATATTGAATAAGATGGATGCTCTTTAATATAGGCTAATACTTCTTCATTAGTTTTAATCGTGTCAGAAACAATTACTTTATCTTTTTCATAAACCCCAAAGTAACTTCTTCCACTTCTAGCGTTAATTAAACAAATTGAAGGTTTATCATTGTCTTTTAACACTCTTAAAGATGAAACAGGATAAATAGGAACATCTAAACATAAAGCAATAACTTTAGCGATTGTTAAAGAAATCCTTACTCCTGTATATGAGCCAGGACCAATTGAGGTCACTACTCCAGATATATCTTTACGAGTTAAAGAATATTTTTTAAGTAAATTATCAATTTCAGGAATCATATGCTCGGATTGAGCTTGCCATGCTTCATAAGATATAAATCCAAGAAGCTCTCCTTTAGACTCAATTCCTACTGATAAAGATGTATTTGAACTATCTAATAATAAAGTTGCCATGTTATTTTATAGCCTCTAATAAATTTCGATCTCGAGAATAAACTTTTAAGTGTCTAGAAGTCTCTCCAGTAATACTAATTTCAATAAACAGAGTATTTTTAGGTAATAACTTTTCAATATATTGAGGCCATTCAATCATTGTTAGCCCAGTTTCATAACCAATATATTCATCTAAACCAATATCAGTGTCTAAATCCGCTAATCGATAGGCATCAATATGAATTAATGGACGCTTACCTTTTAGATATAACTTCATAATATTAAAAGTTGGGGATTGAACTACTTCATCAATTTCTAAGCCTTTAGCAACACTTCTCACTAAAGTGGTTTTTCCAGCCCCTAAATCACCTAACAAAGCCACTACAGTTCCGTTAGGCAATTTGTTAGCTAATTTAAGCCCAAATTCATGCATTTGTTCATGATTAAAAACATCAAATTTCATATAGCAGCGTCTCTATTTATCCTTATTTAGTTGGATTAAGAACTTATCGTAATAAGCTCTAATTCTTTCATCATTAAATGGAAATTCTCTAGCTTCCATTTTGCTTAAAACAAGTTTCATAGAATATCTTAAAACTTGATCAAGCTCATCAGTGTATTTATAAGTCTCTTTATGTCTTAAATATTCTTTTTCATCTAATATTTTGATATCTCCATTAGGAAATAATTTAGCATCTAAATCATAGTCGATATATTTAATCATTCTGGAGTTAATTAAAGCAGGGGAGGCAATATTACAGTAATAGCAAATGCCGTCTTCTTTAAGCATGCAGATAACATTCCACCATTCTTTTTTAGAAAAGATAGTAACTGCTGGTTCTTTTGTGAACCATCTTCTACCGTTATATTCCACTACTTTAGCTTTTTTAGTAGCGATTACTATAAAGTCATCATTATTAGCCAAAACTAAACCACGGTCCCAACAACGATGTAAGGAACCATCATGTTTATAACATTGAATAGCTAACCAATGACCAAATAATCCCATATTATTTTTCCAATAAAATATCTAAGATATCGTAAATATTTTTCTTTAATTGCTGATAAGCCGCACTATTAAGCTTTTTATCTAAAGGAATGGCCACAATTGAGTCATCATAAGATAAATAAGCAGCGGTATGACCAGCCCACACAACAATATTGACGTTAAGTAAAGAATCTTTACAGTCAATAGACATTAAGTCATTAATCACTTCTTTACCTAAATCTTTAGTGAAGTTAGCACCTTCTTTGCCATATATAGCAAAGTTATTTTGCTCTTTTAAGACTTTTAAGTCATCAAAGTCTGTTGGTAGATCAACTTTATCTTTTTTGCTAATGTTTATAATGTAGCGGTCTTCAAAATGAAGATCATTTGTAAAGGAGAGATATCTTCCAACAAATAGTAATTGTTTTTGATTTTTCTTTTCGCCTTTTTTATATAAAGCCGCTTCACCAATCTGGACGGAATGACCTTTATAATCAAATTCCACGATATTCCTACTAGCAATATCAACGACATCTTTATAAACACGATCAGGCAAGAAATCACTAATCGCATATCTCTTTTTAAAGAATAAACGAGGATTACTAACTTCATTCTTACTGACTAAAAAGCTATCAGAATAAATAGCAAAATTTCTTAAGTATTCTTGAGATTTTCCAGGAAGTTTGTTTTTGGTCATGATGTAGAAAACTACCATGCCCACTAAAGTGACACCAATAATCACTCCGCCAACAATCTTGCCCCAGGCCCCACTAACAGCTAAAAACAATACAAAGGAAGCCGCCATTACTAATCCCACAATTGGAATTAAGAAATTAGACATTTTTCTTTGTTTAGAGAAGGTTGTGTAAAAATCATCTCTACCTTTTTCAACTTTTTCAGAGAAGGAATTTAATGTTTCATTTTGTTCTAGATTAATAACATCTAAACTAGCTTCTAATTTTTCTTGTTCAACTTGTTCGTTTACTGGTTCAACCGTTTCAACTACTTTTGCTTTTTCTTTTTTTGCCATTACGATAACCTCATTATTGCTAATTATCATAACATAATATCTCACAAAGTGAGAATAATTATGCAAATATAATGTGATATTTCTGTTGTTCAATTCTCATACAAGTCTATAATAGATTTTGGGAGCTAGGTGAACCTGGCTGAGAGGATTCTGATTCGAATCGACCGTACCTGATCTAGGTAATGCTAGCGGAGGAAGTTATTTTTATTAGCTATTTCTCCGTTTAGTCGCGGAGTTTTTTATTGGAGAGTAGATATGAAAAGTAGAAGTATCACTAGAATAATTTGTGAAGTAGCAATTTTTGCCGCTATTGGATTTGTACTTGATGAAATACAAGGCGCTTTCTCTGTTTCATTTACAGGTGGAGGAAGTATTGGTATTGCTATGGTTGCAGTATTAATCGTAGCGTATAGAAGAGGATTATTACCTGCCTTAGCAACAGGATTAATTATGGGGGCTTTAGATCTCGCTACTAAAGCTTATATCCTTCATCCTCTGCAGGTATTTTTAGATTATATTTTCCCATATATGTTTGTTGGATTAGCAGGACTATTTAAGCCTTTATTCGATAAATCAAGCAATCATAAATATTTATGGTTAGCAGTTGGAACAATTATTGGAGGGACACTAAAATTCTTCTCCCACTATTTTGCTGGATTATTTTATTGGAATGTCCCAGAACAATTTGCGTGGAATCTTTCCTATATGTCGCCGGCATTATATAGCTTTGTATACAATTTAGCTTATGTTGGTCCATGTGTGGTTTTAAGTGTTTTGGTTTTATTGGTTCTATATAAAAGAGCGCCTCAAATATTAGAAGTTCAGGAAGAAAAGATTAAAGAAGAAGCAAAAAAGCCAATTACCACAGAAAAATTTGCTAACTTTATGCTTGTTGGAACATTATTTACGATTGGAACAATCCTATTTGTAGTTTTCTTTGTTAGATATGTTTTAACGCATACATATGACGAATATACTTGGATTTATGGATATGAAATCGATAGTTATTTCGATGGAGATTGTATGGTAAAGTGGATTTCGGGACTTGCACTAATTGGAATAGGAGTAAACCATCTTGTTATGACTATAAAAAACAAAATCAAATATGAAGTGCTTTGCTTAGTTAGTGGCGTATCTATACTCGCAGTATGTGGCTACGTTGCCTCACGAATCATAAAAATGTATTTTGATGTTTATATTGAAGGAAAATCTCCAGAACGTATTAATAACGCATACTGGATTTGGTTTGTTGCCTTATTAATAGTTGGACTAAATGTCTTAGTGTTAGCGATATATCTATATAAAAAGAAGCAAAAAGATTTAGCTATTATTTCAGCCAATTAATAGGTTTTAATCCGTTTTTGACGAGAAATTCATTCGTTAGGCGGAAATGATTACAATTAAACCAACCACCGTGATTGGCGCCCAAAGGACTAGGGTGGGTCGCTGTTAAAATCAGGTGGTTTTTATTTGTTAAATATTTGGCTAAACTCTTAGCGTTCCCTCCCCAAAGAAGAAAAACAATTGGTTGATCTAATTTATTTAAGGTGGAAATGATATCTTGCATGAACAAATTGTATTCTTTGATGTTATGAGATTGAGGTGAAGCTTCTCTAACAGTTAAAATCGTATTTAAAAGAAGAACTCCTTGCTTTGCTAAATAGGTTAAGTCTCCGCCTCTATTAACAAATTGAGTTTTATATTCGTTTTCGATCTCTTTATAAATGTTTACTAATGAAGGGGGAACCTTGATATTATCTGGAACGGAAAAAGATAGTCCCATTGCTTGCCCTTCTTCGTGATATGGGTCTTGACCAAAGATAACAACTTTAACATTTTCAATCGGAGTAAGTTTAAAAGCGTTAAATATCATTTTTCTAGGAGGATAGATTTTATGGTTTTGATATTCCTCATCCAAGAATTTATTTAATCTAATCGCATAGTCTTTAGACTTTATTTGTTCAAACACTTCGTTCCAAGTCATGAAATGATTTTATCATTTTTAATAGCAAAGATAAACTTCGATAGATATAATGTCTATATGCGAGTACTGATTATATTTAATCATCCAGCCCCATATAAGGTTAATACATTTAACGAATTAGCGAAATTCGTTGATTTAACAGTCTTATTTGAAAGAACAAAAGCAAAAGATAGACCTGATTCTTTTTATGCATCAAACGAATATAAATTTAATTATCTTTTCTTAAAAGATGGATATTTTGGAAAAGAGGGCTCACTATCTAATAACGTTAGAAAATATATAAAAAAACATCAACAAGAATATGATGTCATTTTAATGAACGGCTATTCTCATCTGGCAGAATTAAAAGCTATTAAATATATGTCTAAACATCATATCAAATTTGGACTTTTAATTAACGGAGGAGTTGTTAAAAAAGAAAGCTGCTTTAAAAGAAAATATAAGACTCATTATATCTCAAAAGCTTCTTTCTATTTATCTCCATCAAAAGCATCCAATGAATATTTAAAATATTACGGGGCAATTAATCCTATATATAACTATCCTTATTGCAATATCTTTTCTAGTGAAATAGTCATTCCTTCTTTAGAAGAAAGAACAAGAATTAGAAATAAATTTCATCTTCCATTAGATAAAAATATCTTTATCAATGCCTCTCAATTTATTGACCGTAAAAATAACATTGAACTTATGTCCTTATTTAAAAATAAAGAAGATCATTTAGTTTTAGTAGGAGATGGACCTTTAAAAGATAAATATCAAAAATTTATCTTAGATAACAATTTGAATAATGTTCATCTTATCTCATTTTTAAATAAGAAAGATTTATTTGAACTATATAGATCGTGTGATGTACATGTTTCATTAAGTAAACAAGACATCTTTGGACACACTATTTTAGAGGCTTTATCTTGTTCTTTACCGGTAGTGGCCAGTAAAAATATAGTTTCTGCTTTAGAATATATTTCTAACGATAAGAATGGTTATATAGTTGATATAAATAACATTGAAGAAATTAAAACTTCTATGTCTAAAGCTTTAAAATTAGATAAAGATAAAATTAGAGAATCTATTTCTAACAATACATTTGAAAAATCAGCAGAAGCTATCTATAAGATTTTAAAAGAGATTTATGAGTAGAGTGCTATATTTAACAAACGCTGTTAGTCAATTAATGTTTAAGGAATACTTAAAAAAATGGAAAGTGTCTCCTAATTTAAGTAACCAAAATTTTCATAATAAATTGATTAGAGCTATTGCAAAGTTTGATAAGGTAGATGTTATTTCCATTAGACCAATTAATTCTAATTTTACGGATAAAAAACTACCTCAATTAGTGGAAGATGAATTTAACATCTCCTGGAGATATCCTAAAGTTTCTACTAATAGATTAGCAAAGTACTTATTTTTGAATAATAGAATTAAAAAAGTTTTACCTAATAACGAGAAAATTGAGGCGATATTAGTTGATACTTTAAACATGTCTTTATTAAAGTCTGCGATTAGAATTAAAAAGACTTATAAATGCAAAATAATTGGGATATGTACGGATAATCCAAATAATATATCATTTACATCTAGTAATTATAAAAACAAATTGATTAAGCTAGGGCAATCTTTAGACGGCTATATTTGTTTAACTTCTGCGATCTCTAATTTATATAACAAAACTAATAAACCAGTACTACAAATTGATGGGGTATCAGAAGAATATGAATCGACTTCTAAACCTTTAATAAATGAACAATACATATACTTTGGTGGTTCTTTAATGGAAGAATATGGAGTCTATTCTTTAATTGAGTCATATAAATGTATTAATCCAAAAGATATCAAATTAGTATTATGCGGACATCATGTAAATATCGATAAGCTTAATTCCGTAATCAAAGATAATAAAAACATTATTTATCTTGGCCCTGTTAGTTATGAAGATAATTTAAATCTTATTAAGTATTCATTATTCTCAATTAACCCTAGACCTATAAATCCAAAAATTGATGAATATTCTATTCCAAGTAAAACATTAGAATGCATCTCTTTAGGTGTTTTAAATATCACTGTTAATAATTTTTTATTAAAAGAACATTATGATGACTGCATTATATGGGCTAAATCATCTAGTAAAGAAGATTTAATTGAAGCAATAAATAAAGCATTAACTCTTTCTAAAGAGGAAAAAGATCGAATCATTAAAACCGCAAAAGAAAAAGTCATGGAACGTACTTCTTTAGAAATTATTGGAAAGCAAATCCACGAATTAATTATTTAAATTCTTTTTCGATTTTATCAGTCACAGTTCTTAAAGAGAAATGTGAATCGTAATACATCTTATTAAGCTTGCCAAGGCGAGCTTTTTCTTTTTCGCTCAAATTAGAAATTGCTAATAAAGCATTTTTAACTGATTCAGGGTTTTCATCCGCTAAGAAAGCGCCACCAGAATCCTCTAATACATCTTTCCCGTCTCCTTTAAGGACTCCAACTATTGGTCGAGCAAAGGCTAAGGACATCATTAATTTACTAGGAATAGTCTTGCCAACAGTGCCTTCTCCTTTTAAAGAGATATATAACGCATCTGCACGCTTAAAATATGCAGCGGCAAGTTTAGCAACAATAGGGCCGTGATAAATAACCTTATTTTCTAACCCTCTTTCCTTAATTGAGTTAATCAAATAATCACTCATTGGTCCCATTCCTATAACATGGAAATAGATATCTTCATCTTTTAATAAGCTCATCGCTTCAATAATTAGAGGAATTTGTTGAATTAATCCTAAATTTCCACAATAAAGGATGTGAGTTCCTGCCCCATAATCAAAGGCGGAAATATCACTATCTTCCACTAATGAACATTGAGGGACATATTTAATGTTATTTACCGGCAATTTGAGGGTATTTTCGAAATAATCCTTAAAACTTGGGGAGGAAATTAAAATCTTATCAGCTTTAGAATAAATTGATCTACTCCAATGGTATAATCGACGATAAATAAAAGAATTTTTCTTAACTGCATGAGTGACAACTGTACTTTCTGGCCATAAATCAAGGCAGTGGATTATATGTTTAATTCTATGCTTTTTAGCGTATAAATTACCTGCGCAACAAATAGTAACAGGGGATAAACTCATTGAGTAAACATAGTCAAATTCAAGTTTTGTCTTTCTAACCCACTTCTTTGAATTTCTCCAAAATGATAAATAATTTCTAATAATTGATAATCTGTTCTTTTTTCGTGGATATAACTTAACTCTATGAATGTTTACTCCATTCACTACTTCTTCAGAGATGTTTTTATAAGCGGGGAGAATATAACCATAACCATAATTTGGTTTGCCAGTTAAAACATGAACTTCATATCCATCCATCACCATTTGCTCAGCAATTTTGGTGATAATGAAGTTCTCAGGATAGTAATACTGACAAACAATTAAGATTTTCATATTTTCAATTTTAACAAAGTTAGTTGTCTTAATAAATAATTAGAATTGAATGCAGTCTAGTAACATCATCACAACAAAACCAATAATAAAAGCCCATACACCAAGATGATCATGTTCATTTTCTTTGATTTCTGGAATCATTTCTTCTGCGACAACATAAATCATACATCCAGCAGCAAAGGCTAATGCCCAAGGCATAACTTCTTGAATTTGCATTGCGAAGAATAAACCAATAACTGCCGCAATTGGTTCAACAATTCCAGAGAACATTCCAAATAAGAATGCTTTCATAGATTTTCCTGTATCAGCTTTAATAGGCAAAGAAACAGCAGCTCCTTCGGTAACATTTTGTATACCGATACCAACCGCTAAAAATAAAGCGCCCATTAATAAAGTGTGATTGTTAGGATTTGCTAAAGCAACACCAAAAGCCACACCAACAGATAAACCTTCAGGAATATTATGAATAGTGACCGCTAAAAACATCTTTTGGTCTTTGTTTAAGTGTCTAGTTTTAATACCTTCTTCGTTATTATTTGCTAAATGAAGGTGAGGTACTAACTTATCAATGCCCCATAAGAATAACGCTCCAACAATAACTGATATACCAGCAATTACGGATGGAGGCATATATGTAACATTAGATTCAAATATAGCGGGTTTTAATAATCCAAAAAACGATGCAGATAGCATCACTCCGGAAGCAAATCCTGTAAAGATTCGTCCAATCCTTTTAGTTAAACCTTTTTTACCAAAGAAGAAGACTAATCCAGAACCAATAGTTGTAGCCGCAAAGATAACTACAGTACCAATAATCGCATAAACATAATCAGGCATAATTTTCAAAACCTCGTTGTATATTATATAGTAGAGTACTACTTATTTGAAAAATTATTTTCAAAAGTCGTAGTATCAAGTTTATAATTAAACACATGAACGACCGAACACGTACTAATGTCATCATTAATATCTCTCGTACTTTGGTATTAACGATATTATCCTTTATGACATTCCCTTGGGTTTGTCGATATTTAGGATCCGCTCAAGTTGGTATTTATACTTGGTGTAATACCTTTGTTTTATATTTTCTAGTTTTAGCAAAAATTGGTATTCCTAATTTAGCTATTAGAGAATGTGTTAAAGTCAAAGATGATAAGGAAAAACTATCTAACAAAGTACAAACATTCTTCTTAATTCAAATGATAACTACATTATTATCCTTTGGATTAATGTGCTCATTAGTGTTCACTGTTCCTGATTTAAAAAACAATAATGAAGTAATATTCCTTTTATCTATTAACTTCCTTTCAGGAGCGTTCTCTTTTGAATGGCTATTTATTGCTTTAGAAAAACAGTTCTATATGTCTGTTAGAAGTATTGCGGTACTAGCCTTATCAACATTATTAATTATTATCTTTGTCACCAATCCAGGTGATATATATATCTACGCTTTAATTACTGCCTCTGTTACTTTAGTAACCACAGTGGCAAACTTAATATATTCTAGGAAATTTATTTCCTATAAAAAGACAATGCCTTATGAGTTTAAGCAGTATATAAAGCCTTTATTAGTCTTATTCTCAATTACTCTAATTATTTCCTTTTATAACCAAACTGATACATTCATCTTAGGATTTATTGACAAGGGAAAAGGCGAAGTTGCCTCTTATTCAGTAGGTGTCAAAGGAATCGATATTATTATTGGTATTATCACTGCTTTAAGCACTGTATTTATTCCTCGAGCGGCAATCTGCTACGCTCAAGAAGATAAGAAATACTTTAATAGGCTCAATAAGTATTCAGTTAATATTTGTCTATTTATAGTTTTACCTGCCATTGCCACTATGACAATGCTTGCTTCTCCTATTACTGCTTTAATTTCAGGAAACTATGATTTTTCAGAAGGTTTAGGATATGTTAACGCTCCTGCAGTATTAATCATCCTTTGTAGCATGATGATTACCTACTCAATAAGCGATATCATATATGGACAAATTCTTCTTCCGATGAAAAAAGAAAAATATTATCTATACGCTTTATTAGGCGGAACTATATTAAACATTGCCTTATCAATCGTATTTGGTGCAGTGGTATTTAAAGATAAACCTGCAATTGGGGTTGCTATTGGCACTGCTATGACTGACTTATTTATTCTTGTTTATTTACTTGCAGTCACTTGGAAATGGATTTCTAAAGCAGTCTTTAATTTCAATTCATTAAAAATATTAATCGCCACTATATTAGTGTTAATGATGACGTATATTATTAGAGATCCAATGCATAACTTATTAGTAGGAAACGGTATTAGCGTGGCTACTAGCTACATCATCGAATTAGTGAGCATTGTTTTAATTGATGCCATTATCTATATCGGAGTGTTGATTCTATTAAAAGAAGATTTAGTGTGTTCGTTTTCTAGAAAAAGGAGAGCAAATAGCAATGTCTAATCCTAATTTAAAAGAAAACAAATTTAAACGCGCTTTAGTTTCTCCTTTTAGAGGCTTAGTTAAGTGTGTCACTAAAAAAGGATATATCTCATATCAATATAAATATATCACTCATCATAAGCTTGATTGGAAAGGGCTAAACCGCTATACAGAAAAACTCCAATATCTACGTTTATATGTCTACCCAAAAGATGATTTAGTCTCTAAATGCGCTGGTCGAGTTGGAGTTAGAGAATATGTAAAAGAGCAGGGTTTTGACGAATTATTAATCAAAATCTATGGGGTTTTTGATAGATTTGAAGATATTGATTTTTCTAAACTCCCAAATCAATTTGTCTTAAAGTGTAGTCATGGCAGCGCGATGAATTATATTTGCTATGACAAAAGTAAAATCAACTACGAAGAACTCAAAAAGAAGTTCAATAAATGGCTAAAGACCAATTATGGGAAAAAGACTTTAGAGCTCCACTACTCTAGAATAAAACCACAAATCATTATCGAAGAGTTAATGCTTGAAAATGGTAAACTCCCAACCGAATATAAAATCCATGTATTTAATGGAAAAGCAAAAAATCTATATGTTGTTACTTCTAGAGGAGTAGATATCCGTTATAACAACTACTATATCGATTGGACTCCATTTGATGGATCTCAATTTAACGGTTGGAAAAAAACTGACTATCCATTAAAAAAACCATCTAACTTTGAGAAGATGGTTGAAGTTGCAGAGAAATTAGCCTCTAAATTCCCATTTGTACGAGTGGATTTATATAACATTAATGGAAAGATTTATTTTTCAGAGATGACTTTCACCCCTGCTAAAGGAACATTAATATTAGATGATGATAAGTGTGACTTTGAAATGGGTAAGTGGCTCGATATTTCTAAATATCGTTAATTCCAACTAGTGTAAGGGAAGAATAATTCATATAAGAATAAAGCGTAGTCATCCATTGTGATGTCTACGTTTTTTGTTTCCCCGCCTTCTATATATGTCTTACCTTCATTATAGGAAATTAAAGCGTCTTCTAAGACTGTGAATTCTAAAGACACTCCTACTAAACGTGATAATTCATAATCTTCTAAATCAAAGGCGATAAAGGTGTAATAATGACCATCATTAGTGTGCTTATTATCAAATTCAACATCTAATGCAAATGGGTAACCTTCAATGCCGTTTAAGGTTTTATTATATAAAGTAATAGTTAAATTAATCTTTGAGTTATGGAAGAGTTGACTATCACTAGTCGCTAAAGAAGTTCCATCAACTGGATAACATTTTTTAGTGTTATCGGTAGAGGCTTTTAAATTTAAAGCAAAATAATGTAAATCAGTACTTTCTTTAGAAAACCTTATAGAGAATCCATTCCTATTAATTTGCACTCTTCCAAGTTGATATGCATATTCGGGACGTCCGTTTTGTCCTCCGCACACCATTTGTCCATCAAATAATTTAGATTGATAACCATAATTAAATGAATCATCAACACTATTCATTTTAAAATCACTAGCGAACTCTTCTAAGCCTGGATCAGCTTCAAAATAATTTGGATCAATTTCTCCTAATCCAGTAATCGTGTTATCACCAAAATAACTATAGTTAATACCAGTTATTAAAGCTTCATTAGTAATATCAATGACATCTTTTTTATGAGCGGATTTTAACTCATTATCCCAGTGGGTATAATAATTTTCAGAGAACTTTGCAGAAGTATATTTATTACCTTCCACCAAATAATAAGAACTATAACCGCAAGAAACAATCGCCGTTAAAGGTAACAATAATAAGTATTTCATTTTTTTACTCATTAACAATTTCCTCCTTTGGTTCTTCTATTACCACTCTTGATTTACAAATAACATAAGAAAGCATAAAGATCATTAAGATAAATGGAGAAGTTAAATATAACGGCTTATAAACGTTATAGTATAACGTATATTCTCCTTCATTAAAGAAAGCGCTATAGCCAACAAAAACAATTAAAAATAGTAACATAGTAGCCTGCAATCTAAACTCATCTTTATGCGAATAGAAATATTTTTTGAATGATTTAAAGCCAAGGAATATAAAAGCAAAGATTGCAAAGGTTCCAATCACTCCGCTAGTCATGAAGCTATCAAAGATAAAGAAACCTGATAAACTCACTTCATCAATGACGCTAGGTGCGACTTGATTGCCATAGAATCCTAAAAATTTACTACTTGAGAATAAATTAATTAATATTGGATTAATTCTTCTCGCGTATCTATTAGAGTTAAATATTCTATCTAAAATACTGGTAAAAGAATTGCTCATTCCTGTAGCGACTGCAATTACATAAAATAAATATCCTAATAAGGCTAAAACTAATAAAATAAATAAAATGATCTTCAAGACTTTTCTAGTTTTAACATATGTCTTACCTAGATAAATAACTAAAACTAATAATGCAGTAGCGATAATTCCACCTAGTGATAATAAGGAAGGAATAAACGCTAGAGCAAATAAGGCTAATAAAGTAAAAACTGAATAAGTAATGAAATATCCTTTTTCTTTTTTAGGTGAGGTGAATAATAACATCACACTGCTAGATAATAAAAGTAATGGGAATAAAACATAATGAGCCATCTTTACTTCAACAAATTTAAATCCTTCTAATACATAGGCAAATTCATTTACAGGCAGTTCACTTTTAATGCCAGAGTAATATAAATAATATCCTTTATAAATAATTGGATAAAATGCACCAAAACTAATTAAGTTATAAATAAAGTTTATAAGAACATAAATCGCTAAAGCAGAAAATATCACTGTGATAAATGTCTTTAATTTGAAGTTCTTATCAATGCTTAATAAATATCCATTAAAGGCCATAGCTAATAAGCCTAAAGGAATAAAGACTGTTTCAGCCCAAGAAAAATGACCAAACACTTTAGTGTGCACTGTGTTATAGTTACCAACTGCAGTTAATAAAACAAATAAGAATAAAGGAATAAAAAATAAAGCAACACTAGAAAGACCTTTAGTTTTAATCTCTGCAATATTAAATAAGACCAACAAAAGGCATAACGCTAAAGATAAAGAGCCAAATAAAACAAAAGATCCACTATAGTTAAAAGCAATTAAAGCAAAGAATTCAAAAGCTAAAAAAGTAATTGCAGCACTATATTTGCCAAGAAGCTTCAATTTATTCATATGAATAATGATAATACATTTTTAAATAAATAAAAATAGCGATATATTTCGCTATTTCTAGAATAATAATTCATCAAGGTCAATTATTTCGTCTACATCATCAATATCTGAATAATCGTTGTAGTTTTCAATGACTTCAATGACTTCAACAGTCTCTTCATCATTATTCATCACTTTATCATTTGGTCCAAGATATAGATTCATAATTACCCCTACGCGAAAAAGAATAACATACTTATATAAATATAAAAAAACTGTTTTTCTCAATTATTGGACACTGTCCAAATAATGTGGAAAACTCAGTTTTTCTATTTCTTAATAATTAGAATTATTCAGCTTTTGCTTCAGCTGGTTCTTCTTCAACTTTAGCAGGAGCAGCGGATTTGTTTGATAACACTTTGTTAACAATAGATCCAGCTAAAGCTAAAGCGGCCATAACCATACCAACAATAGCACCAGCACCTAAACCGACACCACCTTTGTTAAGGCCAACAACGATTAAGACAAAACCAACAACCATTAAACCAAACCAAACGGCGGATTTAACGATAGAGGATTTTGCGAAATCTGGTTTTTTGCCGTCAACATCGACTGTGAAACCATAAGCGATAACGCTCTTAGCCAAACCAAGACTAACGAGAACAGCAACAACGCCAATAATAGCAAAGACGTAGCCAGTAATGAATGAAGTATCTGGAGTGGAAGTACTTGAAATGGTTTGAATGAATCCTGGGAAGAGCCATAAAATACCATATGTGCCACCGTTTTGTGTAATAGAAGCAGAGAATGCAAGTATGACACCAATAATTGCAACAGTAGAAACTGCTAAGCCAAAGATCTTGTTAACGAGTTTTCTATCGTCTTTAACAGCAATACGATAGACTCCAGCAACCGCTAAGGAAGTGATACCAACTGATAACATCATATCAGTACCAGCGCCTAAGCCTGTAACTGTGCCAGGTTGATTTGCAGAAATGATGCCTAAAAGTAAAGCAATGTAAATGACCAAGATTGAACCAAATGCAACTAAGGATTTTAATAAAGGTTCTAATTCGCCTTTTCCAGACATTCCTTTGATTGTCTTAACAAGTAATATAATGCCTTTGACTAATGCAATAATTCCAAACACAAGTGCAAAAGCCATTGTAATTAAGAGAGTAAAGAGTGCACCGATATGCTGAATTGCATATTCGCCACCTTGTTCGGAAATACTTTTGGCAGCCTCAAAGAAAGATTTGATGATGTCATAAATATTCAAACCAACTGTTTGCGCTCCATTGTTGATTGATTCAACAGGTAATGCAAAGAACGAAACAGCAAATAAGGCAACACAAACAATTGTCACCACACTCAAAATAATTCTCATTACTTTGTTTGTTTTTTCCATATTTATATAAATATCCTTTCTACCAAATAGAATAAAAAAAACAAGTGTTATCAGTCAATAGCCAATAATACTTGTTTTGATTACATCAATTCTTTTATTTTTGTTCCCCATCATTGAAATATAAAATTCCAATGCACTTTGGACCACAGTGAGAAGAAATAGTTGCTCCCGCTCTAGTTTCAATAATACGTTTAAAGCCTCTAGCTTCTAATTCTTTTCTACAAGCTTCTACCATTTCTGGAGTGGCCATAGAGTGAGTAATAAAGACTAAGCTCTTATCTGGGTTATTGAATTGATCTAATGTATCTTTAGCGTAGCTTTCAACACATCCAAGTTGTTTACCCATATATTTCTTGCCTGGGCTCATCTTGCCTTCTGCCATAATGATTTGAGGTCTAATTCTAAATAGCATTGCGCCTATTTTAGCTAAACCAGAACATCTTCCACCTTTATATAAATAATCAACAGTGGCAAGTACAAAGCTAGTTTGATTATAAGGAATTCTCGCTTCTACTTTCTTAACGATTTCTTCTGGAGATAATCCTTCTTTAGCAAGAGTAGATGCATAGATTGCTTCTAGAGCAATACCGGTAGATAAACTTCTAGAATCAATAACGTAGATATTTTTAAATTCTTTAGCGGCGTTAATCGCATTATTACACGCGCTAGAAATTTCACTACTTAATGAGAAGTGAATAATCGCATCATATTCTTTTGATAATGCATCAAAATAATCATGAAATTGTGCTTCGTTAATCGCACTGGTTTTTGGAAGTACACCAGTTTTATCAACATAATCAAAAATCTCAGTTGGAGTAATGACTCCATCAAATTTAGGATCAGCGCCTAATAAAACAGTAAATGGAATAGTACGAATACCAAATTCATCGAGTTGTTCTTTTTGTAAATCAATAGTAGATTCAGCAGAGATACAAATCTTCATAATAATTAAATTCTCCTTAATATATATAAATATAAATAATAGGTAATTTGGTGGAGCCGGTGGTGTCGAAACCACGTCCGAAGATGGCCATACAATAACGTCTACAGCTTAGACGATATTTATATTTAACATAGCTTTGTATATCGACTAACTACACTACGCGAGACGAACTAAGATTCATGAACTAGTAACTCATCTACTCTAGTCCACTATTCTTTTGTTATGACACCTACTTTAAGCGTGAAAGAACTAAAACCTTAAAGGGCGCTCTGCCCCAACAATTGTCGGGACCCTATATCGGGTAAATTAAGCTAAGCAGAGAGATTGAGCTCTAGGAGCTCTCATATAACTGTTGTCAGTTATTTTGTTTTTGGTTTAAGGTTACCAACCGCTGCAATTAATGCCCTGCACATCTCCGTCGAATCCAATACGACCCCATGTACGCTCCCTAGAAGAGCAAAAAAATTTTATCACAGGTTATATAATTGTCAAATTATATCGGTCAGTTTCAAACAAACTTTTATCATATTTTTTTGCAAAAAAATCGAAAAATCACCCTCTTATATATAGTGAGAGGAGGTTTTTATGTCCAGAAAAAGAAAAAAACCTAAAAAACACAAAATCAAGCTGGTAATCGGTGGGTATTATAATGTCCATGACGGGAGTCCAAGTGGCCACCCAGGTCAAATTACAGATGCAAATTATGAAGATGATATCTACCTTTGTGTTACCTTAGGTTCGCTTACAGAAGAAGAAGTCAAAAACGGTACTAAAAGGAAAGATTTTTTATTCCTAAGTGTTAAAACATCATCAGATGTTTATAAATCTTTAATAAATAAGCGTCCTTTTTTAGGAACAAGGGACGATTATGGTGACGTTGAATACATAAATATCAAAATAAGTGAAAAAGATTATAACATCGTTAAGGATGTGTTGACCAAAAAGCCGCGAATTGGATTTTGGCTAAAACAGCGAAATAAATTAAATAAGTGAAGTCAAGTAGATTTCACGTTTTTCTTTTTGATGTATGAATTCTTAAAGTAATTTCC
>DDQE01000027.1 GCA_002342545.1 Caryophanales bacterium UBA2450
ACCAATTTGGTGTGCTGCTAGATTTATTTTATACTAAAAAAGACCACTTTAGTGGTCTATATTAATGAATTTTATTCATTAAGATTCCCCCGGCTATCGCCACATTAAGAGAATCGATATTTTTAATAGGAATGATGATTTCAGTAGTTGCTAGTTTAGTGATTTCTTTACTAACACCATGAGATTCATTTCCTAAGACAAGAACAAATTTTTCAGGGATTTCGATAGAGTTAAAATCTACAGCTTTTTTGGATAAATTAGTGACTAAGATTTGATGAGTTCCAATATAATCTTTTAATTGACCAGTGATAACAGGAATTTGGAATATTGCTCCTTTTGAGGAGTTGATGACTTTTTCATTATAAATAGAAACACAGTTTTCACTAGTGACCACTAAGTCATAATCAAAGGCTAAAGCGGTTCTAATTAATGTCCCCATATTACCAGGATCAGAGATATTGTCTAGATATAAAATTTTATTAGGATTTCTAACCTCATATTGCCTCATTTTAGCAATAAAAACAACGCCTTCAGGATTAACGTTACTAGAGAGCTTTTTTAAGACTTCTTCACTCACTAGATTTTGAGGGATCTCACTAGGAGCGTCAACATATTCAGTGGCGAATATTTCTACGACCATATTATTCGCTAAAGCCATTTGTAAAGACTTAAAAGTCTCAGCTAAAAACATTTGATGTATTTTACGGTTTTTATTTTCTTTTAAAGAGTAGGCAAATTTCACTCTTTCATTGTTTTTAGAAGTGATAACTTTAATCATGATAAATTCCTTTAATTAGCATTTTACGATACTTGTCATAATCTGGACAATATTTATATACTACATCATAGAACTTTTTAGAGTGATCATAGACTAAGATATGAGCAAGTTCATGAACTACAACTGAATCAATTATTGGCATTGAATAATGAATTAAAGTGAAGGCAAAACTAAGATGTTTCGTGTATCTAGAATTACTTCCATATCGAGATTTCATATCTCTCACTCCCACTTTATAAGATGGTAAATTCATAATCGATTCGTAATATCTTACTCTACTAGTGATGATTTTAGTAAAAATTGGTTTTAATTTCTTTTTTAATTCCTCTAAAGAATGATAAATGATTTCTGGATAATTAGAGATTGTGATTTTACCAGGATATGATAATTCATATTTATTCCCGAATAGATAGAAATATTCTTCACTAATTGGAGACTCTTTCGCGCTAGATTTAATGAGTTTAGTCGCGTACTTATCTAATCCTTTAATAATAAAATGTTTAGTGGTCCATCTATTGCAAGAAACAAGAAACTTATTATCTTTAAATCGATAATGGACATTTTTAATCCTTTTATAGATGACTTCTACTTCATAATCGACATCATTTACTTTGTAAAAGAAATTATTCATGGGCTAATTATACCTTGAAAGAATATTTATAGATATATAAAATGATATCGTTATGGAAAAAATCTTGATTAGTGCTTGCTTAGTTGGTGATAAAACCCGATACGATGGGAAGAGTAATTATCATCCTTTAATTAAAGAGTTACTTCAAAAATATGAACTAATTCCATTTTGTAGTGAGGTTGAAGGCGGACTTAAAACTCCTCGTAAACCAAGTGAAATTATCAAAGATAAAGTTATAAATTCTGAAGGTGTGGATGTTACTAAAAACTATAAAGCTGGCGCGGAACTTGCTTTAAATATTTGTAAATACTGCAATATCAAAATCGCAATTTTAAAAGATGGCTCTCCTGCATGTGGAGTACATCAAATCCATGATGGCCACTTTAGCGGCAGAAAAATAAAAGGAATGGGTATAACCGCATCCCTATTAACTCAAAACGGAATCAAAGTCATTTCTGAAGACGAAATAGAAACTCTACTTTAATAATTTGTTTCCTGACGGTGATGATTCTCTTCTAATTTAAGAAAGTAGGCATCATAAGCATCAGACCAATCATATCCTAGCGTTGCTAGGATTTTTAAATAGCTTTCAAACATTTTTACATATTTAACAAAGCTACGTTCGTTATAAAATTCATCGATATAGTGATAGCTATTTAAAATCGCGCTTGTTAAATCGGCTTCGCTGCTCTCCACTTCAATAGAGTCGATTTCAAAGTGATAGGCTAATCCTAAAGAAAGAAGAAAATGTAATCCATCCGCAAATTCATCAAGGACTCTTTCTTTTGATTCGCTTGGTTTAAATGACCAGAATTTAAAAGTTCTCGTCGCATTAGCGAACTCTCCAAGTTCCACTAGCAAGGCTAAAAGCCTTTTATCTTTAGTTGACTCATAAGATATATGGTGGTTTTTAGCAATTTCAGTATCTAATTCTAACTGCTTAAGATACATATTTTTAAGTACACAAATCATATTTAACTCCAGTATTACTCTAAATATAACGCACGTAATTTATTAACATCAACTTTTAATACTTCAATTAAGTATTTTTCAATTGAGCCATATATCGCTTTAACTGTTTCTAAAGCGTGATCAAGATATTCAACTTTCGCGGAAAATACTTCTTCTAAAGCTTTTTCATATGTTTCATTATAAAAAGGTTCATTTTTTAACATATATTTAAGATTTTTAATCTTAATTTCCATAGCTTCATTCGTTAATAAATAATCTTCTCTAGCGTCAGTTTCTGACACTCCTAAAGCAATTTCTAATAAATATGAGGCTAATCCTGCTCGATCTTTTCCTTGAGAGCAATGATAATAAAACACTCCATCACTTTTAGAGACTAAAAGTTTAAAGAATTTCTTTAAAGCATTAATTCCAATATCGTGAGTCAATAACTGAGGATATAAATTATACATATGAGCGAACCCATCTGTATTATCACCTAAAAACCAAAGTAAATTACTATCTTCAGTTTTGCTGTCCTCTTTTTTGACATCTGCTTTCATGGCTGGGATATTGTGATATGTCACCCCATCAAAACGATAATCAGGGCGAGAAACAAATTCATCTTCACCACGGAAATCGATAATATCAGTAAGATGTAATGAGTTAATAGTCTTGATATCTTTTTGACTAACTTTTCCTAAAAAACCACCGCGATAGATTCTGCCTTCTTTAACCTTCTTTCCCTTAAATCCGACTAGTCCACCAAGGTCTCTAACATTCTTCTGATATGATAAGTCAATTTTTCTCATATTTATAATCATAGCAGTTTTTGTTTTATCTTTTTATTCTTTTCTTTTCAATTATATTGAAGATGTGAGATAATAGTAGCGAAATTTAAAGGAGTCATATCATGGCAAAAGTATTAACAATCAATTCTGGTAGCTCAAGTTTGAAATTCAAACTTTATGAAATGCCAGAAGAAAAAGAGCTTTGCTCTGGAAACTGTGAAAAAATCGGTTTGAGCGAAGGTATTTTTAGAATTAAATATAACGGCAAAAAGGATGAAAGTTATCCAGTATTCCCTAACCACTCTGCAGCCGCAAAAATGGTTGTGGATGCCTTATTAGAAAAAGGAATTATTTCTTCTTATGATGAAATATCTGCAGCGGGACATCGTATCGTTCAAGGAGGAAAATATTTCTCTAAATCAGCAATGTTTGATAAGGATACTGAAAGCAAGATTGAATCTCTTATCCCTCTTGCCCCACTTCATAACGCTGCCCATTTAACTTGTTTTAGAGCGTTTAAAGAAGTCTTACCAAATTGTCCAATGATTGCAGTCTTTGATACTGCTTTCCATCAATCTATGGAACCACAAGACTATGTCTTCCCAATCCCATATGAATTAAGCGAAAAATATGATATTAGAAGATATGGAGCCCACGGCACCTCCCATAACTATCTCGCTATTGAAGGTGAAAAATATTTAAAAGACACCAAAGGCAAAAGAATTATCTCTTGCCATATTGGATCTGGTGCTTCTATTACCGCCATTAAAGACGGTAAATGTGTAGCCACCTCAATGGGTCTAACACCTTTAGGCGGTATCATGATGGGTACACGTACAGGAGACATGGATCCAAGTGTTTTCAACTATGTTTGTAAAGTAACTGGTAAATCCGCGGAAGAAGTCTATCAGATGTTTAATAAACAATCTGGCTTTGCGGGTATGTCTACTGTTGGACCAGATAGTAGAGACGTCTTAAAAGCAGTTGAAGAAGGTAACGAACACGCCATTTTAGCTAACAAAGTCTTCAATAGAAGAATTGCTGATTTCATCGGTCAATATTATGTGAGGTTAGGTGGAGCAGATTTAATTATTTTCTCTGCTGGTATTGGAGAAAATGAACCAAGAACTAGAAGAGATGTTTGTAAATTAATTAAAGACGCATTAGGTGTAGAAATTGATGAAGAACTCAATAGCACTATTCACGGTAAAGAAGCTTTAATCTCCACTCCAAATAGCAAAATTAAAGTGGCGGTTATCCCAACTAATGAAGAAGTGATGATTGCCCGTGATGCCTATAAAATGTGCTGCTAGGAGCGAGAATATATGAAATTAGCCCCAGAAATTAAAGCTATTGGTAAAAAATATAGAGCCCAAATTAACGGTATTGAAGCTTCAATTAGAAAATATCAGAAAATCGCTATTTTCAGACACATTATGCCTGACTTTGATGCTTTAGGAACACAAATGGGTTTATATTATTTTCTTAAAGAAAATTTCCCAGAAAAAGATATTAAAGTATTAGGCGATAATCATGTCACTTTTACTCCACGTCTATTTCCAGAAATGGATAAAATTAGCGACTCTTGGTTTAACGAACCATTTTTAGCGATTATCGTTGATGTTTCTAATAAAAGTAGAATCGCTGATCCTAGATTTGAAAAAGCTGAATGCATTGTCAAAGTTGACCATCACCCAAATGTCGAAGAATTCGCTAAATACAATATTGTTGATACATCAATGGCTGCTGCTAGTGAATTGCTTGTTTCAATACTATTGAACTTCAAACACAAATACACTTTAGGTAAAGATAGCGCTACTAATTTCTATATTGGTATTGCTGGAGATAGCGGACGATTCCAATATTCATCTACTAGTGCTCATACATTTGCTATTGCAAGCGAACTCATTAGTAGAAAAATTTCTTTAAATGAAATCTACGCCAAGATGTATGTCAAACAAATTGATGATTTAGCGGTCACTGCTTATATACTTAACAATTACAAGATTTCTCCTAAAGGTGTTGCTTATTACGTTTTAGATTCTAAAATTCAAAAAGAACTTAAAATCACTACTGAAAGAGGCAAGGAAAACGTTAACCTATTTTCTAACATCACAGGAATCAACATTTGGTGTTCCATCACTCAAGATGATGATCCAAAAGAACCATGTTGGAGAATCTCTATTAGAAGTAGAGACTATGTCATTAACGGAGTCGCTACAGAATTTGGTGGAGGCGGACACGCTCAAGCAAGTGGAGCGAAAATTGCAACTCTTGCAGAACTACCAAAATTCATCGATGCTTTAGATGCTTTAATTAAATAAAGTTAACAAAACAAATATGAGCTCCTATTATCGGGGCTTTTTATTTTATAAATTCTCGTGATAATTAATATATTTTTTAGTAATATATTTATATGTTCATTCCTCTAAGAATTATCTCTGG
The DNA here is from genome assembly GCA_002342545.1 of Caryophanales bacterium UBA2450. Taxonomy (GTDB): domain Bacteria; phylum Bacillota_I; class Bacilli_A; order RFN20; family CAG-826; genus UBA2450. The sequence goes on from DDQE01000027.1 coordinate 5,594, forward strand.
ATATTCATTCCTACAAAGTGGATTAACTATGGAGAAAATATCTCGTAGTGTTTTTTCTAATGGATATTTAGGAGCGGGACTCGAAGATTTTAATTATTTATATGGTGTTCCTCATTTTTTTGAGGAGATGAATAAAATCAAAAAGAAAGCCATTATTGGTATATCAGTTTTAATTAACGATTATTCTTTAGTGCTTTATGCCTTAAATGAAGATGGCTATAAAAATTTAATTAAAGTATCAGCACTTACTTCTAAAGGAGAATCAGTAGAAGATTATCTATTAGATAATCACTCTGGCTTATTAGGTGTATTAGAAGCTAACTATAACGCCTTTCCACTTGAATTTGATAATCCTGGCTTCGCTAAAAAAGTCGCCAAATTATCTAACTTAGTAGATACATTCTATATCGGAGTAGAAGTTAATGATAAAAGTGATATTCCTTATATAGAAAAAGTTAGAGAATTTGCCTCTAATCACGCTTATCAAACAGTGGCTTTTCCTCGAATTCAATATCAAAAGAAAAATGAGGCGATTACTTTAGATATCTTAAACGCCATTGATAAAGGGGAGAAAATCGAAGAAAAAGTTAAATCAGGAGAACAGTATTTTAAGTCAATCGAAGCCTTCGAATCTTTATATAATAAAGAAGAAATTGACTTGACCGTAAAAATACTAGAGTCCACTACTTTTGATTTTAATAAAAAACGTGGTGAATTATATCACTATCCAGTAAGTGACTCAGTTGATACTTTAAAAAGAAAAGTTCATCAAGGATTAAAAGATAAAGGGATTCTAGATCAAAAACATATTGAAAGATGTAAAAAGGAACTTGATGTCATTATTGAAATGGGGTTCCAAGATTATTTCTTAATTGTTTCTGATTATGTGAATTACGCAAAAAATAACGATATTTTAGTTGGCCCAGGAAGAGGTTCCGCAGCGGGGTCACTAGTCTCATACTGCTTAAACATTACTGAAGTAGACCCATTAGATTATGATTTACAGTTTGAAAGATTTTTAAATAAAGCGAGAAAAACCATGCCAGATATCGATGTTGACTTTATGGACACCAAGCGAGAAGACATGGTCGAATATATGAGAAAGACATATGGAAACGATAAAGTGGCCTACATTGTCGCTATTCAAACAATTCAAGCTAAGCAAGCTCTTCGAGACATTGGAAGAATTTATGATATTCCAACTAGACACATCGATTTATTATCTAAATCTATTCCTGATAAAGTTAATTTAAGAGAGGCCTATAAAACTGTTCCTCAATTTAAAACATTAGTCGATAGTGATAAATATTTTTTAGAAATAGTATCTCTAGCGTCTAAAATTGAAGGCTTACCGAGACAAGCTGGGACTCACGCAGCAGGTATTGTTTTAAATCAAGATTCATTAACTGATGTAATTCCAGTTACTATTGATTATGAAAATCATTACACTGTGCAATATGAAAAAGACTACCTTGAACCACAAGGAATTCTAAAGATGGACTTTTTAGCGATTAGAACTTTATCAATTATTGAATATTGTTTACAGCTCGTTAATCAAAATCATCATTTGAATTTAGATTTCTATCATCTTCCTTATCTAGATAAGGAATGCTTTGAATTATTTAAAAATCTACAGACTATTGGTATTTTCCAACTTGAAAGTTCAGGGATGAAAAATGCGATTAAAATTCTGAAGCCAGAATCATTTAATGATATTGTCGCCTTAATCGCTTTATTTAGACCCGGACCAATGGATAACATAAAAGATTATGCAGATAGAAAAGCTGGAAGAATCAAACCAAAATATTTATCAAAAGATGTCGAAGAAATCTTATCTTCTACTTATGGAGTATTAATCTATCAAGAACAAATCTCTTCTTTAGCTATAAAAATGGCGGGATATTCTCCAGAAGAGGCAGACTTATTTAGACGCGCAGTGTCTCATAAAGAAAAGACAGTACTAGAAAGTAGTAAGAAACAATTTGTCACTGGCTCCATTAAAAATGGATATACAGAAAAAGACGCGACTCAGATGTTTAATAACATCTTAAAATTCGCCAATTACGGATTTAATAAATCTCACGCGGTGGTATATGCGATTATTGCCTGTCGAATGGCCTATTTAAAATACCATTACCCACTTGAATTTTATGCCTCAATATTGACGATTTCTTCAGGAGGAACTGACGCCAAATTTGGCGACTATGTCTCTGAACTAAAGAAAAGAAAATTAAAAGTATTACTTCCTGATATAAATAAAAGTGACAAACACTTTGTCATAGACAAAGATGGACTATTATTCCCACTCAATATGATTAGAGGGGTAAACGTTGATGTCACTAATAAGATAATTGATGAAAGACATTTAAAAGGAGAATTCACTGATTTCTTTAATTATGTGAGCCGTATGTATTCTCAAAATGTCAGCGAAACTGTTTTACTAAAAATCATTAATTCCGGAGCGTTAGATATTTTTAATAAGAATCGAGAGACTTTAAGAGCCACTCTCCACTACGCCTATCAACTCGCGGAACTATCTTTAGATAATGAAGGGCAATTAATATTAGATTCAACTTTAGATCATCAAAAACAATATTTTGAAGTGAAAGATGATCCACTCACTAATTTAAATTATGAATATGAAGAACTTGGCATAATGTTAAGCGATAATCCGCTCCGCTATAAAAAAGACTTACTTGATAAATTTAAAGTAGTTAGTATCGCTGATATTGCTAGTTCAGTAGGCTATATTAATATCGCCGGAATTGTCTCTTCAATTAAAGTGATTAAATCAAAGAAAAACAATACTTCGATGGCCTTCATGAAAGTGTTTGATGAGGATGGAGAAATTGAAGTTATTGTCTTTGCAAAAGTATATGAAAGAGTGTTTTCTCTTTTAGAGAAAAATAACATCTTATTAATTAATGGACGATACGACCAAAAAGAAGATAAAGATAGCTTTATCGCTAATGAAATAAAACTGCTTGAGGAATAAATTATGGGGAAATTAACAATTATTGATGGCAATTCACTTTTATTTAGAGCCTATTTTGCTACCGCATATCCAGGAATGGAAATTATGCGTAATCAAGACGGCGTTCCTACTAATGCCATTTTTGCCTTTAGTAATATGATTAACAAAATAATTTCTTCATTAAAAGAAGGAGAAGGAATTATTGTGGCTTTTGACGCCGCTAAACATAATTTCCGTCATGATGCTTTAGAAACTTATAAAGCTAATAGAAAGCCAGCCCCTAAAGAATTAGTCGAACAATTCCCAATTGCTAGAGATTTTTTAAGAAACTTTGGTATTTTTCAATTTGAAGAAGAAGGTTTTGAAGGAGATGATATCGCCGGCACTATTGCCAAAAAAGCGGAAGCAGCAGGCTATGAAGTGACAATTTATACTTCTGATCGAGATTTCCTCCAATTAGTGGATAATAAAATCACAGTGAACATTATTAGAAAAGGTTTATCTGATGTTGTTGCTATGACTCCAAGTTTAGTAAAAGAAACATATGGATTTGCGCCAATTCAAATCATTGATTATAAAGGATTAAGAGGAGATAGTAGCGATAATCTTCCTGGTATACCAGGAATTGGAGAAAAAACTGCGGTTAAATTAATCGAAGAATATGGTTCTTTTGACAATATCATCGCTCACGCTGAGGAAATCAAAGGAAAGGTTGGAGAAGCAATTAAAGAAAATAAAGAAATTGGTCGCATTTCTCGAGATTTAGCGATCATTAAAACCGACATTGATTTACCTTTTAGTATTGACGATACAATTTATGAAGGCTATTCCTTTAAAGCAATAAATGAATTCTGTCAAAAATATGGTCTAAAACAATTCTTATCTAAGGTCTCACCTAAATGGAAAAAAAGTGAGGGAGGAGTTGTTTTAGAAGTGAACAAAGTTTCTTCTTTAGAAGGATTAGAGTTAGATAGAGAATTTGGCATTGCTTTAGATTATGAAGATTATGAAGATTATTACCGTTCAGAAATATTTGGTATGGCATTAAGTGATAAAAAACATCACTACTACATTTCGACTGAAGACGCTAAAAAAGATAAAAAGCTTTTAGAAATTTTACAATCTAGTGAATATAAAAAATACTGTTTTGACTATAAGGCTATTAAAGTATCTTTATCTAATAATGACATAGTCATTAACGGATTAGAATTTGATATTTTAATTGCTTCATATTTATTAGACACGACGATTAAAAATAGCCCTCAATCTGTCTTTAATTTATATGGAGTAGATATCTCTAGCGAGGCTAAAGAAGATTCAATGAGCCTATTCACAAGTGAAAATCCTGACTATACATGTCAAATTGCTTATAATTCATACGCTTTAGCTAGTAAAGTAAAAGCGGAATTAGTAAAAATTTCTACATATGATTTATATGAATCTGTGGAATTACCTTTAATTGATACACTTGCGAATATTGAAATTGAAGGCTTCCCACTAGACACAAAAGTATTAGATGAATTTGGAGATGTTTATAAAGCTAAATTAAAAGAGATAGAACAAGAAATCTATGATTTAGCGGGTGAAAAATTTAATATTTCATCATCTAAACAAACCGCTGCTATTCTATATGAAAAGCTAGGCTTACCATCAAATAAAAAAGGTTCTACATCTTTTGATAATTTAAAAGAACTTGTCAATAAACATCCAGTGGTTAATAAAATTTTAGAATATCGTAAATACTCTAAACTTATTTCCACTTATATCGAAGGATTAAAGCCTCATGTTTATAAAGATGGAAAGATCCATGCTTGCTTTAATCAAGCCTTGACTCAAACTGGAAGATTATCTTCTTCTAATCCAAATTTACAAAATATTTCGATAAGAGACGAAGAAGGAAAAATGATTAGAAAAGCATTTTATTATCCTCATCATGAATATGAGATTTTAAGTCTCGATTATTCTCAAATTGAATTACGTATTTTAGCCCATCTTTCGGGGTGTGAATCTTTAAAGAAAGTTTTTGAATCTAACGAAGATATTCATACCGCTACTGCTAAAAAAGTTTTTAACCTAGAAGGAGAACCAACTCCATTACAAAGAAGAAAAGCAAAAGCGGTCAATTTTGGTANNGGTATCATTTATGGGATTAGTGACTGGGGATTAAGCGAACAACTTGAAATCCCAGTTAATGAATCTAGAGAAATTATTAATAGCTTTTATAAAGCTTTCCCAGAAGTAAATGAATTCTTTAAAGATTTACTCTCTAAAGCTATGGAAAATGGCTATGTCTCGACAATGCTCGGAAGAAGAAGATATTTAAGAGAACTTCATGATTCTAATTATCAAGTTAGAGAATTTGCCAAGCGTGCGGCGATGAACGCCCCAATTCAGGGAAGTGCCGCTGATTTAATTAAAATCGCCATGATACGCACAGAAAAAGCTCTTAAAGATGCAGGGCTAAAAACAAAAATGGTTTTACAAATTCATGATGAATTAATATTCAAAGTGCCAAAAGAAGAAAAGGAGAAAGCCTACGAAATAGTCAAATCTATTATGACGAGCGCGATGGATTTATCTGTCCCGCTAGAGGTTGATGGAGGATTTGGTCTATCTTGGTATGACTGTAAATAAATATGCCTGAATTACCAGAAGTAGAAACTGTTAAAAAAGTTTTAATTCCCATTGTTAAAGATCGAAAAATTTTAAAGATCGAAGTTTTAAGAAAGTCCACAATTGAAGGTGATGTTGAAGAATTTATTTCTAACCTTCAAGGACAAACATTTTTAAATGTAACTCGTATAGGAAAATATCTTATATTTCATCTAAGCAATAACGTAGTAATGCTTTCTCATTTACGTATGGAAGGAAAGTATTATGAATTAGAAGAATCTGACTCTAATTCTAAATACGCGAGAGTGGTATTTCATTTAGATAATGGACATAAACTAAGTTACGATGATTCAAGATGTTTTGGAATTTTAAAATTATCAAACGAACAAGATTATTTAAAGGAAGAAATGATTGCTAAGCTTGGTCCTGAGCCATTTGTGATTAACGATGTTAAATCGATTTTGAAGAAAGTTAAAAATATTAAAAAGCCAATCAAGACCACTTTACTTGATCAAACATTATTGACAGGTCTAGGCAACATTTATGTTGATGAAACCTTATTTGCGAGCAAGATTCATCCTTTGACTCCGGCTAATAAGATCACTGAAAAGCAGTGGCTAAGTATTGTTAGTAATGCTAAAAAGATTTTATCTTTAGCGATTGAATCAGGTGGTTCCACTATTAAAAGCTATCATCCTGGAAAAGATATCGATGGTAACTTCCAAACTAGACTAAAAGTTTATGGCAAATCGGGAGAAATGTGTCCAGAATGTCAAACTCATCAGTTCCGTTTTATAAAAGTAGGAGGAAGAGGCACAACATTTTGCCCACACTGCCAAAGAAAAGTTGGTGTTCCACTTAATGTAGCAATTACTGGCAAAATCGCTTCCGGTAAATCCACTGCTACAGAAGTATTTAAAAGTCAAAATATAGCGACTTTATCAAGTGATGAAATTGTTAAAGAACTTTATCTAAAAGAAGATGTCACAAATAAAATTGAAAAATCTTTTAACTTAAAATTTAAAGATAAAAAAGTTGATAAAGATATTTTAAGGGATTATTTATTAACGCATCCAAAAGATAAAAGAAAGCTTGAAAGAATTGTTCATCCTCTTGTGGAAAAAGAAATTAAAAATTTCTTATCTTCATCTAAGTCACCAATTAGAGTGGTTGAAGTACCACTACTATTTGAATCTAATTTAGATCGTTATTTTGACGATATTATTGTTATAGATATTGCTAAAGATAAACAAGATGAGCTAATTTCTAATAGAGATAAAGCAAAAGCCTTATATTTAAAAGAAATTAATAAGACCAATAAGATTGATGAGAATATCTTAAAAGCAACTTACGTCATAAAAAATGACGGCACAAAGGCCGCCTTTATAAATAAGATAGATAAAATTATTACTGAGCTAAAAAACTTGGCAAAGTAATTTCTTCTTTACACATTAAAGTTAAGAGTTGCTTTATCTGCTCAATTTTTGGCTTACTTGCAGCATTAGATTGATACATTGTGCAAATATCATCCATAGAATAATTACTTGTAATTATTGTGAATAACTTATTTTTGGCTCTATAAGATAAAATTGGGAAGAGAACATTTTCTCTGACGAAATCACTTTTAAATTCATTACCAAAGTCGTCAAGGACTAACATTTCGCTATTTTTAAGAGTTTCTAATAAATCGTTATATCTTGGACTTTTTTGGAAAGCAAGATCTGTTAATTCTTTAAATCTTTCTGGTACATCAATAAAGGAAATGGAATTATAGGCTTGGTTTCTAGCCGCATCAACACAAAGTGTTGCGGCAAAATATGATTTGCCTGTAGACATATCACCTTTAATATAAATCCAACCATTAGATTTTTTATCTAAAGCTGACTCTTTATATTTTCTTAAGATTTCTCTTTTGCATTTACTATTTACATTAGAAATATCGGTTTTAATATGGTTATCAAAAAATTCTTCACCAAAATCAATAACCGCAAATCTCTTTTTAAAATTCACTTGTTCTAAATATTTTTTACAAGGAAGGATATTACGATCCACTACTCCTTCTTCATAGGTAATATTAGTAACTAGGTATTTTGGCTCTTTGTTACAATATTTTAATCCCTTGCAGTTTTTGCAGTTTTTTACATCCTCTGAAAAATCAAAGATTTTTGGAGCGTTTTCTCTAATTTGTTCATCACTTAAGCCAAGTTTCTTACAATAGCGATAAGCAATTTCATTATCAAAAATTGACTCTTCAATCTGTCTTAAGAATTTTTCTGAAATGGTAATGTTTTGTTCAACTTTTAATCTTTCCATATTAACGGTCCTCGAAGAAGCTCATGATATCGTCGTCTTCACTAACGCTTTCTTCAGCTTGACTTACTGAAGGGGCTTGTTCCACTTTGTTACTAGACGATTTCTTCACTTGTTTCTTTTTGTCTTTCGCATAGTTGTTTCTTAAATATTCCATCGCATCCACTGCGGTTTCTACATTTTCTCTAGATAAACTAGCTGCAATCTTTTCAGCACTATATCTACTGAAGACGTTATTGTTCATCGTAAGAACAAAATCAATAACGACATTAATTACTGGGTTAGCCAAATTATAATCTTTACTAAGATTATCAATAATATTCAAATCTGCTCTTGCTGGCTTAGTGCCATTTTGTAATACAGACAACACTTCTTTAGGGGAAGTAACTTCAAACCACTTAATTTTAGCGGCTAAGCCATCATCTCCAATGACAGTGTTTTTACTTCTACGGTTAGATTTTCTACTCGCGGTAGAATAGCTAACTTCATTTTTAAGATCTTCATTAACTTGGGCTAAATCCACTCTTTTGCCTTTTTCTTTTTCTGGAGAATAGCAATTAGCCACTACATGAGCACTAACTTCTTCGCTTACTCCATATAAAGTTGATAATCTTTCAATTTCTTTCATTTCTTTTTTAGTGAAGGCATTTTCAGAAATTTGGCTCTCTTCTTTTAAAGAAGCGAAGAAAGAATCATAGCTAAATTCAGTCGTGATTTTGCTTCTATTTCTTCCAGCAATTGTTCCTTTATTTTTAGAAGCTTGTAAGAAAGCAGCATCCTCAAAATCTGGATGAAATACATCATTAAATGATGTAGAGATGTCATCACCCGCAGTTTCAAGATGATGTACTTCATAAACTCGCTTCATTTTGTTAGCGTCACTTTCCCCAATTGCTTGAATTAATAAGCCAAATAATAAAGTGTCACCAAAAAAGTCTTGTGGAGTTTTTGGGGCTAGTAGCTCATAGTGATAGATTTTTACATCCTTAATTTTTTCTAATTTAGTTTTAACTAAACCCACAGCCTCTAATAATTTTCTTCCTTCTAAAAACGCTCCTGGAGTCATTTTCATTCTCGCCAAGAATTGCTCATGAGAAGAATAAGAAAGTACTTTTTGGTTTTTTGATTCGCTCCAAAAAGAGAAATAAATCGCTAAAGCAGCATAGCCGATGATTGGCTGATATAGATTGGTAATTGTTTCTCGATCATAGTCAGCTAGCAAAGTTGATACTCTAACTTCAAACATGTCTTGCTGTGATAAAACAACCATTTCTATACCTCCCCTTTTGAGTATGATTATGCCAAGTAAAAATAAGGCTTGTAAATATAAAAAATTTATAATTTTTATGTGGAAAAAGTTATCCACATCGAAGTAAAAAAGATTTATACATAGTATAAATCAAATATATTTTTAACCTATCTTTTAGACTTATCCACAATGCATTTTGTGGAAAAAGAAATGTAAAGTGTTTTTTAATTAGTTAAAAGTGTTCTATAATAGACGCGTGCTATTTTATTGAAATAGCAAAACGGGGTAAAAAATATGATTAAAAAAATCGCAGTCTTAACAAGCGGAGGTGACGCTCCAGGAATGAATGCTTGTGTTAGAGCAGTCATTAGAGCCGGATTAGCTAGAGGCGTCGATATGTACGTCGTATATGATGGCTTAAAAGGTTTAGTTGAAGGTAGAATTCAACAAGTAAACAAAGACTTTACACAAGACATTATCAATCGAGGCGGCACTATTATTAGAAGTGCGAGACTTCCAGAGTTTAAAGATCCTAAAGTTTCTAAAAGAGCTGCTAACATTCTTCAAGATTTTGAAATCGATGCTTTAGTCGGTATTGGAGGAGATGGTACCTTTAGAGGATTAAACGATTTAGCTAAAAACGGCATTAAAGTCGTTGGTATTCCAGGCACAATTGATAACGATGTTGGAAGCACTGAACTAACTATTGGTTTCTCCACTGCTTTAAACACAATTTGTGAATGTGTTGATAAACTCAAAGATACTTCTGGGTCTCATCAACGTTGTTCCTTAATTGAAGTTATGGGTAGACACTGTGGTGATTTAGCCTTATATGCCAGTTTAGCAGAAGGTGCTGAAGGCGTCATTTGTGTGGAACACCCATTAAAAGAAGATGTCTTATTTAGAAAACTTCGTAAGATGAAGGCACAAAATAAGAACCACGCTATTATCTTAGTCAGTGAAAATCTTCTCGACATTCATGAACTTGCAAAGAAAATTGAAGATGAAACTGGCTTTGATACAAGAACTGAAGTTCTTGGTAGACTTCAAAGAGGTGGCTCTCCATCTGCTGAAGATAGAGTATTAGCCGCTAGAATGGGCGCTAAGAGTGTGGATATCGTCTTGAGTGATGATCCAACCAGCAAAGTAGTTGGAGTTAGAGGCGGACAAATCATCGACTTACCAATCGCAGAAGCCGTTGAAATGAAACATGAACACACACATGGCTTAAGAGATTTAATCGATTTATTACAATAATCATATTTATTTATAGAAAGGTAGCCCGCTATTGTATTGCGGAGGAAATTAATTATGAAAATTCAACAACATGATGGTTCAATCATCGAAATTGAAAAGTCCTCAAAAGAGGCATTCGAAGTATTAAACCATTCCACTAGCCATCTTATGGCAGAGGCTATTAGTGAGTTATATCCAACTGCGAAGTTTGGATTTGGCCCAGCTATAGAAGAAGGCTTCTATTATGATATCGACTTTGAAGAGCAAATCGGAGAAGAAGATTTAAGAAAAATTGAAAAGAAAATGCACGAACTTTCATCTAAAGATGAAAGAATCGTGAGAGAAGTCTTAAGCAAAGAACAAGCTTTAGAAAGATTTAAAGATAATCCTTATAAAGTGGAATTAATTAAAGATATTGATGAAGATATCACAATTTTTACTCAAGGAAAATTCACTGATCTTTGCCGTGGACCACATATCTTAAGTACCGGTCAAATTAAATACTTTAAATTATTAAATTTAGCAGGTGCTTATTGGAGAGGTGATTCTAAAAATAAGATGCTTGTTAGAATCTATGGTACTTCTTGGTTCTCACAAGCTGATTTAGAAAATCATCTTAACGTTTTAGAAGAACGTAAAAAAAGAGATCACCGTATCTTAGGTAGACAACTCGGTTTATTCATGCTTTCTGAATATGGTCCAGGATTCCCATTCTGGCTCCCTAACGGCATGATTATGCTTGAAGAAATTAAGAAATATTGGAGAGAGATTCATACTCGATATGGTTATCAATTCATCAACACTCCAATTGTCTTATCTCGTGAATTATGGGAGACTTCAGGACACTGGGACCACTATCAAGAAAATATGTACACCACTAAAGTGGATGACAAAGATTTCGCGATTAAGCCAATGAACTGTCCAGGAAGTATCTTAGTTTATAAGAATTCTTTACACTCCTATAAAGATTTACCAATTAGACTTGCCGAACTTGGTTTAGTCCATAGACACGAAGCTAGCGGTGCTCTTAACGGCTTATTTAGAGTAAGAAGCTTTACTCAAGATGACGCTCATACTTTTGTTAGAGAAGACCAAATTGAAGACGAAATTACCTCCATCATTAAACTCTATGATGAGATTTATAATGTCTTTGGTTTAGACTATAAAATTGAATTATCAACCAGACCAGAAGAAGGTTATATTGGAGATATCAATATTTGGAACAAATCCGAAGCTATTTTAAAGGATGTTTGTTTAAAAACTGGTAAAGAATTTAAGATTAATCCAGGAGATGGAGCGTTCTACGGACCTAAACTTGATTTTAAACTAAAAGATAGCATGAATAGAGTCTGGCAATGCGGCACTATTCAACTTGATATGAATTTACCTGAAAGGTTTGAATTATTCTACATTAATAAAGATGGAGAAAAAGAAAGACCAATCATGATTCATAGAGCATGTTTAGGTAGTATTGAACGTTTTACCGGAATGATCATTGAAAACTTCGCTGGAGCCTTCCCTTGCTGGTTTGCTCCTGTTCAAGTCAATATTCTTCCAGTCAACAATGAATTCCATTTAGAATATGCGAAAAAAGTTAAGGAATGTATGTTAAAAGAAGGATTTAGAGTCGAGCTTGATGACGCTAATGAAAAACTCGGTTATAGATTAAGAAATAGTCAAGTTAGAAAGATTCCTTACACTATTGTTATTGGAGATAATGAAAGAGATAACGGCACTGTTACTTATAGAAAATACGGACAAAAAGAACAAGTCACTGTCTCTTTAGAAGAATTCAATAAACTTCTTAAAGAAGAAGTCGAATCAAAAAAACGTTAAAAAACACTTTACTATTAGATATATCTAGTAGTAGAATAAACCACGCAAAATAAGGTAGAAAGCAGAGGCACCCGCTTCTCGCCAGATCGATTCAGTATTGATTGGCTAACAACTACATTCTTGGGGTTAAGATTGTTACGGGTGCAATATGCTTGCATCCGTTTTTTGTAAAAAGGAGATGATACTTATCTTAGAGCAAGAAAATGTTAGAAAGCCTAACAACCAACCAAAAGATCTCGTCAACGAACTAATTAGATTCCCAAGTGTTCGATTAATCGGACCAGCAGGAGAACAATTAGGGGTTATGTCTTCAAGAGAAGCACAATTAGAAGCTAATAAATATAATTTAGACTTATTATGTGTTGCTCCTAACGCCACTCCACCAGTGTGCAAAATCATTAACTACGGTAAATACCGTTACGAACAACAGAAAAAAGCGAAAGAAAATCGTAAGAATCAAGTTCGTATTGAAGTTAAAGAAATTCAACTCACACCACAAATTGGTTTACATGATATGGAAACCAAGGCTCGTGCCGCTACTAAGTTCTTAGCAGCCGGTAACAAAATTAAAGTTGGAGTTAGATATCGCGGAAGACAAATGACTCACTTAGAGGTTGGAGAAGAAACTCTTAATAAGTTCATCGAATTACTAGGCGACGCCGCGACGATTGAAAAACCTGCCGCAATGGAAGGTCGCTGGTTAATTGCAGTATTAGCGCCAAAAAGAAAGTAGGAGGAAATTAATATGCCAAAAATGAAAAGCAAACGTGCTTTAATGAAAAGAATTAAAGTCACTGGCAGCGGAAAAGTCACAAGACATCACGCTTACACATCACATTTAGCCCCACACAAAACCACAAAACAAAAGAGACACTTAATGAAAGGTGCAGCCTTACACAAGACTGACTATAAGAGAGTTAAGTATCTCATCGTGAAGTAAGGAGGATTAGACCATGAGAGTTAAAGGTGGAACAGTCACACACGCTCGTCGTAAAAGAATGCTCAAAAGAGCAAAAGGTTACTTCGGCAGCAAACACTTACTTTACAAAACTGCGAAAGAACAAGTCATGCACAGCTTACGCTATGCGTACATCTCTCGTAGAACTGTCAAAAGAGATTACAGAAAATTATGGATCAGACGTATCAACGCTGCATGCCGTATGAATGATATCTCTTATAGCAAGTTCATGTATGGATTAAAAGTTGCTAACGTTCAAGTTAACAGAAAAATGTTATCCGAATTAGCAATCAACGATCCTCAAGCATTTGCCGATTTAGTTAAGACAGCTAAGAAAAACATTAAATAATTATTATAATTATTTATAAAGCCTGGTTTCCCAGGCTTTTTCTTATTCTATAATTTTTACTTCAATATTATTTAAAGCTTCATTAATTAAAGATTCGTAGTCAAACTTCTCTTCGTATTCTTTTGCTTCCTCTAATTTAGGAGCGGTTTTAGGAGCTTTAGGAGTAAAAATCGTGCAACAATCTTCATATGGTCTAATCGAAATATCATAGGTATCAATCTTTTTAGATAATTTAATGATTTCTAATTTATCCATAGTCGCACATGGTCTAATGACCGGAGTAGAAGTTACTTCATTAATTGTGGCCATCGATTGAAGAGTTTGACTCGCTACTTGTCCTACCGATTCTCCTGTAGAAATAACAGGGCAATTTCTTCTTCTAGCAAGTCTACTTGCTAAGCGATACATCATTCTTCGCATTAAGGTGATACAATAACTTTCAGGCGCATTATCATAGATTGCTTCTTGAATCTTAGTAAATGGAACAATATGAAGTCTAATACGTGGTTGATATCTATTAAGTTTAGTTAATAAATCAATTAATTTATAAATCACCGCTTCTTGAGTATAGGGAGGAGAGGCAAAATGAATGCATTCAATAGTCACTCCTCTTTTCATCATTAAATAGGCCGCGACAGGAGAGTCAATTCCTCCAGAAAGCATATGCATAGATTTACCTGCTACTCCAAGAGGATATCCTCCTGCTCCAGGGAAAGTTTTCACAAAGATATATGTTCCTTCATCCCTAACTTCGATATTTAGTAAAATATCGGGATTATGGACATCTACTTTTAAATTAGTGTTTTTTAAAATAACAGGAGCGACAATTCTAGTGATTTCTTCACTATGAAGAGGAAACTTTTTATTACTTCTTTTAACTTTAACTTTAAAAGTTTTCCCTTCTTCTAATTTGATTAATTCTAAAGAAGATTCTTTAATTTTTTCGATGTCGTTTTCTATACGGGCCACTAAAGAAAGGCCTTGAATGCCTGATACATCTTGAAGTCTATCAATGATTGGTTGATATTCGTTACCATTTAAATAGACATAGATATGATCAAATCTCGATTCGACTTTCACATCATAATCTTTTAAAGCGTGCTTAATATTTAAAAATAAGGTATGAATAAAATCCTTTTTATTTTTCCCTTTGGTGGATAATTCACCAAATCTCACCATTACATAATCATAACTTACCATACTAACGGATATCCTTAATAATTTTATCTAAAGTAGACACAAAAGTGTCTATGTCCTCATTTGTGTTTAAATAATCTAAAGATACTCGAACTGTGTTATTGCTTATTAATTCATTTTTTCCTAATGAAGCAACAACATAACTTCCTTTTTCTTTAGAAGAGTGACAAGCACTTATAGAAGAAACCATAATTCCAGCATTACTTAGCGCTTCCACCACTACTGAGCCTTTCTTCTTAATTGAAGAAAAGTTAATGATATATGGATTAATCTCTTTAGGTAGATTAAGTTCATATAAATCTGGATTAGATTTTAAATAAGATATAAGTCGATTAGCCAAAGATTCTACATGGAGATATCTTTCTTTAGAAGTAGATAATGCTAATTCTAAAGTTTTCTTAAACGCTAAAGCACTAGCTAAATCATTAGTCCCACTTCTTAAGTTATATTCTTGTCCGCCTCCACTAGCTAAAGGGAGAAGTTCAATTTTCTTTCTTTTAATTAAAACACCACTAGATACTAAGCCGTGCATCTTATGAGCGGAAATAGTTAATAAATCAATTTTGTTAAAATTGATATTCTTATTAGTTTTACCAATTAATTGAGCGGCGTCACTATGAAATATCACTTTCGGATAATCTTTTAATAAATCCGCAATTTGCTCTATTGGGTTAAGGCTACCAATTTCATTATTAACCGCCATAATTGAAACAAATATAGTTTCTTTTTTTAATGCTTTTTTAACATCTTGAGGGCTAATTACACCATCACTATTTGGATATAAATAAGTTACTTCAAAGCCAAATTCTTTTTCTAGTTGCTTAAAGGCTTCTAAAACAGAAGGATGTTCATAAATAGAAGTGATGATATGATTACCTCTATTTTTATATCTTAGACATACTCCTTTAATGGCGAGATTATTAGATTCAGTGGCCCCACTAGTAAAAATAACTTGATGATCACTACATCTTAATAAAGTTATGATTTCATCTTTAGTTTTATTTAGCAAATAATTAGCCTCTTGACCAAGCTTATGAATGCTACTAGGATTTGCGTAATATTTATCTAAGGCACTAGAAAAAGTTTCCTTAACTACTGGGTCAAGTTTTGTTGTACTAGCGTTATCAAGATAAATAATATTAGGCATTTGGATTATTGTGTCTATTCTTATAAATAGAAGTTGCTTGAGAATTTATAGTGACAAATTCGCCTTTTTCAAAACCAAGTTCTAAACTAGCGACAGTTTGATTAATATCTTGTTCATCTCTTTCTTGATTAAGAACCATAATTGAAGTTTCTGCCGCCTTTTGATTTCTAGAAAGAGATTCCACTTCTTCAAACATAGAATTAGCAAGATTCTTAAGATTTTCAATCTTACGAGAAACTTCATCGACATTAATTGGTTTATCTTGAATTTGGTCATAAATGTCGTTTAAAACTTCATAAACTGCTTCGATTCGATCAGCATAATTAGCCTTAATGGCGTCATTACCAATTTCATCTAATAAACTTTCAGTTAATTTGATGCGGTGATAATAAACAGAAATCAGGTTATATGCTTCTTCTGCAGTACTCTTTAAAGAATCAACATAATTCTTAAAGTTCATCACCCCTTCATTCACCACTTTATAATTATCTTCAAGTTCATCTAACTTGGTTTTTAAAAGTGAGAATGGTTGACGCGTACCACTATGAACAAAGCCATCTAAATAACGTTTAGCGCTTCCTAAGCTATCAACCGATCTCGATAATTCATTAATTCGTTCATTTTCTAAATCCGAAACCTTATAGAATTGTTTAATTTCAGGAAGAACAGCACAGATTCTTAAAAAGAGTTTTTCAACTTCATTAACCTGATTATAAATGCGGGTGTAATTCTCATTAAAATAAGTACGAGCGGAGATCTCAGCGTCCAATAATTTTGCAAACTCATCAATCTCGGTGAGAATGATATCGCATTGAGTTTTAACACCACCACATTGAAGGTTAATAATTTTCTTAGTTAATTCTGTGAGCTTCTTTTTCCATTCGTCGATATGAACTTTAAAGGATAAGTGATATAAAGGAACCCCTTCTTTTTCGGTTTCCTTATATTTGTTTTGTAATTCTACTAACTTTTCAGGGATAACAGTCTTAACTGTTTTACATAATGTAGATAAATCAATTAGGACATGTCCTAAAGCAGTTAAGACATCATCTAATGAATCAATTTCAGTTTGAATTTCATCATATTCCGCCCCTTCAAGCATGTCTTCAAACATTGAAAATTTAGAATCAATCTTGTCAAACATTTTATTAAATGTTGGAGCGACTAATTCAAGATCATCAGATTCTGAATAATAAGTTTGTTTGACGTGGCGATACACTTCTTTTAAGTGATCAATATTACGGCGGCATTGTTCTTCAAGTTTAATCACTTCATATAAATCATGATCTAGTGATTTAACACTCTCACTTAAAGTATCAATTGCCTTTTTAGCTTCGCTAATAACGTTTTTAATATTTTTATATTGTTTTGCTTTAACTAAAGATGCTAATTGTTTAAGGATAGAATCGGCGTATTTATCTTCAACATCATAGATGTTTCTAAAACGTCTTTGGAAATACTCATATTTATCCATGTAAAGGAGGTTGGTTCTAGAGATAATTTCAAGTCTATGGATATATTGGCTATCTTGTCCGATAAGTAAAGAATCATAATATGAAAATTGTTTTTCAAGATTACGAATTTGTTTTCGATAATTAAATCTAGAATAGACAAATAAATAAAATAAGACGCCACCTGCAATAACAACTACACCAATAGCGACTATTAGCGTTATCAATATACCAGTAGCAAGACCAATAACCATAGATATCCCTCCTTAATCAAAGATTAATTATATATATTCTATAGTAAAAGCGTTCAAGAAGGAAAAAATAATT
>DDQE01000043.1 GCA_002342545.1 Caryophanales bacterium UBA2450
TAATAACATTGTCTTAGTAGCTAAATCAGTAAATGAAGCATTAATGGAGTTAGTTAAAAAATGTCTAACTTCATGTTTTTGTAATTTGAATTCTTTATATAGATGTCTAAATTCTTTTAAAACATCTGTGTCACTTACAGTCATATTATCAGAGTTAATTGTAACTGCAATTCCATACCTATCAAACTCTCTTAAAGGTACTGATTTATAATCTGGTAACGATGTAGTCTGTAGGTTACTTGTAGGGCAGAATTCAAAGGTGATTCTTTTTTCCACCATTTTTTTGATATTTTCTCTAGTTAATTCTAAGTGAACTCCATGTCCAATTCTTTGGGCATGAAGAAGATCAACTACTCTAATAACTTCATCACTCCCGCACGCTTCTCCAGCGTGAATTGTAATATTTAAATTGCGTTTTTTAGCTTCATCAAATAATGAGGTATAGTGATCTCCAGTTAAGAAAGCTTCTGGACCCGCTAAATCAACGGCAACAACCTTATCCATTCGGTATTTGTCCGCTAATTCAATAGCAGGCATATTTACTTCAACTGGTGATTGTCTCATGCAGCAAAGTATTAAATTAGCGTCAAATCCACTTTTATCTTTAAGAGCATATTTAAGTCCGGAAATCGCAGATATAACTGCGTCTTCTTGAGACATTCCTTTTAAAGTATGAAGTTGAGGAGCAAATCTAATTTCGGCATAAATATAACCAGAATTATATAATCTATTTACTAAGCTTGTGACCGCATAAGCAATAGAAAATTCATCTTGAAGTAATGAACAAGGTAGGTCAAATCTAGTTAAGTATTCTTCTAACGATTTACAGCCTTCTGGAACACGAACATTCTTTGGAAAATCATCACCTAAAGAAACATGATTCCTTTCCGCTAAATATTTAAAATCATCTAAACTTAAAGAACCATCAAGGTGTAAATGTAAATCGATCATATTTTTCTCCTGTTATTATCATAATAAATAAAAATTGTTTTAAATTAAAGTCGTTTGAATTATTATTTAAACGAAAGGACAAAAATATTTATGGCAAAAGATCCAAATAAGAAAGGATTCTTTGGCGAGTTCAAAGAATTCATTACCCGCGGTAACGTCATGGATATGGCCGTTGGTGTCATTATCGGTGGTGCGTTCACTGCAATTGTTACAGCCTTAACAGGTGGCATTCTTCAACCACTCATCAACTGGTTAATCGGTGGTAGAGGCGGTTTAGAATCTGCAAGAACTATCTTAGGCGATCCTATTTATATGGAAACCGAAGTAGGTGGACAAATTGTTAAGCAAATTGACTGGGCTAAAACCAATTATATTGATTGGGGCGCATTCATCTCTGCAATTATTAACTTCTTATTAGTCGCTCTCATCCTCTTCATCATTATTAAGGTCATTAATAGTGTCCATAGAAAAGGCGTTGAAGCTAAAGAAAAATTAGAAGCGAAAATAAAAAAAGAAGAAGCTCCTGCTGAAGAAAAGAAAGAAGAAAAATAATCTTTATTCTTAAAAAGAATAACTCGGATTAAACCGAGTTATTTTTTTATTTGCTTGATAATTGCTTCCACTGCTTTTTTGATTCTTTGATAAACGTATTCGAATCGATCTGTATACCATGGATCTTCAATTTCTATATTATCTAAATATTCAGTAATAAGATGATATTTATCACTAGGCCCAAATAGTCTTTCTAAATAATATAAATTATTCTTATCCATATAGAATATGTAATCAGCGGATTCAAATTCGCTTCTAGAAATTCTAGTGGCGGAATGATGCACATCAATATAACCATGATTATGTAACACTCTTCTCATCGGAGGATAGATGTCATTACCTATTTCTTCTAATGAAGTTGCTCTACTCGATACATTAATATCTAAATTATTTTCTTTGGCCAAATCAGAAAAGATAATCTCTGCGACTGGGGAGCGGCATATATTTCCGTGACATATAAAGATAATATTCATAACATAAGTATAACAAAAGGAGACCATAAGGTCTCCTAAATATTTTGCTAATTGAACAGGTCGGAGTGAGATCCAGTTCTAGATAATGTAAGAATTAATGAATTGTTTTCGATTGCATAGATTAATAACCAATCAGGTTCAATGTGACACTCTCTTAAGCCAATAAACTCGCCAGTTAATGCATGGTCTCGATATTTATCTTCTAGATTCTCGCAATTAGCTAATTTAGAAATAACAAGATCTAGTTTCTCAATTTTTAATCCACGTTTAATGGCTTTTTTATAATCTTTCTTAAAACTATTGGTCCATTTAACAATTAAAGTCATTTCTTTAGTTCATCAAGGGCTTCTTCTAGAGAATATCCTTTAGAATTAGGATTGTTCAATATTTCTCTAGTTTCTTCAATAGCTTTTAGAGTTTCTTTGTTAGGTGTCACTGTTGTAACAACGAAAGGTAGGCCTTTCTCTCTAACAGATTGTCTTAAGAAAATATTAAAAGCTGTAGTTAGTGTCATGCCTAAGCTTTCAAACAAGCTTGTGGCCTCATCTTTTAAATCTTTGTCAATTCTGAAACTTACATTAGAAATACTTTTACTCATGTATAGTACCTCCTCTCGCTATTATTATAA
>DDQE01000022.1:0-1665 GCA_002342545.1 Caryophanales bacterium UBA2450
ACCAAAATCATTGAATATTTAGATAAAAAGAATGATAAAAATAAATATTTTATTAACGATTATTTTAAATTTTTAGCTATATTTTCAGCGTAAGTATCGGTCATACCTGAAATATAATCAATCGCTAAAAAGATTAATTCGTAAAGAATCTTTGGTGTGCTTTTGATTCTCTCGATCCTTTTCATACAAAGATCATAAAAGTTTTTAGAAACCATCTTTGAAACAACAAAATTATAATCGTCGGTTGGTTTTTTGTTATATGAATTAATTAATGACGGAATTAAATTATCTAGCAATGTGTTGATTGAACGAATTCCAAGAGTTTTCTTTTTAACAATATCATCGGAATAATAAATAAATTTCGTAAATAGTATTTTTAATAATCTTTGCAAAAATTCAGCATCTGATTTTTCTAAGAGATTTCCGTAATAAGTACAATTCATCATCTTCGTATAATTATTAGAAATTTCTTTCTTAACTCTAGAAATAAAGTAGCCACGAATTCTAGAACAAGATTTTTTAATTGCGACATTTTTGCTTTCTACTTTAATAAATTCTTTTATAGAGGCAACAACATTTTTCAAGTCATCTTTATTGTAAAGCTTTTTAATCTCGATTATTTCATCTGTAGTCAAAAACTTTTTAATTAATGCGTTCTTTTCTGGGTCTTTGAACATGATTAACTGAAGCAGATCTTCTATATCAATAAGATTCTTCTGCATTGCGTCTTCTAAATCTGATGCATAATAGGAGATATCATCTGCTGCTTCTAATAAAAATGCTAATGGGTGTCTATATCCATTTGTTCCTAATTTGTTTTGAATAGATTTGTAAAAATCTTTCTCACTTCTAAAGTAGTTAGGACCATGTTTTAGCCCGTTGACTTTTATGTAATCATCTGGATATTTAATTATCGAAGCAATTGTTGGATACGAAATTTTAATATGCTGTTTAAATGTATTTGGAGAAAGATTTTGAAGCTTTCTTATGATTCGAAGCGTTTCCGCATTACCATCAAAATTTTTAAAATCTTTATAATATGGTCTTGTTACTGCATTCTCCAAAAACAGGATATCTTTTGTAGGAGGTTGTTCTGAAGCCTTCTTTAGTTCAAAACAACCATCTTTTTCAACCACAACATATCTCTTCCCGTTTTCTTCAAACCATTTCGATATTGTTCCTTCGCTAACATGACCAAAAGGAGGATTACCTAAATCGTGCAATAATGCAGCAGACCTTAAAATCATCGGGATGTTTTGAATTGAATTATATAAATCTTCATCAATCCACTGATAAGGATATAGAAACGGTGATTTGTGATATGAAGTTTTTTTTCGTTTTAGATGTTTATATTCATATTCAATGATTACATTAACTAGATGTTCTCCTAACGATTCTGCTGTAGACATAACTTCTATAGAATGAGTAAGTCTAGTTCTTGAAAAGTCACCTTCTTCCAAAGGAAAAACTTGCGCTTTATCTTGTAATCTACGAAAACTTGACCATGATACTATTTGATCAAAATCTTTTTTAAATGAGTTTCTGAAATCGTTAGATTCAATAAATTTGTCGGAAGGCCTTTTTGAATGTGCATCACGGACATTCTCTTTAAGAAGAGTTAACCAATCTAATTGAGTCATAGGATTCCTCCTTGAATGACATTAA
>DDQE01000022.1:1724-38672 GCA_002342545.1 Caryophanales bacterium UBA2450
AATTTTCTTTCTTCTTACGGAATAAGAAATATCCACCAATAGCAGTAATTGAAATCATAGAAATGATAACAATAATTGCGACGGTGTTACCGTTATTTACAACAATATTTAACGGTGTGACTCTTGCATATTGAACAGCACCTCTATCAGCACCATCATGTAAGAAGTCATTAGAGAGTTTATATTTAGCAATGATGTAGTCATATCTTGCTAACATATCTTGTAAACTATCTCCACCTTCAACAGCAGATGCATTCGCAACTAGTCTCTTGAATACTGCTTTATCATCAGTATCTAAAGCGTTCATCGCTGTCGTGAAAGCACTAGAAGCAGATGACCATTTAGATTCAACATTTGCAGTATCTCCACCTTCATTACAACTCATTGTGGAATTGAATGTAGCAACATAACTTAATAATGCTCTTTGAGCAGTTGCATTCGTATCAGCAATGTCTGATGTTGTTGACTTGTAGATTTCAGGTAAAACCATCGATGCACTTAAAGTTGAATTATACGTTGAAAAACGGTGCGGTGATGCGCTTGCGTTAAGTACAATTCTATATCCACTTGAATCACCAAATACCGCGCTAGTTTCTGAGAATGAAATTGCTACTGTTGCGGATTCTTCTTGAAGATATAAGCTGGTTTTCGCAGTAGTAGAAACGCTTAAGTAATTTCCACTTTCGTCTTGAAGAGTCCAAGCGCCAGAACTACCACCAACAGTGAATTTCACTGCAGACGATGGCAAATCAGTACATACACCATCGGTAATTGTTCCAGAAACAACACCTAAAGTACCAGTTGCAGGACCGGTAGAAGTCATAAATTCTCCTTTTGCAGCATTGCCGAGAACAATGGTGTCACCAGCAGAAATTGAGGTAACTCGTTGCCATGAAGAATAACTAATTGGATTCAAGTGTTCAGTAACCTGAACTGTAACATGACTAGATGCGATTCCGCCATATTCAATCCATAATTCCTCACCATCATCTTCAACATCCCATGGATGAGATAATGAAATGGTTGTTCCACCTAATTTAACGGTATATTCAGAAGAGATTGATCCGGATTCTCCATTATCTTTATGATAAGCAGGACTCCAAGATGTGATATTTGCTGCAGTTAATGAAGCGTTATCGTAAACACTTAATGTCGCAGGAGCAGACCATGTGACTTCATCAACTTGTGGTTCTGTAATTGTATAATCAACATAAGTTGTTAAGTTTCCAGAAGTTGCGCCAACAGCGTGGCATGAAAGTCTAACGTTTGTTCCAGCGCCAACAATGTCAAATTCACACATTTCGTCAGCTTCTTTAACAATTGCAATTGCATTAGTGTTTGAAGAAGACCAACTATATGTAATTGCACCTACGAAGTTTTCAGCATCAACATGTAAATAAATGTTTGAATCAGTTGTGAATGCATATAATGATTCACCGGAAATGATGTTTTCTTCGTCGTCTAACATATTGAGGACTGGATCGCCAGAAACAGTGATTGCGCATTTCGCGCTCTTTTCACCACTATCTAAAGATCCGTTATCGTTTTCATCAACATAAGCGGTAATTGTTGCACTACCGGTATTTGAAGATGAACCTTTAACTGTAATTGCATTACCAGAAGTACTTGTAGCAGCACTTACTGTGACAATTGATGAATCACTTGTTGTCCATTTAACTGTTTGAATAGCGTATTCATCACTAACGGTTGCAGTTAAATCAACAGTACCGCCTTTGGTGATTGTAGCTGATGCCTTATCCAAAGTGACTGATTGAACAGGTTTTGGATTAACAGTTAATGTATAACCGGTTGCATCGGCGTATCTATTTTCGCTATCAGTGTATCTAACAACGAGTGATTTACCGTTATCGGAACTTGTTAACCTTGTGGAAGTTGTAATTGCGTTTCCACCTAATTTGAATGAAAGACCACTATCATTAGCAGCAATTGACTCATGATCACCTGTTGAATATGTCGCAGTGATTGTTGGGCTTCCTAAAGAGAAGTAATCACCAGCAGTAAATGTTGATGTTGCTCCACTGATAGTTAAAGAATCTAGCGTGACAGGCTCTTCATAAGGAACAAACGAAACTTCTTTGTTACCGGTATCAGAAGTGTAAACACGAATATAAGATCCGGATGATGTGGTATAAGAAATGTAGCGGCTATTAGTTGTATCTTTCATTACTAATTTGCCGTCATAAGTTCCTGTACCTTCTTCAACGGTCCAAGAATCAGATGTTCCACCAGAAACTAAACCATTATTAGCATTGGTCGCATAAAGGTAGTCAGCATCATTAGCATCGCTAACTCTAATTGTCCATGTGTCATCAATTCCAGTAGGTGCAAAATACCATGCATCAGATTCCGCTAAGCCGTCAACGCTATCATCGGCAGTTGTGTAAGCATCAGCGCCTTTTGCAGCGAATGTACCTGCTTTTAAAACATGACCTCCAACAATAAGGAAGAACCTTCCTTCGGTTAATCCACCTAAATTGGTCTTTTCGTTGATAGTAACGGTTTGAGCGCTACTTGTAGCAGTTTTTCCTCCAAATGAGGCAGTACAAGTAACGCTTGTTGTAGATGTAGAAGCTGTTGTTGCCGGACTATAAGTCCAACTTAAACCAGCATTATTAGTCACATCTACTGGGGTGCTTGGAGCGGATAAATAATAAGCTTTTACTGTGAATCCTGCAGGATCCCAAGCATCACCTTGGCTATATGTGGTTTTGGTCATTGAACCACTAATAGCAATGGAATTAACACTATCAGCAGTAACGGTTAAAGAAACATATGCATAAAGATATGTTGAACCACCTGCAGTAGTTGGATATTTTGCTTTCCATTGCAAGCGTGTGTCAGTTGTAGTTGGATGTCCACTACTAAAATTTGCATCTCTAGCGACAAACGAACCATCGCTTCCGCTACCAATTCCTTGAAATACATATCCAGCATCTGAAGCTGAAGTGGTGCAAGAAACAATAAACGAGGAAACGTTCAATGTTTCGGAATCATATCCAGACCAACTGTTTGGTGAAACAGATAATGCTGTTGTTGTATCTTCTGAACTTGGCACTTCTGCATTAATTCCAAGTTTATCGAAATACCATCCTTTTTTACCACTTGAATAGGCAACTGTAATTACAATAACTCCTTTTTTGTGACCGCTGGCCGGTGTAAAAGTTGTGGTTGTTTTAGACGCACTAAAACCAGAATTATCTCCAGTAGCAGCGACACCATCGATTGTGCAAGTAACGTTGTAAGTTGTACTAGAACCGGCTACAGCAGTAAAAGTTACACTATTAATTTGTGTATATTCTTTGTAAGTTGCATGAGTTCCAGACCAAGGATTGCCAAATGTAAATGTAACAGTTGTATCTCTATTAGCATTTGTTGTCATTTGTTGGCCGCCAAAAGAAGTATTATAAGTGTCTTGAATTACGCCACTACCTTTAGTTTTTGCTGTTGTACATGAAACACTTAAGCCAGAAATACTATCGTCTGCTAAAGTATTAGCACCATATGCTGTGTTAAATTTTTTAGATGATGATGTTGTATAAACAAATGAAACTTTATCACCTGCAGCAGCATCTGTCCTAACGGCTTCTTTACTTCCAACAGCAACACCAACTCCGATTGCCATAGCTAGACCTAAGCTTAACCCGGCAATCTTTGTAAATAATTTGTTCATATAAATTTTCTCCTTTCATTTCTTCCTCCGGCTGAGTTTTCGATAATTTACAACCATGAGGTATATGAACAACATGAATGTAGTTAATCGATAAGTCTTCAAGTTTCCTAAAATCCACTCGAGTTAAAGACTAACTATGTTGTTTTGTCACGCCCCACCGCTATCAAATAAGCCCTAAATGGCAATAGGATGGTTCTGTGACGTTTGCTTAATTTGAGAAAGGAGAGCAATGTGCACCTTTGTTCTATATTCTCTTTCGAAGCAAACAGAGAGGGATGAATTTGAATTAAGACGCTTTGACCAGGAGCGTCTCTTTCAACTTTGTTTCCATCTCTGCTTTATATTCTATAAAGAAGAAGAAGCAAGCACTCATCACTTTTGAGTGCTAATTACTACATAGTAGTAAAAATTTCGCATATGCGAGTGTTTGGAGCATTTTTGACAAAGTCAGGACTCTTAGTTTTGGATGTGCCTTTTTAACAATGCACCCCTTAAATCTGTCAAGCAGTTTTTTGATGATTTTTCGCTTGCAAAAAATCCCTGCGCAACACCTAAGTTATGACGCATTACGAGAGGGTTATATTGACTTTATATGTCACGAACAAAAAACACTGTTGTCGCATGTTATACCCTTGAGGGAAAGTTAGTGAAAATCTACCCATCTGCCAAAAGAGCAAGTCGATGTAGAAATCTTTTTCCTCGTACCATTGATCGATGCATTAGAGGGGATATTGCGACAGTAAAAGGTCTTCAATGGAAAAGATTTAATGTTGATGAAGTTCCAGATAGTATTCCACCACTTGTAATAAGCAACGAAAAATCAACAATTCGTCCAATTGCAAAAATTGATGAATCTGGAGAAATTATCGAGCCTTATCCATCAGTAAAAAAAGCCGCGAAATTAAACAATATTGAACCTCATACTTTACGAGACCGAATTAATGGAAAATATCGTTATGAAGGAAAAGAAAAATTCCGTGAATTAAGCGATGAAGAAATCGAAAAATTCGGTTATCAAAAAGGGGTAAAAAGAATAATAGAAAAACGCGCGATTATTCAATATACATTAGATAAGAAATATGTTAAAACATATAAATCTATTAATCAGGCATTAATAGAACTTGGAAAATCTCCAAGAAATCAGGGCATTCAACAATGCCTTTCTGGAAAGTATTCCACCGCTTTTGGATACATCTGGAAATACAAGGATTTTGAGAATGTTTCTAGAGCGAAAAAACCGATGATTTATCAACTTGATTTAAACGAAAAAATTATTAAAAAATACCGTTCGGTTAGAGAGGCTTCTGAAGAGACCAAAATTAGTATTCCTAGTATTAATAATTGTATAAGGAATAGACAAAAAACTGCTGGTGGTTATATTTGGAAAAGAAAATAGGAAGAAAACTGCTAAAATAAAAAGTTTTAAGAATTATAAAAAGAACAAATGTTTAACATTGGTTCAATCTTATCTTAATGTCTTTGCCCACACGACCAATGCATAATTTGTAGTTTGATTATCTCGTATGATATTCTAGGGTTTTGCTTAATTAATTCTTCAAGCGCTTCAAACCTTGGCTTATCCTCAAATAATTCGTTTCGTGTTTTAAACATCATTTTTCCAATAAGGTAGTTGGTTGGGTTAGTTGTTAGGGTATCATTTAAATCAGCTATTTTTGGTGCGTCCGAACCTGAATTGTTCTTAATGATTTTCACTATTGCCAGTTCAGAATCATTAAGCTCATCGTATACTGGGTCATTTATTGGGTCATTTATTGGGTCATTTATTGGGTCAGAATAATTTAGATTAGGAAGCTTTAATATAAAGAAATTATCGCTTGGTTCAAAAATAGGTTTGTGTTCGCTATCTTTATAAGCTACATCTTCTTCAGCTATTGCTTATCCACCATTATCTATGAAAACCATCGAAAAACATTAAAAATGAGTAAAAATGTAAAAAAAGACCTGATAATGAGTATCAAGTCTGTTCATATCGTTTGGTCGGGAAGACGGGATTTGAACCCGCAACCTCAAGTACCCGAAACTTGCGCGCTACCAAGTTGCGCTACTTCCCGAATTAAAAGTCTCCAAAGTCAAATAAGGAAAGTTGGTCGCTTTCATTTAAATTATCTAACACTCCCATATCTGATAAATCCTTAACGTTTGTGGAAGTTAATTTTGTTCTTCTAAGTAAATCATCTTTAGAAGTAAATGGTCGTTTATTCCTTTCTTCTATAACAGTAATCGCGTTATTTTCTCCTAAGCCGTCAATGGTGATAAAAGGAGGAATAAGAGCCTTGTTTTCATGATCCACTACAAACTTAGTCGCGTCACTACGATATAAATCAATATTTTCAAATTTATATCCTCTTTCTGTCATTTCGACCGCGATTTGTAGGGTTTTATATTGTTCTTCTTCTTTTGGAGTTAACTTTTCTCCAGTAGTTTTTTCTTTCACTCGAAGCTGCTCAAGTCGATTAATTATCGCATCTTCTCCTTTAATCATTGGGATAATGTCATATTGTTTAGAACGGACTGAGAAGAAAGTTGCATAGAACTCTAAAGGATAATGGACTTTAAAATAGCCCACTCTAATAGCCATAGTGACATAAGCCACCGCATGGCCTTTAGGGAACAAGTATTTAATTTTCTTACATGAGCTAATGTAATAGCTAGGAACTCCATGAGAAATCATTGCTTCTTCATATTCTGGTTTTAAGCCTCGGCCTTTACGAACATCTTCCATAATGGCAAAAGCGACAGAAGGAGGTAATCCTTTAGAAATAAGATAACCCATAATATCATCACGACATCCAATAACTTCTTGTAAAGTTGCTGTTTTATTATCAATTAATTGTTCAGCGTTACCGTTCCAGACATTAGTTCCGTGAGATAGACCAGAAATAATAACTAAATCTGAAAAGGTTGTTGGTCTAGTTTTATCTAAAATGCCTCTAACGAAATCAGTACCAAATTCAGGAATCGCCATCGCACCAGTAGATTGATTTAAATAATTGTTATCTAATTTCAAGGAATCTGTTTTAGAAAATAAGGCTAAAACTTCAGGGTCATTCATTGGAATATCTTTAATATCAATATGTGTTAAATCACACATCATTTTTAAAGCGACTGGGTCAACGTGACCAAGCATATCAAGTTTTAAGATGGTGTCATGAATGGAATGGAAGTCAAAGTGAGTGGTTTTCCAAGCACTATCAACTTCATCTGCAGGCCATTGAATTGGGGTAAAATCATAAACAGTATGGTCGCTAGGAATAACAACAATACCGCCTGGGTGTTGACCTGTAGTTCTTTTAACTCCTACACATCCACTAGCTAAATAATCTAGTTTCACTTTTGGATATTTCATTGCTGCTTCTTTAGCGTCTTCCTCACTCATTCCATTAGCGATAAATATTCTTTCTATATAACCTCGAGCAAATCCAAATGCAGTTTTATCGGCAACTGTTTCAATTGTTCCTGCTCTAAAAACATTATCTTTACCAAGTAAGACCTTTGTATATTCGTGAGCGGTAGCTTGATAGTCTCCTGGGAAGTTTAAGTCGATATCAGGAACTTTTTCAGCGTGGAATCCTAGGAAGGTTTCAAAAGGAATATCTTGTCCGTCTCTAATTAATTCTTCTCCGCACACTGGGCACTTTTTAGGAGGTAAGTCAAATCCACTTCTAATCTCTGGATACGTTTCTTTACCCCATTCTAAATGGTGACAGTGTGGGCAAATATAATGAGGTGGAAGCGGATTAACTTCAGTAATTCCACTCATTGTAGCGACAAAAGAACTACCAACAGAGCCACGGCTACCAACAATATAACCATCTTCGTTAGATTTCTTCACTAATTCATGGGCAATATAATAAATAACTGAATACCCATTAGAAATAATACCGTTAAGTTCAGTATCTAAACGATTTTGAATAAATTCAGGAAGTGGGTCTCCATATAATTTATGAGCGTTAGAGAAACATAAATCTTTAAGTTTATTTTCAACATTTTCAATTTTAGGAGTATATAAGTGGTCATTAGGGACAGGTAAAAGAGGTACTATCATATCCGCGATCTTATTGGTGTTTGTGACCACGATTTCATTAGCGAGTTCTTTATCTAAGAAGGAGAAACATTCGAGCATTTCTTCAGTAGAACGATAATGCTGATCAGGATTTTCAAATGGAGCTACTTTACTTCTAGAATATGGGTTAAGTGGGTGATTCTTTTTACCAACTTGAGGAGCAGAGATGTAAACATCTCTAAAAACTTTTTGTTCTGGAGTAACATAGTGAACGTCACCCGTAGCCACTACAATTTTATTGACCTCTTTAGCGGCATCAATAATATCGATAATATATTTATTTACATCACTACTTTCAATATCTCCCATATTCACTAAGAAAGAATAATTTTCAGGAGGTTGAACTTCTATATAATCATAAAAAGAACAAACTTCTTTTAAAGTCTCTTTATTATAATATCGAGCAGTGTTATAGACTTCTCCATTTAAACAAGCAGAGCCAATTAATAAGTTTTGACGATACTGTTCAATGATTCTTCTAGGTAAACGAGGTTGATCTGCAAAATAATCAATATTCGAAATAGAGACTAAGCGATATAAATCTTTTAAACCTTCTAAGTTTTTCGCTAAAGCGATTACGTGTCGAGGTCTAAGGTGGACAATACCTTCTTTTTTCATCTCTAAATTTAGTAATTCTTCATGCTTGAGATGAATGTTATCTTTAGTGAGCTGAACTAGTAATGCTTGCCACACTTCGCTTAAAACATAGGCATCGTAATCCGCTCTATGGGCGCTTTCTTCATCGTAATTGACTTCAAGTCTACGACATAATGAACCTAAAGTATGACTTCTAGCTTCAGGGAATGCATATTGAGAAAGAGCTAAAGTATCCACTACTCCATTTTTGGTTTTTTCTTGACCTAAAGATATAAGTGCTTCGTTTAAGAATGCAATATCAAATGATGCGTTATGAGTAACTAATATTGAGTCACCAATAAATTCTAAGATCTTTGGCATCGCTTCTTTAATGGTTGGAGCATTTCTTACCATTTCATTAGTAATATTAGTGAGTTTAGCAATCTTAGGAGTAATTTCTCTTTCTGGATTCACTAAAATATCAATTCTATTTGTAACAGAGCCATGTTCAATTTTCACTGCGCCAAATTCAATAATCTTTTCATATCTAGCGGATAAGCCAGTTGTTTCAAAGTCGAAGACGACATAGCTTGTTTTATTTAGTTCTACCGGTTTAGGATTAAAAACATATTTAATGTGGTCATCAACCATATAAAATTCGCAGCCATAAAGCATTTTGATATCATATTTCTTGCCTGCTGCTTGAGCATCTGGGAAGCCCTGCACACAACCATGGTCAGTAATAGCCATTGCGGTATGACCAAGTTTTTTTGCATAACTACAGTAATCATTCATTGTGCCAATGCCGTCTTGAGTGGACATATTAGAATGTAAATGGAGTTCTACTCTTTTAATTGGAGTGGCGTCAGGAATAACTTCTTTAGGTGGAAGTAAATCAATATAATGCGCTTTAACCACTAATTGATGAGAATAATCATCAACATAAGCAACTCCTCTAACTCTAACGTTTGCATTTAATAATTGGCTAACAAATTCATCGTCAACTTGAGCGTTTTGATACATATTGCAGGCAATTGCACCACCAAATTCATCAACCACTTCAAAATTAAGACGTTTTCTTTCGCCTCTTTCAATGACTTCTTTAGCAAACACTTTGCCGTTAAAATCTACATGATCGCTTTCTGGAGTAATATCTTCAATACGTTCGACATATTCGTATTTACCACGTCTATTTAATCTGGCTCTCTCTCTTTCTTTAAGCATGATTTCGCGGTTTTTCTTCATTTCTTTTAAGAGTTGATCTTCGACTAAAGCATTCTTTTCACTTTGTTCTTTTTCTACGAGAGCAGTAACATCATTTCTATCTAAAATTTCAGGCTCTTCGCTTGCTTGCTTAATGTCCTCGCTTGCTTGCTCACTAGCGGTCTCTATTGTTTCTTTACGAGTTTCTTCATCCGCGATAACTCCAACTTCCTTTGGAGGTAAGACGTTTTCATTAATATCGATAAAGTCATAAGAAATAAAGCCTAAGAAATCTTTAAAGTCATTAACAATAGCTTCATTTCTATTCTTAAACGATTCATCTAGATAATTAACTTGAATAATATTTTCATCAACAGCAATTAATTCCACATCGCTATCAGAACGATATAAATATCTAAACCAATCATCGAATAAATTAATCGCATCATTTGAAGTCGGTCTTTTCTTATAAGAAAAATGTATTGTATATGGATAAGTAATCGTGTTTAATCCGTCTTGAAATTGTCTAAGAAGTTCATAAGTCCAAGGAACTTGCTTACAGATAATCATATCGATTTGTTGATAGTTAAAACGGTTACGACCAACCATCTCAAAATCAAGATCAAAATCATCGATATTGTCGATGTGAATTGATTTTAAGAAGCTCTTCATTTTTTCTTGCATATTAGAACACCGTAAAAATATCCTTGAAGACAATCACAATCATTAAAACGAATAAAAGCATAATGCCAATAGCGGAGACTGTATTTTTCACTTTAGGTGGAATTTCTTTATGAGCGACACCTTCCACAATTGTCACTAAGAACTGCCATCCATCAAGTCCTGGGAATGGTAATAAGTTCACAATTCCTAAGTTAACGGAAATAATAGCCCAAAGTCTTAAGAAGGTTCCAAATCCGTTTTGTTGTAAAGTTTGAGTAGATGCTACTCCAATGGCAATAATCCCGCCAACTTGTGACCAACCCTCTTTAGTGAACAAAGAACCTAGCCCACGGAAGATTAATGTTGTAGAAGTACCAAAATCTTTAAAAGTGTTTCCTACTGCCTCTTTATATGTATTTTTATGTTCATCTAGTTGCATAAAAACACCTAATTCATCAGAGAGGTTGTTATTTTTAATTTCCACTTCTATATGATGTGAGCCTAATATTGATTCCTCAGATTCTTTTTTAACAACATCAAAATCAAAACTAACAGAATTTGGATTGATGTTAGTTTGTTTAATCAAGTTATCTTTTTTATATTCTGGATAACAAGTTTCATATTGAAGGATATTTAGTTTATTAATCTTTTCACTAGTTCCTTCTTTGATTATTGTTTCCATATTTCCCACAACAGTGATTTTTTCAGAAAATGGAACATAATTATAGAATTTATCATATTCCTCATCGTTATAAGTTTTACGAAGAGTGACATATGTATCTTCTTTATCTAAATAATTTTCACTGATATCTAATTCAAAAATCTTTTTAGCGGTATCAAATCTAAATGCTTGAATATATCCAGAAATATAATATTTAGTTTCATCTCCAGTATAATCATGAGTTCTTGCTTCTTCATAAGTCAAAAGATGATATTCGCTACTAGGATAAGTAATTTCTCCATAATCAGTTCGAGTAAAGGCTATTGCTTTACTAGCAATATTTTGATCTTTTAATGTGATTTGCGAATAATTGTAGCCAATATAAGCATTAACATCAGGAGAATCTAAATAAGACACCACTCCATCATTATCATAGAAAATATATGCATTATTACCACTAGTGATAATAGATGTATAGACATAGTCATGATTTTTTAATCCTGCAGTAGCAGCAATTGAGTTTTCTTTAACCATGATGTGGCCGACCCTAGAACTATAAGCAGGAAACGCCATTTCATAAATAAAGAACACCACTAGAGCTAAAACGAAGTTCATCAAAATACCTGCGGTCATGATGATGGCTCTCTTCCAGTGCTTGATATTATTTATTGATCTACTAGGATCGATTTGTACGCCTTCATATTCTGGAGGAACAGCGTCAGCTTCTCCATACATTGAAACAAATCCGCCAAAAGGCACCACTCTTAATGAGAACCTTGTTTCGCCTTTTTTTCTTTTAAAAGAGAATAATCTAGGACCAAATCCTAAAGCATATTCAAAGCAATACACTTTAAAAATCTTGGCGGTAATTAGGTGTCCTGCTTCATGCACCATGATTAAAGTTGATAAACAAACTAGAAATAGGAGAATGTATAAAAATGTCATAACGTACCTCCTAATTCATTAATGAGTTTATGAGCGTATTCTTTAGTTAAACGATCAACTTCTAAAATTTCTTCTAAAGTTGGTTTAGCGATATATTTCATATTCTTTAGGCTAAGAGTAATAATCTTTTCAATATCTAGAAATCTAATTTTGTTTGCTAAAAAGGCATAGACCGCTTCTTCATTACTTCGATTAAGAATTGCTCCCATAGTTCCTTTTTTATCTAAGACCACTTTTGCAAAATTAATTGCAGGGAATCTAGCAATATCAAAATCATGGAAATGCAGACCTTTTAAATCATCTAAAGACTTAAAATAAGATGTCTTAAAAGGAATTTTTCCCTCAAACAAAGCAAATCTAATAGGATTTCTCATATCTGGTTTAGAGATTTCTCCTCGATACCCACCGCTAGATAAACTGACATAACTATGTAAATATGATTCATCGTGAAGGGTAACTCCAACTTTAGAATATGGGTAATTGAATAAATATCCAGCTTCAATAATTTCAAATGCCTTATTAACCATAGTGGCGCTATCAATGGTAATTTTATTGCCCATCCTCCAGGTTGGATGTTTTAATGCGTCACTTGGGGTAACGTTTTCTAATTCTTTTCTAGAAAGTTTTCTAAAAGAACCACCAGAAGCCGTAAGAATTAATTTATTCGCGTCTTTAGAATCGACTTTTAAACATTTCCATAAAGCGGAATGTTCGCTATCAATTGGATATAATTCTCCGTTATATTCTTTTAATAAAGAATTAATGAGGTCTCCACCGACCACTAAAGATTCTTTATTTGCTAACGCTAATTTCTTATGACATTTAATTGCTTCAATAGATGGTAATAATCCAACAAATCCCACTAAAGCGTTAACAACCATTTCTGAATCGCTATTTCTAATTAATTCTAATAGTCCTTTTTCTTCACTATAAAAAGTGATGTTTGGATATTTCTTTTTATATTTATTAGCAATAGCCTTATTTTGAATACAAATATGTTTAACATCTGGGTGTTTTCTTAAAATATAAGAAATGCATCTAGTTCTTTTTCCAACTGAAAACGCCACTAAAGAAAAATCTTTAGGGAACTTGTTTATGACATCAATGGTTTGCTTACCAATTGATCCAGATGCCCCTAATAAACATATTTTCATATATCTACACCAAGAATTGATCCCAGTTAAATTTGCCTTCGTTAATTGCAGAAAGCATAAAGACAAAGATGGAAGCCACAATCACAGTAAATAAAATAGAGTCTAATCTATCTAAAACTCCTCCATGACCAGGAATGAGCTTTCCATAATCTTTAATTCCCCAATATCTTTTAATAGAGGAGAAGACGAAGTCACCAAGAGTAGCAAATAAAGGAATGATAAGAGATAAGATAAGAATTAAGTACCAGTTTTTAGATAATGATACAAAATAGTTACCTTCTTTATCTCCAAATAATGGGAATCCACAAGCAGTAACAGTAATACCAAAAGCGCTAGAAAGAAGGAAGGAAATCACTACTCCACCCACAAATCCTTCCCAAGTTTTCTTAGGAGAGATTCTTTCATTCATTTTGTTTTTGCCAAAGAATACTCCAACAAAATAGGCTCCAGTATCAGTCATGAATGTTGATAAAATCACAAATACAAGGAGCATAGAAGGCTTAATTGTATTATTAATTGTGAAGTTCCAAGCTTGGACTTCTGCGTTTTCATATAAAGTAATTGGATAGCATCTTAAATAGAATAAACATTGGAATCCAAATCCCACTAAGATAGCCATTGTAATCATAAAACAGGCATCGTGAACCGTGAAATCTTTATAGATAACAGTTAATAAGAACACCAAGAAGACGCCCACTACCACAACTATAATTGGCAAATAAATCATCTGGTAATATTGGTCAATTTTACTAATTGCCGCTCCAGATATTGCCATTGTTCTAAATAGCGGCCAATAAGCAATTAAAGCAACAAATATAAAATAAACAATTACAGTAACGACTGTCCTTTTATTAGTGCAACCTAAAATTTCATAGCAAGCAACACCTAAAGCAAATGTGATAACCGCGAAATAAATCCAGTCTCCAAGAAATAAAGCAGGGACAATAATTCCTAATCCCACAATTGCAGAAATGATTCTGGTGCGCATTGATTTTTTAGCGCCATCACTTAATTCGTTTTTATGGATTCCTTTCTTAGTAGACTTATCTCTTTTTGAGAAGAAGCCTTTTCTTTTAGGAAGTTCTACATCATTAGAGTTGATTGGCATAGTTTCAACATCTTTTGTAGCTGTTTCCACTACTTCAACTTCATTATTTTTCTTTGTCATTGATTGTTCCAAACCTCCTATTTCTTTCGTAATAAATATTGATGCATTTTCTAAATTCTTCTTTTGTAAAATCTGGCCATGTTGTTTCTGGGAAGATAAATTCAGCATAGGCTAATTGCCAAGGTAGATAATTACTTGTCCTTAACTCACCTGATGTTCTAATTAATAAGTCCACCGGCGGTAATCCTGCTGTATATAAATAAGATTCAAATAAGTCTTCGGTTAGCTCTTCCGGTTTTCTTTTACCTTCTTCTACTTCTTTAGCAAATAGTGTTGCCGCTCTAACTATCTCGGCTTTACCGCCGTAATTTAGACAGATATTGAAATAGAAATTATGAAGGTCCTTGGTTTTTTCTATTGCATCATTAATGACTTTTTGAGTTTTAACAGGAAGTCGAGAAATATCTCCGGAGATTCTAATACAAGAACCATCTTTAATAATGCGGTTAATTTCTTTTTTGAAGAAGATTTCTAAGTATTTAAATAAATGATTGATTTCCGCTTTTGGACGATTCCAGTTTTCCGTGGAAAAAGCATATAAAGACATTACTTTAATATCTTGAGCAAGACACTCTTCATAAATATCGATTATTCGATCACATCCAGCTTTATGACCAAGGTGACGTGGTAATCCACGTCTTTTAGCCCAACGGCCATTGCCGTCCATAATGAAGGCAACATGAGTTAACTTATTTTCCATTTTTTCCATACTATTGAAGATAGTATACAATAAAAGTGCGCCGGAGCGCACTTATTAATGTATTTTTTTTCTTTTAAGAAACTGGCTACATTAGATTGCCATGATTTCTTTTTCTTTCTCAGTAAGAATTGTGTCGATATTTTTTGTAGCCTCATCAGTGACTTTTTGAATATCATCTTGGGCTCTTTTTAACATATCTTCTGGATAAGAATCATCAATTTTTAAGACTTCCATGTAGTCTCTTCTAATGTTTCTTACAGAAACTTTAGCTTCTTCTGCATATTTATGTGCTTGTTTAACGATTTCTTTTCTTCTTTCTTCGGTTAAAGCGGGGATAATTAAGCGCACACAAATTCCTTCATTAATTGGGTTTAATCCTAAATCTGAAGCATTGATTGCAGCGACAACATTTTTCACATCATTTTTATCATATGGTTTGATTAAAAGTTGTCTTGGTTCTGGGACAGAAATAGATGAAATTTGATTAAGTGGGGTAGGAGAACCATAATAATCAATTTCAATTCCGTTAAGCATCGCTGGGGACGCTCTACCGGTTCTTAAAGTCGCTAAAGTCGCGCGATAAGAATCGATACTTTTGTTCATTTTTTCTTGAGCTTCTAATGCATATGCATCCATATTGTTAATCTCCTTTTTTACAGACTGTGCCAACATTTATTCCTTTGGCAGCCTTGTGGAAGTTATCTAAATCTTGCATTGAGAATACTAAGATTTGGATATTTGTGTTCTCTATTAATTCTATCGCAGACTGGTCCATAATTTGAACATTTAATTCTCTCATTTGCTTATAAGTGATTTCTGGATAGAAAGTTGCATCACTATAAACGGTAGGGTCTTTATCATAAACTCCCTTCACTCCGTTTTTCGCCATTAAAATAGCATCACACTTGGTTTCAATCGCTCTTAATGTCGCAGCGGTATCGGTGGTAAAGAAAGGTTTTCCAGTTCCGCCTGCTAAGAAACAAATTTTGCCGTTAGATAAATCTTTTTTAACTTTCTCAACATCATAAGGAATTGTAACTCCTTCGATAGCAGGAATCGCACTATAAACAACAGAATCCACTCCCATTTTCTTTAAAGCGCTACTCATTGCTACAGCGTTTATAACAGTTCCAAGCATTCCCATAAAATCAGCAGGAACGCGTTCAATTCCAATTTTATCAGCGACTTTGCCTCTCCAAATATTACCAGCGCCAATCACAATCGCCACTTCCATTCCTTCATCATGAAGAACCTTAATTCTTTCACAAATCGCGTTCAAGGATTCGACGTCAATGATGTTATCACTGGACTTAATTCCAAGGGCTTCGCCACTTAATTTTAGTAAGACTCTTTTATACATTTTGGGCCTCCTTTTGTTAAAAAAAGAAACACGAAACCGTGCTTCTTAATTTTTTATTATTTAGCTTGTGACATAACTTCGGCAGCGAAGTCATCTTTTCTTTTTTCAATTCCTTCACCAACTTGGTAACGGACAAATTTTAAAACTTTCGCTCCCTTTTCAGAAACTAATTGACCAACAGTCTTGCTATCATCCTTTAAGAATGGTTGAGCTTCTAAGGTCATTTCTGCGAAGTATTTGTTAATTTTGCCTTCTAAAATCTTTTCTAAGACAGGGGCTGGTTTGCTAGCGAGCTTAGGATCGTTTTTAGCAGCTTCTTTTTGAACGGATAATTCGTGTTCTCTAGTTTCCGCAGGAACATCCGCCATAGTTAAGTATAATGGGTTATTAGCAGCAATGTGCATTGCTAAGTCATGAGCCAATTCTTCATCTCCGCCTTTGATGCTAACAGCAACGGCAATCTTACCACCCATGTGGATATAAGAACCGATAATGTTATCTTCTTTAGGGATGATGACAAATCTTCTTAAATCAAATTTTTCACCCATTTTGACGGTGGCGTCAGTGAATAAGCCTTGAGTTAATTCTTTAGCCTTTTCAACTGATTCTGGTTCATTCTTTAAGATCACATCAGCAACATCTTCCACTAATTTGCGGAAGGCATCGCCTTTGGCGACGAAATCGGTTTCACAGTTAACTTCTAAAACAACGACCTTACCGCATTTTGCACAAACCTTAACAATTGCCAAGCCTTCTGCAGCGATTCTATCGGCTTTTTTAGCAGCTTTTGCTAAGCCTTTTTCTCTTAACCAGTCTGTAGCTTTTTCAATGTCGGAGTCATTAGCGAGTAATGCGCCTTTGCAATCCATTAATCCAGCACCAGTGCGGTCTCTTAATACCTTGATTAAATCAATTAAACTTTCGCCCATGATTATTTTTCCTCAGGATTTGCTTCTTTTTTAGCAGCTGGTTTTTTAGCAGGAGCCTTTTTGGCTGGTGCTTTCTTTTCTTCAGCTGGTTTTTCTGCTTTTTCAGCAGCGAGTTCTTGTTGTTCTTTAGCAACAGCAGCAGCTTTATCATGAGATGCTTGTCTTAAAGCTTGTTCTTTTTCATAAGCTTCTTGTCTTGCCGCTCTTTCTGCTCTGATTCTTGCTAATTTTTCAGCGTTTTCTTTATCTGTTTGTTTGATGACTTCTTTCATGGTGATGTCTTCGCCTTCATCTTTGATGTAAGCGACAACTGGGATACCACCTTTAGATTCCACAACCGCATCAGCGACAACCGCTAAGATTAAGCTGACACTTCTAATGGCATCATCATTAGCAGGAATAACGTAATCCACTAAATCTGGATCACAGTTTGTATCAACAATACCAAACACTGGGACGCCTAACTTTCTAGCTTCGGCAACAGCGTTATGTTCAATACTTGGGTCGATGACAAACAAAGCGTTTGGCACCTTTCTCATTTCTTTAATACCTTCTAAGTTTTTAGAAAGTTTTTCTTTTTCTTTTCTTAATTGGGCAGCTTCCACTTTTGGTAATAAGTCGAGTTCGCCTTCTTCATCTCTTCTTTCTAATTCTTTGAGGTATCTAATACGACTTTGAATGGTCTTAAAGTTTGTTAAGGTTCCACCTAACCATCTGTTGGTGATGTAGAAACTTCCAGAACGGAGAGCTTCTGCTTCCACTGCTTCTTTACATTGTTTTTTAGTTCCAACAAAGAGAACTTTTCCACCATTATCGACGATTTCTTTCATTGCTTTGTAGGCAGTGATGATTAAATCGACTGTCTTTTGTAAATCGATAATGTAGACACCGTTTCTAGCTCCATAGATGTATTTTTTCATCTTTGGATTCCATCTGCGGGTTTGATGACCAAAATGTGCACCAGCTTCTAAAAGCTTTTTCATGGTGATAATTGGTGCATCAGGATCATGCACGACTGCTTCCATTGGATTAGCAGCCACTTCAGTAGATTCTTCTACTAATTCTTTCTTTTCTTCGCTCATTTGAGCCTCCTTATGTTTAGCCTCCACCGCTTCTAACAACTACCCTCACATACAATGTGAGACAATGGAGTTGAATCCACGGTGTGTGTAGTCTCTATATTTTATAGAGCGTGATAATCATAGCAAACTAAAAAGAGTTAATCAACGAGAAAAATATATATTTTTATCTTTTACTTCTTATGGGCTCGAGGATGACAAGAGGAATATGCTTCTTGCATCGCTTCTTCAGTCACATGAGTGTATATCTGAGTGGTATTAATACTCTCATGGCCGAGAAGTTCTTGAATAATACGTAAGTCCGCTCCATTTTCTAATAAATGAGTAGCGAAACTATGTCTTAAGATGTGAGGGTGCAAATTAACAAATGTTCCAGTCTTCAGTTCAATGGAATCTAAGATATATTCAAGTCCTCTAACAGTTAATGGCCTGCCTTTATTGTTAAAAATTAGTTTTTTTCCGTCTTCCATTTTAATAATCTGGCTTCTACCTAATAAGTTTGGACGACACATTTTTATATAAGCTTCAACATCTTTTCGACATTCTTCACTAAATGGGACCATTCTTTCTTTTCTACCCTTGCCGTAAACTTTTAAAATTCTTTGTTTTAAATAGACGTCTTGAATTTCTAATTTACATAATTCACTCGCTCTTAATCCGCAATAATAAAGCAAGGATAAAATAGCTTGATCTCTTAAAGCTAATTCATCTTCTCTTTTACGATTTTCCTTTAATAATTCTTCAATTTGTTCTTTATAAAGAACACGTGGATATTTTCTTTCAATTTTTGGAGAATCTATAAATAAAAATGGATCGTCTTTAATATAGCCTTCTCTAGCTAAAAATTTATAAAACTGTCTTAATGCAGTAAGCCTTCTTTTGCAACTTCTTTTAGAAACACCGTTGGTGATTTCCTCAGTGAAAAAATTACGAATAACAATTTGATCTACTTTATCCATATCGATGTCTTCTTTAAAGAGAAATTTGAAAAACTTTTCAATATCTCTTCGATAAGAATCAATTGTATCTTCTGTGCAGTTTTTACCAAATTGTAGATAGTTTAAAAATTCTTTTGTCGGCTTAT
Organism: Caryophanales bacterium UBA2450; assembly: GCA_002342545.1. Taxonomy (GTDB): domain Bacteria; phylum Bacillota_I; class Bacilli_A; order RFN20; family CAG-826; genus UBA2450. The sequence continues at coordinate 21,022 of DDQE01000022.1, forward strand.
TCATATCAACGATATTCTAACAAAAAAGACGCCCTATTTGCGTCTTTTTTTCAAAAGTTTTTCCATATGATTACAATTAGGATAATTCGTACATCCTAAGAAATAACCATATTTACCTTTCTTTTTGACAAGTTGACCAGTTTCGCAATCAGGACATTTTTTAACATATTCAGCTGGGGTGTCCACTGGTTTTTCTTCTTTGACGATATATTTGCAGTGTGGATATCCACTACAAGCGATAAAGACTTTTCCTTTAGCGTCTTTTCTTTCTACTAGAGGTTTGCCGCATTCAGGACAGATTTCTCCAGTATAGACGACTTCTTTCTTTTCCTTTTGAACGTATTTACAACTTGGATAATTAGAACAGCCTATAAACTGTCCGTTTTTCCCTTCCTTATAAACTAATGGAGCGCCACATTTTGGACATTTTTCTCCAGTAGGAATAGGTTCATCAACATACATCACTTTTTGCACTTTATTAAATTGGTTCATAAATTCATCATAGAACTTAGATATAATATCTAAAGATGATGAATCTCCCTCAGAAATTTTATCGAGTTTAGTTTCCATGTCAGCGGTATATTTAGCATCGACAATATTTGGGAAATATTTAATTAATACATGTGCGGTCTTTTTGCCTTGATCAGTGACATTTAAAATGCCTTTTTCTTCATCAACATATTTTCTCTTTTTTAAAGTAGAAATTGTGGAAGCGTAAGTTGAAGGTCTACCAATACCCACTTCTTCCATTAATTTAACGATCTTAGCTTCGCTATATCTACTAGGTGGGGTGGTAAATTTTTGCTCTATTTCCTTTTTAACTAGTGTTAATTCGTCATTTACATTAATTGAAGGAAGATTTTTATAATGTTTAGTTTCTTCTTCATCTTTATAGATAATTTCGTAACCCGGGAATAAGGTTCTAGTGAAATCTAATTTGAACTTCACTCCATTAGTAGATAAATGCACCACTAAAGTTTCTTCTTTCTTCCCTTTCATTAAACTTGCTAAAGTACGATTGTAAATTAATTTATAAAGATTGTATTGGTCAGGAGTTAAGAAACTTCTAACTGATTCAGGGGTGCGGTGATTACTTGTTGGTCTAATAGCTTCGTGAGCGTCTTGAGTTAACTCGCCGGCCTTAAAAGCTTTTGGTTTACCCAAATATTCTTTGCCGTATGTTTCGATAATATATTTACTAGCGCGTTCAACAAAAATAGGAGCAAGTCTAGTAGAGTCAGTACGCATGTAGGTAATTAAACCAACATGTTCTCCGTTGACTTGAATACCTTCATATAATGACTGGGCCACTCTTTGAGTTTTATCAGTTTTAAACTTTAATCGTGAGAAGGCTTCTTGTTGCAATGTTGAAGTCGTAAATGGAACTTTTGATTCCACGGTTTTGACCACTGTTTCTACAGAGTCCACTTTTAATTTATCTTTTAATAAAGATAAAATGCGTTCAGCTTCCTCTTTAGTTTCAATATTTTTCTTACCAGTTTCATCACTAATAAAAGTAAGTTCATATTCTTTATTGTTTAATAAAACTGAGGTATTAATTTTCCAATATTCTTCAGGAACAAATTTCTCTATTTCTAGTTCTTGATCATAGACCAACTTTAGGGTTGCAGATTGCACTCTACCAGCGCTTTTAGAATGAATTTTCTTGTTTAATAACGAAGATAATTTAAAACCAATAATACGGTCTAGCATTCTTCTGGTCTCTTGAGATGCTACTAAATCTAAATCGATAGTTCTTGGAGATTTTAAAGCTTCATTAATCGAGTCTCTAGTAATTTCATGGAATTCTAACCTTTTGTTAGTTTTCACATCTAAATTAAGAACTTGCGCTAAATGCCAGGCAATTGCTTCCCCTTCGCGGTCAGGGTCGGTAGCTAATATGACTTCTTCAGATTCGTCTGCAAGTTTTTTTAAATCATACACTACTTTTCTTTTATCATTATTAATTACGTACGCGGGCGCAAAATTGTTTTCAATATCGATTCCTAGTCCACCTTTACCCTTTGTAGCGAGATCTCGTATATGTCCATACGAGGCTTTAACGATATAGTCTTCACCTAGATATCGCTTGATTGTTTCACATTTTGTTGGAGATTCGACAATAACTAATTTCATAAGACAGCGCCACAATTATGGTTATTAAAAAGCATAAAGTCAACGGCAAAAATCCTTATATATTTTCTTAAATAAACAATGTTATTTAACTTCACATAATAAAGAATTTCCTCTTTCTGATAAGTAATCAATAACATCTTGAGGTTCGGTCACAACCGGAGCCCCTTCTTTAATTAATAAGTCGTTTAGTGAATTTTTTATATCTCCATTTGGAATCACCATTAACTGTCTAAATAGTTCTAAAGTATAGTTAGCGGTAATTAAAGTTCCACTAATGCGACTAGCCTCTCCAATTAAAGTGCCTTTAGCTAATCCGGCAATTAATCTATTTCTCTGATGAAAATGTTTTTGTTCAGGAGAAACATAGCCGTAATATTCTGAAATAACTAGATGTTTTTTCTTTATTTCTTTATATAATTCCGAATTACAACTTGGATAACAATATTCAATCCCGTTAGCAAGCACTGCAATAGTTCTTCCTCCATTATCTATTGCGGCTTTATGAGCGATCGTATCAATTCCTTTAGCAAGTCCGGAAATGATGTTATATTTCTTACAAACATTAGAAACAATGTAATCAACATTATTTTTTCCTTCTACACTCGCTTTTCTAGCACCCACTACAGCTAGATTTTTATCAACATCAGATAATAAAGAAATATCTCCATAATAAAATAAGACAATCGGAGGATAGCGTATCTCTTTAAGATAACTTGGGTAATCAGGGTCAAGGATAGTTAAAACATTACATTTAATACTTTTTAAATAGGCATCAGCTTGAGTCTCATCAATAAGATTTTTGTTTAATAATGCCTGAGTTACAGCCAACACATCTCCTTGATAATGGATGGCCATTGCAATTAAAAGATTTCTCGAATTCATAAAAAGTCCCTCTATTATATAAAGAGTGGATTTTTTCGATTTTTTTGCAAAAAAAGTTAAAAAAGTTTTATTTTTTCGATTGTGAGTTCTTTAACTGGACCATAACTAAAACGATATAATCCTTTGATTGGACCATACTTTTTTAGCATTTCCATATGTAATTTAGTGCCATATCCTTTATGTTTAGCAATTTGGTAGTCAGGATATTTCTTATCTAGTTCATAACAAATATGATCTCGAGTAACTTTAGCCATAATAGAAGCAGCCGCAATACACATTGCTTTAGCGTCTCCATGGATAATGGCTTCAAAAGGTAAATCTGTTTGCATTTTTACCGCGTCAGTAAGAATCATATCATAACGATGATTAAGTTTATTTAACGCCATCACCATGGCTTTTCTTGAAGCATTTAAAATATTGATTTCATCTATTTCTTCAGCAGACACTTCTGCAACTGCCCAACTAATCGCATTTTCTTTAATAATTTGATAAGCTTCTTCTCTTTGTTTTTCACTTAACTGCTTAGAGTCGTTAATTAAATCACACTTAAAATCTTTAGGAAGAATCACTGCTCCGGCAACAACTGGACCTAATAAACAGCCTCTACCAGCTTCATCACATCCAGCGATATATTCTATATCTTTACTATAATATTGTTGTTCGTAATCTAAACTCATTGGGCGTGTTCTAATGATATACGGCCTAATTTACCGTCTTTAAATTCTTTTAAAAGAAGTGAGTAGGCTCTTTCATAATCGTTTAATAAGCCTCTTCTTTGACAAATCTCTTGGATGACTATTTCAAAATTTGAAAGGTCCATAACCCCAAATCTTTCTTTTAAGGCTTCAGGATAGAATTTATTCAAGTATTTAATTAAGTAGATAGATAAATCCTCATTAGGTAAGATTTCTTCTCTTATTGAGCCCAAAAGCGCTAAATTGATGGCTTTAGTTTTATCATCATAGTTCATTGGTAAAATCCCTGGAGTGTCTAAAAGAATGAAATCATTATTCACTTTAATGAATTGTTCGCCTCTAGTATATCCAGGTTTATTTTGCACTCCAGCTGCGCTTCTTTTTGCTAAACGATTAATTAAAGAAGATTTACCAACATTAGGGACGCCGATAATCATAGTTTTTAGTGGTTGAGGTTTCATTCCTTTAAGAGTGTCTTTAGCATGCTTTTCAGCACCGAGTTTTTTCACTTCATTAGCAATAATTTGCGTGGATTTTTGCTCATTTAGATTCAAAATTAGTAGCGAATCTACGCTTTTTTTGAAATATTCTTCCCATTTTTTCGTTTCAATAGGATCGGCTAAATCACTTTTAGACAATACAAAAATACGCTTCTTATTTTGAACTCTCTTTTCAAATTCAGGATTTATAGAACTAAGTGGGGCTCTAGCATCAAGAATTTCAATTACAATGTCCACCAATTTGATTTTAGCCTCAATTTCATTTAAGGCTTTTTTCATGTGTCCTGGAAACCAATGTATTTGACTCATATTAGAATTCATACCTCGGTGCAAATTCATGCATATCAGTATTCTCACCAGTACCGGAATTAAACGTTACATAAGCATTTAAAGAAATAACTCGACCTTGTAATTCATTAGCGGTTAATTTATTTGGGTTTGTCATATAATCATAAGAATCGGTACTACCTTGCCAATTATCGCCCATCACAAAATACTCATTATTCGCTAAAGCTTTATGGAAAACTCTAGTCTTACCAGCACTTGAATTTGGAGTGGAATGAGAAGTTCTAAACGTTTTATTAGGCAAAACAAATTCATTAACTGTATATTTAAGGGTCTTATTAACAAACTTAGTTTGTCCCTCTTCGTAATAATATGCCTCAAATGTTTGCTCATATTCTTTTTGAGTGGAAGTTAAAACATATTTAGGACTCCCCATTTTTTGAGCAGTAAATGTATAAACATGAGTTTCTGAATCATAAGTCATTTGAATGGTTTCACCAGGAAAACCCCAAACTCTTTTGATTTTAAAATCATTTGACCCACCCCAACCTTGAGGATAATAAGTAACAACAACATCAAATCTATGAAGACTATATACTGATCCTTTGCTAATGTCTGCTAGTCCATAGTGATTTCTAAGATGATAGGTTGTACCACCTTCAGAAATAGTGCCTCCTCCAGTTAAGGTTGGCCACATCGAGTGTTGATTAACCACAATTGGTTGATAATACTTCTTTTTAAAGATAAAGCAACCTGTAATTACGATAGAAACAGCAAGTAAAAAATATAAGATAGGGAAAAACCATGCTTGAAATTTTTCATTATTGTAAAATTTCTTTGTCATGCATTAAATTATACATAGTATACATGCGATATACAAGAAAAAAGGAACCGATTAATCGATTCCTTTTAGTTGCTAGAATTTGAAAATTATAGAACTTCCTTAATACGAGCAGCTTTACCTGAACGTTTACGGATATAAGTGATTTTATTTCTTCTCACTTTGCCTTTTCTCATTACTTCAATTCCTGCAATACTTGGAGAATGTAATGGGAAGGTTCTTTCCACACCGATGCCACTGGACATCTTACGAACGGTAAACGTAGCATTAACACCGCCACCTCTTCTTTGAATAACAACACCTTGGAATACTTGGATTCTGGATTTGTTACCTTCAATAATACGAACAGAAACTTTGACTTCGTCACCAGATTTGAATTCTGGAAAGTCTGTTCTGAGTTGGGATGCGGTAATTTCTTCAACTAATCTGTTGTTCATTTTGTACGCCTCCTATAGATATATGTTCTCTTGGTGTTCATTCTCATTTGACAGCGGAGCACCCGTATCATGTTTAAAACATGCTTGATAATAATACCATAGTGAACACTCATTGCAAGCATTAATTTTATTAATTTGTAGAAAAATATATACCTGTAAAGTAAAAATGCTTGACACATATAAAAATAAACCTTACTATTAGTAGGCAAAATTTGGAGGAAACAAAAAATGGCAGTTAAAATCAGATTAACAAGAATTGGTAGACATAAAGATCCATTCTTTAGAATCGTCGCCGCTGATAGTAGATACGCAAGAGATGGAAGATACATCGAACAAATCGGTTACTTCGATCCAGAAAAAGGCGTTGAAAATGCGGTTATTGATGAAGAATTAGCATTAAAGTGGTTATCTTTAGGTGCTACACCATCCGAAACAGTCAAAGCTATGTTCAATAGAAAAGGACTTAATGCTAAAGCTGTTGAAGCCAAAAAAGGAAAATAGTTCTATGGATTACGAAAATATAGTCCATACCTTAATCGACGATATTGTAGAAGATCCAAAATCAATTTTAATTAGAGTCTCTGAAGGAACTACTCCTAAAGATGTACTCATCATTATTGCAGCGGAAAAAGAAGATACCGCTCGATTAATTGGTCACAAAGGAATTATTGCGAATGCCTTAAGAGAAGTTGTGGGTATTGCGGGTAAAAGTGAAAATAAACGCATCCATATCAAATTTGAGTCATTCGAAGACGAAAAGGTGGATTAATATCCTCCTTTTTCTTATTATAGAAATATGGAATACGTAAGTTTAGGAGTTATCAAGGATTCATTTGGTCTAGATGGCACGATGAAAATTTTTAGTACCACCTCAAATCAAAAGCAAAGATATAAGGAAGGTTCTAAAGTATTTTTGTATAACCCACAAACTCACGAAAGAACTGAATTAAATGTAGTTAAGTTTAGACAAAATGGACCTTTTGATTTTTTAAAGGTAAATGAGTTTAATACGCCAGAAGAAATTAAGCTTATTAAAGGATATGAAATTCACGCAATTAAAGACGAAATATCTTTAGAAAAAGGCATGTATTTCTATTCCGATTTAAAAGGTTGCCAAGTTGTAGATAAAGATAACCATTTATTAGGTACAGTCAAAGAAGTAGAGGAGTTTCCTGCTCAACTTACCCTCAGAGTTAGCAGGACTGGCAATAAAGACTTTTTTGTACCGTTTGTTAAACAGTTTATCAAGTCCGTTGATATTAAAAATAAGCGGATTTTGATTGAAATTATTAAGGGATTGCTATGAAAATTACAATTTTAACTTTATTTCCTGAAATGTTTGATGGGTTTCTAACTAACTCTATTATTAAGCGTGCGATTGCCAAAGAAATAGTCAATATCGAAATCGTTAATATTAGAGATTACACAAAGGATAAAAATCATCGAGTAGACTCTGCACCAGTCGGCGGTGGAGCTGGTTTAATTATAAAATGTCAACCAGTCGTTGATTCAATTAATGATCATAAAGAAAAAGACTCTAAAATAATTATGCTTTCTCCTAGAGGAAAAACCTATAATCAAGCCAAAGCTAAAGAATTATCAAAAGAAAACCACATTATCCTACTATGTGGACATTATGAAGGAATTGATGAGCGCGTAAATAAATACGTTGATGAATCAATTTCAATAGGAGATTATATCCTTACTGGTGGAGAAATCGGATCTATGGCGATTGCTGATTCAGTTATTAGATTACTTGATGGAGCAATTGCAAAAGAAAGCATTGAATCTGAATCATTTGACGAAAACTTATTAGAATATCCTCAATACACTGAACCATACGAATATAATGGCGAGAAAGTTCCTGACATTTTATATTCTGGTAATCATCAGGTAATTAATAAATGGAGAAGAAAAAAGTCATTAAATCTCACTAAAGAACTTCGTCCTGATTTATTCGAGAAAGTTTCTTTATCTAAAAGTGACAAGAAATTATTAGATGAAGATAAAGAAAAAGCAGCTAAGTGGGAACTTGCTGCTATAGAGAAAGGTAAAAAGTTTATAAAATAAACTTATCTCATCCCACCAAATCCTGGTGGCATTCCTGGTGGCATCCTGCCACTTTTTTTGTATTGTTCCATTTGCTTCATCATGTCTTTCATTTGATCATATTTCTTTAAGACACGATTAACATCACTTACTTGTTTACCACATCCATTAGCCACTCTAATCTTTCTAGAATATTGGAAAATAGATGGATTTTGTCTTTCCTCATAAGTCATGGAATTAATGATAATTTCAAAATTACGCATTTCTTTTTCAGCAATTGCTTGTTGCTCAGGAGAAATTTTAGGAATACCTGGAATAAGTTTAAGAAGTCCGCCTAAAGAGCCAAGTTTTTGCACTTGTTTCATTTGCGCAAGCATATCATCTAAGCCAAATTTACCGCTCATCATCTTGTTAGCAGCTTTTTTGGCTTCTTTTTCATCTACTTCTTCTTGTACTTTTTCTACAAGAGTCATGACATCACCCATGCCTAAAATACGGTCAGCCATTCTATCAGCGTGGAAAATATCTAAATCAGAGACTTTTTCACCAACACCAGAGAACTTAATAGGTACTCCAGTCATATGTCTAATGCTTAACGCAGAACCACCACGAGCATCACCATCTAATTTAGAAATAATGACACCAGTTAACGCTAATAAGTCATTAAATGCTTTAGCGACATTAACAGCATCTTGACCACTCATTGCATCAACAAGAAGTAAAATCTCATCAGGTTCCACTTCTTTTTTAATTTGATTAAGTTCTTCCATCAATGCTTCATCAATAGCAATTCGACCAGCAGTATCAATAATTAAAACATCATAATGGTCATTGAACGCCAATTCTTTTGCTTGTTTAGAAATTTCAACTGGGGATACATCAGTACCTTTTTTAAATAAAGGAACATCAATAGATTTTGCAATTTGTTCTAATTGATCAATTGCAGCAGGTCGATAAATATCTCCAGCGGCTAATAAGACTTTTTTATGCAGTTTATTTTTCATTAAATAGGCTAATTTACCAGCGGTTGTGGTTTTACCACTACCTTGTAGACCAACAAGTAAAATGACAGTCGGCTTATTAGCTTGATATTTAATCTCGTTTTCTCCACCACCAAGAAGTTCTTCTAATTCATCATGAACAATTTTGGTGATCATTTGGCTTGGATTAAGTTTGGTATAAACTTCTTGTCCGATAGCCTTTTCTTTAACGTTATTGATAAATTCTTTAACAACTTTGTAGTTTACATCAGCTTCTAAAAGTGCCACGCGAATTTCCTTTAACATATCATCCATATTGGATTCAGTTAAGCGGGCTTGTCCACGGAGCTTTTTAAATATTCTAGATAGCTTTTCAGTTAGATTTTCAAACGCCATAATCTAACTCCTTTTCTATATCTTCAATTTCATTAATTTCACTAGTATTTAAAGTTTTTGCCTTGAGTTTTGCACAGATTTTGAGTAGTTTTTCTCTTTTTTCTAATAGATGAAGATTGCTTTCACATTCATCTAATTTTACGCAAGATTTCTTAAGCGTATCTTCCACTGCTGAACGAGTTATATCTCTAGATTCTGCAATCTCGCTAAGTGAAAGATCAGCAAGAAAATAATCCCCAACTATTTCAATTTGTTTGTGGGTTAAGAAATCTTTATAGATATTAAAGAGTTTCACATATCTAATTGTGCGCTCAATTTTCTCCATTGTTATCTCCTACACATAACCCATAAATATAGCTTTCGAGGTCAAATTCTTTTAAGTCAGTCATCTTTTCACCTAATCCAATAAAGCGAACAGGAATGCCTAATTCCTCTCTAATTGCGAGTATAATTCCGCCTTTAGAAGTGCCATCCATTTTCGTAATAACAACGCCAGTTAAATCACTAACTTCTGCAAATGCTTTAGCTTGAACTACCCCATTTTGGCCAGTCGTTGCGTCGATAATTAAGAATGCTTCATGAGGTGCACCTGGGATACAATTATTAATCACACGCTTTAATTTGGACAATTCATCCATTAAGTATTGCTTATTATGTAATCTTCCAGAAACATCAACGATTACTAAATCGATATTATCTTTCTTAGCTTTGGTTAATCCATCATATGCTACAGAACTTGGATCAGAATTATATGGACCAGTTACTACATCGATATTTAATCTATCGCCCCATATTTTAAGTTGCTCACTTGCACCTGCTCTAAAAGTATCAGCAGCGACTAATAGAACAGATTTACCTTGATTTAAATATCGATATGCTAATTTAGCAATTGTGGTAGTTTTTCCTACTCCATTAACACCAACAACAAGTAAAACCGTTGGACCGTTATCAACAAATCTTAAATCAGTAAGAGATTCGCCTTTAGCAGTATATCCGCTAAATAAGTGATCGATTAATAATTCGTTTAATTCATGCGCGTCACTAATCTTTTTGTCTCTACTTTCTTCAAGAAGTTCATCAATGACTTTTAAAGTTAAATTAACACCAACATCACTTTCAATTAAAATTTCTTCTAATTCTTCAAAGTAATCTTGGTTAACTTTTTTATATTTCTTGCTTAAAGCATTTAATTTATTAGAAAAATTTTGACGTGATTTACTCATTCCTTCGGAATAAGATTCAACATCATTATCTTTCTTTTTAGAAAACTTTTCTTTTAAAAAAGAAATAAGTCCCATTATAAGCTCCTTTTACTTAAAGCATCTTTAGCAGCAGCTTCTTCAGCAGCCTTTTTAGATTTGCCTTGGCCCTTACCAAGAATTAGTCCATTAAAAATAACTTGAGAGACAAAAGTTCGATCATGTGGTGGGCCAAATTCATCAATGAGTTCGTATCTAACCGCTTCACGATATTCGCTTTGAATCTCTTCTTGTAATCTAGTTTTAGCGTCAATGATATCATCGATTTTTGTTTGTTTGATATCTTCATATAATATTTGCTCAATAATACGATAAGTTACACCGATATCTTGATCTAAATATAACGCACCGATAAAAGCCTCAAAAACATCTTCTAAAATTTTGTCACTTTTAGATAATTGTTCTCGAGTAATTGAGTGACCAATACGAATGTAATCATCTATATGATATTTTCTAGAATAATTCGCTAAAGATTTGGAACATACTAAGTATGATCTAAGTTTAGACATATAGCCTTGATCCATTTCTGGATGTAATTTAAAAATTAAATCAGCAGAGACAAAGCCAATTACTGAATCACCAACAAATTCAAGCCTTTCATAATCTTGATGTTTAGTGTTCATATCTGAATTGCAAGAAGGATGAGTAAAAGCAAGCTCGTAATAACTAATATCACCGGGATTAATATCAAAATAGCGAAGCAATTCAATTAATTCCATTATTCTTTTATACCTTCCTTAATTTTATTAACGATATCTTCCTTAACTAATTTATAGGCAACATTAATTGCGCATTCAAAAGCGTAACTATCAGAATTGCCGTGTGCTTTAACAACAATTCCGTTAATGCCAAGTAACATCGCTCCACCAGTAGATTTATAATCCATAGTTTCAGACATTTCCTTAATGCCTTTTCTAACAAATAAATAACCTAGTTTAGAGAATAAATTACGTTTGAAGGCCGCTTTAATCATGCCTGACATCATTTTTGCCATACCTTCACTACTTTTGAGGAAAGTATTTCCAGTAAAGCCATCACAAACAACAACATCACATTCTCCGCTTAATGCATTTCTTGCTTCAATATTGCCTTTAAAGAATGATTTATCTTTAAGTAATTTATAAGCAAGCTTTCCACTAGGAGAACCTTTACCTTCTTCAGTTCCATTACTTAATAAACACACTGAAGGATTCTCTACTCCTAAAATGTATTTAGAATACAAAGAACCAATAACAGCAAATTGTGCTAATTCTTCTGGAGAGTTTTCATTGCTTGCTCCAATATCAAGAATTACGACTTTTTTACCTTTGATCTTGGTTGGGAAAGGAGCAATGAACGCCGCTCTATGAACCCCTTCAATAGTTTTAAGGATTAAAGTTGATAACGATAAGAAACCACCAGTAGAGCCAGCGGATACCATAGCATCAATTTTATTCTCTTTGGCGTATTGACACATTTTATAAATTGAAGACTCTTTCATTCTCATAGCTTCTAATGGCCCAGCTTCCATAGGAACAACATCAGGAGCGTGAACAACTTCACATAATCCTTTTAATTCTTTTAATTCTTCTTCATTACCAAAAGCAACAAAAGAAACTTCTTTATTTTTACTTAAGAAGCTTTTAATAGCAGGAACGATAACAGTAGAACCATTATCTCCGCCAGTACAATCAATACCAATTCTTATCATAATATTTTCTTATTCACTTTCTAAATTAATAAATTTATTTTCACAATAATATGTATTATACCTTAATTATTGGTTTATATTCTATACTCTTTAAACAATGTGACAATAAGTAACGATATTCTTCATTGTTTTTATTGGCAATTATCTTTCTAGCATCATCTCTAGCGACTACAAAGATTTTAATATCATCAATCATATTTAAATATCTAAAATCTGGGATGCCAGATTGTCTAATTCCGACTAATTCACCAGGACCTCTTAAGGCTAAATCTTTTTCCGCAATTTCAAAACCATCATTACTAGTAGTTAATATCTCTAATTTCTCTTTATCTTCTAAATTATCTACTGCTAGTAAACAAATAGATTTAGAGCCGTCTCTACCGATTCTTCCTCTTAATTGATGTAAAGAAGCTAAACCAAATGAATTAGCATCATATATCACCATCACAGTAGCGCTTTTAACATCGATTCCTACTTCAATTACCTGAGTGGACACCAAGATATCAACAGAACCATTAGAAAAATTATCAAGAACCAATTCTTTTTCGTTTTGCTTTATTTTTCCGTGCAAAAGCCCAACTTTTTCTTTATAACGCAATAAATATCGAGCATATAGTTTCTCTACTGAATACTTACCATTTTCATTAAATTCAATTAAAGGAGCGACAATATAAACCTTTTGATTTTTACTTAACGCTTTATCAACGACATCAAAAATTCTTTTGTCTTCACTATCAACAATTTTTGTAGTAACGTCTCTATTCACATTAGGAAACATATATAAAGTTGAAATCTCTAAATCACCATAAATAGATAAGGCAAGTGATCTAGGAATTGGAGTAGCTGACATCATAAGTAAATCAGCGTGTTCGCCTTTATCCATTAATGCTTTTCTTTGATTAACACCAAAACGATGTTGTTCATCAATAATCACTAAACCTAACGAATTATATTTAACAGCCTTCGCGAATAAAGCGTGCGTTCCAATAACAATATCGATTAAGCCATCACTTATATCTTCATATATTCTTCTTTTTTCACTAAGCGAGGTTGATCCTACTAATAAAGCAATTTTGAGTTTAGTTTCTTTAAATAGCTTTTTAGCGTTTTCAAAGTGCTGTCTAGCCAAAGCATCAGTTGGAGCCATTAAAGCGCCTTGATCTCCTCTTTTAAAATTCGCGAATAAGGCAATAAAAGAGACCAACGTTTTACCTGTACCAACATCTCCTTGAAGCAAACGATACATTAAAGAAGATTGATTCATATCCTCGATAATTTCTTTTGATGCTTCAATTTGATCTTTGGTTAGTTTATAAGGTAAAGAAGAAACAAATTCATCGCAGCTAGATAAATCAATCGGCTCCTTTTTAATCTTTTGTAGAGATTTATTTTCTTCTTTAATTAATTGATTTTTTAAAGAAAATTCTAATGCTTCTTCATATTTTAAATAGCGGTATGCTTGATGAATATCTTCATAAGTTAAAGGTTGATGGGCTTTTCTTAAAGCATACTCTTTATTACATAGACGATACTTTTCTCTAAGCGAATAAGGAACTAAAGAAGGAACGTGCCCTTTTACTGCCTCTAAAGAGCGGTTTACTAAAGTAATATAGTCTTTATTAGCTAAATCCTTAGGCAATAGATAAATAGGCTTTAAAACCTTGTTTTCTTCGATTTTTCCTTTAACAAAATTTATGAGATTTAAACTATTACGAGATTTATCATAACTTCCTGTGATTGTGTAATATTCATTAACTAAAACTGTCTTAGTTAAATAAGGTCGATTATAGGCAGTGACTTTAAAATATGTATTTGTGTCTGTTAAAACATCAAAAGTTACGATTGTGGTTTTTCTTGCTAATACTTTCTTAGGAGTAGTCACCACTTTGGCGTAGATAGTAATTTTTTCTTTATCGATAAGATGTCTTTCGTGAGTTAATGAAAAATCATCATATCGCTTAGGAAGGTGCGCTAAAACATCATAATAAGAAAAAATTCCCATCTGACCTAACAGATAATTCATTCTTTTAGATGATGTTAATTTCTCGCCCATATAAATAAAATAGCAATCAAATGATTGCTATTCAACACTTATTAAGAATGAATAAACATTTTGTTTACCATCTTTAATATCTATATTTAAATCTGGATATTTTTCTTCAATGGCTTTTTTAGTAGAAACAAAGTCTTCTCGCTTCACATCTTCTCCTAAGAAGATGGTAAGAATAGCGCTTTCTTCATCTATCATCTTATCAACTAATTCTTGTAAGGCGACGAATTTATCTTTAGCACCAACAACGATTTCTTTTTCATAAATTCCGATGAAGTCATCTTTTTGAATTCTAATGCCGTTAAGTTCGCAATCTCTAATAGAGAAAGTGACTTCTCCAGATTTGACATTCTTTAAAGAATATCTCATATTACGCATATTTTCTTCTGGATCTGTATCTTGGTCTAAACTCATTAACGCCACAATTCCTTGTGGAATAGTTTTACTAGGAATAACAAAGACATTCTTTCCTTCTTCAGAAGCAATATCCGCAGCTTGGCTAGCCGCCATAACGATATTAGAGTTATTTGGTAAGATAAAAATGTTGTCAGCATTTATCTTTCTAATAGCAGATAAGAAGTCTTCACTAGATGGATTCATAGTTTGTCCACCACTAACAATATAAGTAGCACCTAATTCTTTAAAATAAGTAGAGATACCTTCTCCAGAGCTAACGGCAATAACAGCGTTAGTGATCTTTTCTTTTGGAAGTTCTTGTTCTTCTTCCTTTGTAGCAGGTTTAGGTTCTTCTACTAGATCAACATGAGGATTAACATTTGCCCCATCCGCTAAAGCGTGATGTTGCTCTGTCATATTTTCGATTTTTAGTTTTAAGAATTCACCATATTGTTGAGCGTAATTTAAAATCTCGCCAGGGGTTAAAGTATGAACATGGACTTTGACAATATCATCATCTTTAACAACCACTAAAGAGGTGCCGTGGCTATTAAGCCAATTAGTGAATCGAGATTGATTAAAGATCTTTTTTACAGAATCTGGGCCTAAAGACATAATAAATTCAGTGCAGTAGCCATATTCCTCTTCTTCCATCGCACTAGCCGCGGCGGAAGCAATAGCTCCAGCAGAAACATTTTTATCATCTCTAGATACTTCTTGACCAATACTAGCAAGATACATACCTTCGATGATTCTTACTAAACCAGTACCACCACTATCTACAACACCAACTTCTTTTAAAATTGGTAATAATTCAGGAGTTCTATTTAAAGAGGCATTTGCTTCTTTTAATAAGATTTCAAGCGTTCTTTCGATAGACATTCCTTCTTTAACTTTACGAGATAAAACACTACTAGATTCTCTAATAACAGTAAGAATGGTTCCTTCTACTGGTCTCATAACTGCTTTGTAGGCAGTATCACTACCAGCTTTAAAGGCTTGTGCTAATAAAAGCGAATCGATTTCTTCAACACCTTCTAAAACACTAGAAAAGCCTCTAAAGATTTGACTAGTAATAACGCCAGAATTTCCTCTAGCTCCCATTAATAAGCCACGAGAGAAAGTTTTAGCAATAAGAAAAGTATTATTTTCTTGAATGCCATTAATTTCATTGGCCCCACTAGTCATTGTGAGATTCATATTAATACCAGTATCACCATCAGGAACCGGGAAGACGTTTAAAGCATCAACTTCTGGATAATGATTAAATAAGTTATTACTGGCGCTTATTAAGAATTTCTTTAATGTAAGACCATCTATTGTTTTCATAAATTGATTTCAGCTTTTAGGTTTATAAAATCTACGAGTATTCTACATATATATGTAGATTATGTCAAGTTGCCCCTATTTATGTAAAGAAGCTTGCTCAGCAAAATAATGGAGAACATTCATAATTTCAGAAGTGTTGTCTCCATAAGAAATGATAACGTGATTACCATAACTTTTATTGATTAGTGGATATAAATCTTCATCCTCAAGTTTGACTAAAATTTGAGTGCGGCAATAGTTAGGTAATTTTAAATTTTCTTTGATTTCGCCATTAATTAATAAATATGATTTTAAGTCTCTTGATAATTTAAAAATGGTAATACTACCTTTGGATAATTCACCTCTAATACCAATTCCTAAGCCACTTTCAAAGTGAGTCATAAAATCAATTTTATTGGCCATACTTAGTGGTAAAGTACAGTGCGCAAACAAAACTTCATTATCACTATCTTTATCGCCAAAAGTAATTTTACTTGGATTAGCCTGGAAAGAAACTTTATCGGTACAAGCTTTGACAATTAACATTGAAAGCATACTAGGAACATCACCTTCGCAAGTAGCGATAATTCCTTCATCATTAAGCATTGCTAGAGCGAGACATGCTGTATTTTTATATTCTTCAATTAAATCGAAGCAGCGGAGTGTAAATCCTTTTAATTTATAACGTTCAATTAGTCGTTTAAGGCCACTATAAATCGCCAAAGCTCCCGTCAAAACCTCGCTATTTTGCGCTAATTTCTCGTATTTTGAGCGATTTTTAATGTTTTCTAATTCACCTTTATCAATTTCGTTTTTAAGTTCTTTAGAAGTGATATCAATTAAATTCACGTTATAGACTTTTTTAGCTTCTTCATAATCCACTAAAGAAGCAATTAACCAGTCACTAGGTTTACCAATAACTCCTAAATTTGCTCCACTGATATAACGTTTAGCAATTTCAATTTTAGAAATTTCGACAATTGCAGAAGCAATTTCTTTTTCTTTGCCAAAAAGCAAGATACAGTCTTCTTTATTGTTTGATAAGAATGATTTAATTTCTAAACAAGCAGGTAAAGAATTATTTAAACAATCACTAATTAAAATGATTGGACGAGGTAATTCTTTTTCAATTTTTACAAAATGTTGTTCTGCTCCACCAGTTTCAATAAAGATCACATTAAATAAAGCGGAATCATCATTTTCTACAAGTTCATAATCTTTATCAAAAAGTTCATTATTGATCTCATCAATAAAATTATCCCCATCTTTTTTAAAAGAAGCATTAGGATCTAAAGAATTTGATAAACGAATGACATTGATTTTCATAAAAACATACCTCATTGATAATTATAAATTATCTCTTGCTTATATGGAAATAAAAAAGCCCGGCAGCTCGCTATTTTTGCACTTACGTACTATCTTCACCACTACAGTGCTTAACTTCTGTGTTCGGTATGGGAACAGGTGTGTCCACTGCGCTATCGCCACCAGACTTTTTTTAGAGAACGTTGTTCTCTGAAAACTAGATATTATCACATTGATCTCACTAATTAAAGCATTAACATAAATTTTACTTATGGACTTGTTAAAATCTTAGAAATTAAGTCCTCGTTCTATTAGTATTAGTCAGCTGAATGCCTCACGACACTTACACTTCTAACCTATCAACCTCCTAACTTTGGAGGGAACTTACTTCTTGCGAATGGGAAGTCTCATCTTATGGTTGGCTTCACGCTTAGATGCTTTC
>DDQE01000032.1 GCA_002342545.1 Caryophanales bacterium UBA2450
AAAACGATGAAAAAGCACTCTATGTATAATAGGAGGACTTTATGCATTTGCCATTTACATAGTTATTTAGTTAAAAGCTATTTGCGCTTTAAATAGTGTATGATAACATACAACTATATAAGTATTATGAAAAAACATCGTGCGGACTATTTAGCCAAATTTAACAAAGAAAACTACAAGATGTATCCATTCAGGGTAAAAAAGAATAATTCTAAACTGATAGATAAATTAGAGTCGGTATCAAATAGAAATGGTTATATTACTAATCTTATTTTAAATGACATCGAACCTCAGATTTTAACAATCAAACAAATTAAACAAAGTATCAGACCAGTAATTGAGAAGCATGGTATCAAGAATGTTTATTTATTTGGTAGTTATGCTCGAGGCGACGCTAATAAAAATAGTGACGTAGATATTTATTGCGACAGCGGTGATATTAAGTCACTATGGGATTTATCTGCCTTTAAAGAAGAATTAGAAAAAGCTCTTGAAAAAGATGTAGACATAGTTACTATAGGGTCCACTATGCACGATTATTTTAAAAAACAAATTGAGGAGGATATGATTAAAATATGCTAACTCTTAAAGACAAAGGGTTGTTATTTTATATCATTGAGCACTGCAAACAAATTGAAGAAAAATATAATGAAGTATTGAATTTGTGTCTCTATTGAGATGCTTTTTTCTTTATCACCAACTTATATATAGAAGATTCAACAAAATAAGTAAGGAATGTCACTCCTCCAATTAAAAGAAGGAACAGGATTAAATAGACCGCATATCCTGCTTTTTCTTGGACGATACTTCCAATTGGTAAATTAGTGATTCTTGTTGGATTAATAAAGAACATATTAATAAAGTGAGGATAGAAGCTCACATTAATGATAATGGCGATCGCTGCAGTAATTAAAAAAGCGATAAGAGTGCGATAAACAGTTTTAATAGAGATAGATTTCCGATTATAGACAAAGATAAACACTCCAAGAATTATTTGAGATCCATGATGAATTAGAGATTGAATATTGATAAAGATTAAGTTAGTCATCACCATATTTGTATATATACACACCACTAACCCCATAGTTAAAGATATTAAACATAAATATCCATTAGCAGTGTCCACAAGTTTAGGATGTTTTTCTTTATTTACGAATAGAATTATTGGGATGAAATAATAAATCATCGAACAGATAGAAAATGGGAAGTCTCTCACACTATATTCCCAGTAAGAAGGAGAGCCGTAGTGGAACGACTTAATTAACTGCTTAAATAGTTCTAATACAAGTAAGACTATCCAAAATATTAATAAAATCCTTTTATACACTTTTTCTGAAGTGTTTTTGAAAAACATAGAGATAAAAATAGTTAAACCAATAATTGGTATTAACATCACAAAATGGAACCAAGAAAATATTCCTGGAACCTCCATTTCTCCTTGAAGAAAATGCAAGAATTCTTCCATCTTAGGATTATTCTAATATAGTTAGATATATGTTAGAATAAATTTTAATTATGAAAGAAAAAGAAGTGGTTAACGCTAGAAAAATAAATAAAATGCGATTCATTGTTGGAATCGTCATTTGTTCTTTAGTGATTGCTATTACATTTACTGGTGTAGCACTTAACTTAGTGGATTATTTTAACTACGGCACTCCTGAATCAGGTATACATAACTTAAGAATGTTTACCACAATCTCTAATATCATCGCCGCCATTGCTGCTTTCTTATGTTTACCATTCCAAATCGATGGACTCAGAAGAGATAGATATAACTTACCTTCTTGGATTGTGCTACTTATGTATGTAGGGGCTGCGGGAGCGTTTTTAACTTTTTTCTGTGCTGTGACTTTAATCTCTGCAGTCAACGGATTTGTTCAAACGATGTTTATGAACTCTAATATTTTCTTCCATACACTTAATCCGTTATTAATTACTGTAGCCTTTACTTTAATCATTTCTGATTCGCACATTAAATTCTCTCGTTCTTTTATCCCTTTAGTCCCAATTGTAATTTATATGTTTGTTTATTTCTTAATGGTTTTTGTTTTTAAACAGTGGAGAGATCATTATCAAACAGATAGATTTATTCCTTGGCCAGTATCTTTAATATTAATATTAAGTGTGAGCTTTGGTATATGTCAGTTGCTTAGATTTTTACATAACCTATCTAACAAAAACATTAATCAAAAGATTGTGGATTACTATATGAAATCTAGTGACTTTGATTTCCCTAAAGTTAGTAACGCGATATCTCACTTAGCAAGTTTGGAATCCAAATTCTTTCATGAAGGTGATGATATTTATATCCCAACTGATATTATTAAAATCTTATCTGACCGTTTTGGCGCGGATATCGTGCCTTTAGATATACTTTACGACATCTATTTAGAGCAATATCTCATTTCTATTGGCAAGAAAGCAGCATAAGTGACATACTACCACTTATAGAAGTGGGGACTTCTTGCTTGGATATGTTAAAGCTAAGCAAAAAAGATATACTAAAGACATCCTTAGGATTATGAACGGGAATCCCCGGTTGTTCAACTGCCGAGATGAAAGTGATTAAAATAAATACTATATACTACTGAATTTTCATAAAATAATATAAATATTAAGTGGCGAAATGGCCACTTTTTTGATATACTATATGTGAAGGATAAAGATATGGGTGAGTTGAGGCATGGACGTACATGTGTTTTTAACATTAACTATCATATTGTTTGGTCTACGAAATATAGAAGAAAGGTTTTGACCTCAGAAATAGAGACTAGATTAAAAGAAATATTGATTAATGTTGCTCAAGAAAAAGGATTTGAAATCGCTGAAATTGAAGTAGGAACAAAAGACCATGTTCATGTATTTGTCTCTGCTATACCGAAAATATCAATCTCTTATATCGCTAAGATGATGAAAGGAATTTCTGGAAGATTATTATTAAAAGAATTTCCTGAAATATCTAAAGAGCTATATAAAGGAGAGTTATGGAATCCTTCTTATTATGTCGAAACGATTGGATCAGTATCAGAAGAAGCAATTAGGGAATATATTCAAAATCAAGAAAAGGAGTAAAGATGTTACTAACTTACCAATTTGAACTAAATGTAGATGAAAAGACATCCATAATTCTGGGTCATCTTTGCTACGCTGCTAGTAAGTTGTTTAATGTTGGTAATTATGAAAGAAAAGAATATCAGTCTTTGGGATTTGAGAAGATGCCAGATTGGTACGATCAAAAGAAAAGACTTAAAGATTCTTTCTGGTATAAATCTCTTCCTAGTCAAACTAGTCAAGATGTTCTTGCTAGATTAAATGAATCCTGGAGAAGTTATCTAACTCTTCGCTATAAATGGAATAAGAAAAAAGAAATTGGTCTACTAAAAGAAAAAGATGGAGAACCACAAGCTCCTTATTATAAAAAAGATGGATATCATATGAATATCAAATACTTAAATGGTCAATTTAAGATTATTGATAATATGATTCGTCTTTCTATACCCAAAAAGCTTAAAGAACATTTATTAGAGAAATATCAAATAGAAGAACCGTACTATTACATTAAATTAAAAAGGAAGTTCGACAAGATAAAACAAATCGAATTTTCATACGTGAATAAAAATAGATTCAAAGTATATGTAATCTATGAAAAACCACAGGCAAATATTAAAAAAGATAATAAGCATTATATAAGTATCGATATTGGTACAAAGAACCTGTTAACAGTCTATGACAATAAGGGAAGTTCTTTTATTGTCTCAGGTCAATCTTTGTTAAACACCAATTACTACTTTTCTAAAAAGATTGCTTGTTATCAATCTAACTACGATAAATGTTATCCAAATCATAAGAAAGGAGAAGCCACTAAAAGGATTAAGCATTTATACGAAACCAAAAACAAACGAATTAATCTTATTTTGCATCGCACAACAAAAACGATTGTTGATTATTGTTTGAATAACGATGTCTCTCGAGTAATCATTGGAGATCTATCTGGTTTGCTTAATGTTAAAAAAGA
>DDQE01000058.1 GCA_002342545.1 Caryophanales bacterium UBA2450
GAAAAAATTATAACATAAAGATATTTTACTTGTAAAATATTTTTCTTATTTGTGTCTAATGTTGTTATTTTAAAATAAAAAAATTGAAAAAAGTGATTGCAAGCGCATATTTTATTTTGATAGCATATATAAGCATGTTGCCCTCACACGTATGAGAGAGTGTGTCGCACACGCAAAGCCTGTGGAAGAGTGGTGATTCACTCATACCACGGCACGGACAATCTAAAAAAGGAGGAAAGTCACGTGAGTAAAAAAATCGCGAAAGTGTTGAAAATGGAACTCCCTGGCGGCGAAGCTAAACCAGGACCAAAACTTGCTTCTGCTGGCATTAACATGGCGAAATTCTGTACAGACTTTAACGCCAAGACTGCTGATAGACGTGGAGAAATCGTTCCAGTAATCATCACTGCTTATGAAGACAAGTCCTGTGACTTTGTCATCAAAACTTCTCCAGTTGCCCCATTATTATTAAAGGCTGCTGGAATTGCTAAGGGATCTGCGACTGGTTGCAAAACTGTTGTGGGTCATATCTCAAGAGCCAAACTCAAAGAGATTGCCGAGTACAAATTACCTGATTTAAACGCTAATGACATTGAAGCGGCTATGAAAATCATTGAAGGTAGTGCTCGTAATATGGGAATCGTCGTTGACGACTAATGGAGGACACTATGAAAAAGGGTAAGAAATATGTTGCCGCTTTAGCAAAAGTGGATGCCAGTAAGTTATACACTGTTGAAGAAGCAGTGAAACTCGTCAAAGAAACTTCTACTGTCAAATTTGATGCGACAGTCGACGCTTCATTCAAACTCAATGTCGATCCAAAACAAGCTGATCAACAAGTCAGAGGAACTCTCATCCTTCCACATGGAAACGGCAAAACCAAAAAGGTCTTAGCCATTACTGACAAAGTTGAAGACGCTAAAGCTGCTGGTGCAGACTTCGTTGGTGGACAAGAAATGATCGATAAAATCGCCGGTGGGTGGTTTGATTACGATGTCATTGTTGCGACACCAAACATGATGCCTGTCATCGGTAAAGTTGCTCGTGTATTAGGTCCTAAAGGCTTAATGCCAAATCCAAAGACTGGTACCGTCAATCCAGATATCGCTAGAGCAATTAAAGAAATCAAAGCCGGTAAAGTGGAATACCGTGTTGACAAAGAAGCAAATATGCATGTGTCTATTGCTAGAGTCAGCTTTGATGCAAAGAAGATTGAAGAAAATTTACAAGCCTTAGTTGACGCTTTATTAAAGGCTAGACCAGCTTCAGTCAAAGGTACCTACATTAAAAACGCTGTTATCCATACGACCATGGGTCCAGCAATCCACTTCACATTTGAAGGTCGTTAATTAACTAGATTCTAATATACCCAAGACAGTAACGGACGTGGAGTCTTAATAATGTTACCGAGGTGAAGAAATAAAGCATTTATTCTCACTGTATATTGGAGCCTCAAAACAAAAAACAAATTGAAAAGGAGGTCAAAACATGAATAAGGATGTCTTATTAGCGAAACAAGAAACAGTTAGCGAAATCGTTTCTAAAGCTAAGGAAAGTTCTGCTCTTGTTGTTGCTGAATACCGTGGATTAACCGTGGAACAACTTCAAGAATTAAGAAGAGCCTTACGTGCTGAAGGTGCATCGATGAACGTTTATAAGAATTCTCTTGTTGAACGTGCAAGTGATGAACTCGGTTACGCTGACTTAAAGCAAGTTTTAAGTGGTCCTAACGCTATCTTCTTCTCTAAAGAAGTCAATAGTGCTGCCAAAGTGCTTGCTAAATACGCAAAAAGATATGGAGACAATCTTAATATCAAGGGTGGCATCTTTGAAGGAAAATTTGCTGATGCGAATGGTGTCAAAGAAATCGCTAAATTACCTGGTAGAGAAGGTCTACTTGCCATGTTGCTATCGTGCTTACAAGCACCAGTCCGTCAATTTGCCTGCGCTGTTAAGGCTGTTGCGGATGCAAAATAATGCCAATTTAGGAGGAAAAGAAAAATGGCTAAATTAACAAAAGAAGAAATTATCGCCAGCTTAAAAGAAATGACTGTTCTCGAATTAAACGAATTAGTCAAAGCTGTTGAAGAAGAATTTGGTGTCACTGCCGCTGCCCCTGTGGCTGTTGCAGCTGCTGCCCCTGCTGAAGAAGAAGCTGCTAAAGGACCAACCGAAGTTAGCTTATTCTTAAAATCTGCTGGTGCATCTAAAGTCCCAGTCATCAAGGCTGTCCAAGCTATCACTGGCTTAGGCTTAATGGATGCCAAAAAGATGGTCGATGCAGCTCCTGTTGCTGTTAAAGAACACATCTCCCCAGTTGAAGCTGAAGAGCACAAGAAAGCTCTCGAAGCCGCTGGTGCTGAAGTCGAAGTTAAATAACTTAACTTTACTATCAAACTCTAGAGGTATTAATGGGTTATTATTTTGACCAGAGTCCGTCTTCGGAATCAAATATCAGGGAGATTAAATTCTCCTTATATGGTCAAGAGTACGCCTATTATACCGATAACGGAGTATTTTCTAAATCTCGAATCGATGAGGGGTCGTATATCTTTCTTAAGGTATTACTTCCTCTTCATCTAGACGGGAGGATCTTAGATTTAGGGTGTGGCTATGGTCCAATTGGACTAACCATTGCTCAAAATTCTAGTGAGGCAAGAGTTGATCTTGCCGATATTAATTCGCGCGCACTCGCTCTAGCGTCAAAGAGCGGTGAACGGCTGAATTTAAAGTCACGAGTCACCTTCCTTCAAAGTGACATCTATGAAAAGATTGAAGGACCATATGATTCAATTGTTGTGAACCCTCCAATTAGAGCAGGTAAAGTCGTTACCTACCAAATGTATAAGGAGAGCAAGCAATACTTAATTGATGGCGGTTCGCTATATGTGGTGATTAGACGAAAGCAAGGAGCGGAGAGCGCTCTCAAATACATTGAAACGGTATTTGAAAACGTTTCTGTGCTTCATAAAGAAAAAGGCTATTGGATAATCAAAGCCACAAAGTGAACGAAATATAATTTATCGAAAAGGAGCCATTATAATGTCCAGAAATATTACTGAACTTAGACAAATTAATAACGGAAGATATGATTACTCCAAAATTTCTGGTGATCTCCCACTTCCAAATTTAGTGGAAATTCAAACAAAGAGTTACGCTGAATTTTTAGAAAAGGGATTAGATGAAGTTTTTAGAGAATCATTTCCAATTGAAAACTATACTGGCACATTAACCATTGAATATTTATCTATTCGTCTTGGTGAAGCAAAACACACTTTCCTTGAATGTAAAGAAAGAGACTTAACTTATAACGTCCCTATGTACATCATGGTGAGATTAATTCATAAAGAAACAGGTGAAATTCAAGAATCCGAAGTCTTTATGGGTGATTTACCTTTAATGACTAATAGTGGAACATTTATCGTTAATGGTGCTGAAAGAGTTATCGTTTCTCAATTAGTGAGATCTCCAGGTGCCTATTTATCTAAAGAATTTAAAGCTGGTAAATTTTTATACGAAGCTGACTTAATTCCAGGAAGAGGTACTTGGTTACAATTCGAATCTGACGCCAAAGATATGTTAAGCGTGAGAATCGATAGACAAAGAAAGATTCATGCGACTACTTTACTTAGAGCCTTAGGCTTTGAAAGTAGTGATGACATTTTAAAACTCTTTGGTGGATCTCAAGCCTTAAGAAACACTTTAGAAAAAGAAGAAGAAAACAAAATCAAATCTTCTAAAGCTGCTTTAGTGGATATCTTTAGAAAGATGAAGCCAGGTGAGCCAATCACTGAAGAAGGTACAGTTAACTTCTTAGTCCAAAGATTCTTTGATGAGAAACGTTACGATTTAGGCCGCGCCGGTAGATATAAATTTATTAAAAAACTTGGTATCTATAACCGTTTACCAAACCGTATTTTAGCGGAAGACTTGGTCTCTGCGGATGGAGAAATTAGATTTAAGAAAGGTCATCAACTAACTGTCGAGGATGTTGAAGCCTTACGTAATGAAGATTTCTTTGAACAAGGCGCACATTTAAGAGTCTTAAAAATTAACGAAAAACTCGATAATAACGGCAAAGTGAACATTGTTAAAGTCTATAACAATGACAAGAAAGAAAAAGTCTCAATTGTTATTGGTACTGACTTAAATAATACATGTACACACGTTAATATCTGTGATATCGTGGCTATTTTCTCATACTTCTTAAATGTCCAAGACGGATTTGGTAGCTGTGATGATATTGACCACTTAGGAAATAGAAGAATTAGATGTGTTGGTGAACTTATTCAAAATCAATTTAGAGTTGGTTTAGCTAAGATGCTAAAGACCGTTCAACAAAAGATGTCTATTTCTGATTTAGGAAATGTGAAGCCAAAAGCTTTAATTAATCCTAGACCATTAGTAGCCTCTATTAGAGAATTCTTTGCATCCTCACAATTATCTCAATTCATGGATCAAACTAACCCACTAGCAGAATTAACTAATAAAAGAAGATTATCTGCGTTAGGTCCTGGCGGATTAACTAGAGATAGAGCATCTACCGAAGTTCGTGACGTTCACGTTTCTCACTATGGACGTATCTGTCCAATTGAAACTCCTGAAGGTCAAAACATTGGTCTTATTAATAACTTAGCGACATACGCGAAAGTTAATAATTATGGATTTATTGAAACCCCATATCGTCCAGTGGATCACAAGACTTTAAGAGTCTTATCCAAAGCTGAAGATAGTGTTTATCTTTCCGCGGATGAAGAGTGGGATTATAAAATTGCTGAAGCTAATATTCACTTAGCAGAAGATGGCACCATTTTAGATGATGTTGTCGTTGCTAGATATAAAGGTGAAAATATTTTAGCTAAAAAAGAAGAAATTGATTTCGTTGATGTTAGTCCAAAACAAGTCGTTTCAATTGCTGCTGGTAGCATTCCATTCTTAGAGAATGATGACACCATGCGTGCTCTTATGGGTTCTAACATGCAACGTCAAGCCTTACCACTTCTTAGACCACACGCTCCACTTGTGGGAACTGGTCTAGAACATCAAGTGGCAAGAGACTCAGGTTTAGCAGTGGTCTCCGCTAGTGAAGGTGTCGTCACTTACACCGATAGCAAGACTATTGAAATTTTACCTAAAGGTGAATCTGAACCAATCACTTATCACTTACAAAAATTCGAACGTAGTAACAATGGTACTTGTATTAATCAAGTAAGCATCGTCAAAGTTGGCGATAAAGTCAAAAAAGGACAAATTATCGCTGATGGACCAGCAATGCAAAACGGTGACCTTGCTTTAGGTCAAAACGTGACCATCGCCTTCATGACTTGGAATGGTTATAACTATGAAGACGCGGTTATTATGTCTGAAAGACTCGTCAAAGACGATGTCTATACATCAATTCACATTGAAAAATATAACTGTGAATGTCGTTCCATTCCAAAACTTGGTGATGAAGAAATTACCGCAGATGTCCCTAACGTAGGTACTGATGCCAAGGCTCACTTAGATAGTAGAGGCATCGTTGTCGTTGGTACTGAAGTTAAAGAAGGAGATATCTTAGTTGGTAAAGTCACTCCTCGTGGACAATCCGAACCAACTCCAGAAGATAAATTCTTAATGGCGATCTTTGGAGAAAAAACTAACGAAGGTAAAGATGCTTCTCTTAGAGTCCCTCATGGTGGAGCGGGTATTGTTCTTGATGTCAAGATCCGTAAAAGAGAAGAAAGAGCCAAAGATAATGAACTCCCACCAGGAGTTAATGAAATTGTCACTGTCTATATCGTCCAAAAGAGAAAAATCTCTGAAGGTGATAAGATGTCTGGACGTCACGGTAATAAAGGTGTTATTTCCCGTATCTTACCAGAATGCGATATGCCATTCCTTCCAGACGGCACTCCTGTTGATATTATGTTAAACCCATTAGGTGTTCCATCTCGTATGAACATCGGACAGATCTTAGAAGTCCATTTAGGTATGGCTCTTAAGAAATTAGGATATAAGATTGCAACCCCTGTCTTTGACGGTATCACCAATGAAGAAATCTTCGAAATGATGGATAAAGCAGGTATGGCAAAAGATGGTAAAACTGTCTTATATGATGGCCGTACTGGTGAGAAGTTCGATGAAAGAATCACAGTTGGTGTCATGTACATGATTAAACTTATCCACATGGTTGATGATAAGTTACACGCACGTGCGACTGGACCATATAGTTTAGTCACTCAACAACCACTCGGTGGTAAAGCCCAAAACGGTGGTCAAAGATTTGGTGAAATGGAAGTCTGGGCTCTTGAAGCTTATGGCGCCGCCCACGTCTTACAAGAAATTATCACCGTGAAGTCTGATGACCGTGTTGGTAGAAGAAAGACTTATGAAGCGATTATTAAAGATCAACCTCTTCCAAAACCAGGTATCCCAGAAGCCTTTAAAGTCTTAGTTAAAGAATTAGAATCCTTAGCGATGAATGTTGAACTTCTTGATGATGAAGGTCATATCATTGATATGGATGCATTAGCAAAAGAAGCTGATAAAGAAGAAAGAAAGATTAACACCTCTTTAAGAAACTTAGTCGGTGATGAGGCTAATGTACAAACTGGTATTGACGAAGATGTCTCTATGACAAGCATGTCAACCAGTAATAGTGAAGATTAATGAAAGGAGAAATTAACAATGTTTGACGTAAAAAAATTATCAGCGATTAAAGTTGGATTAGCTTCTCCTGACACAATTAGAGCGTGGTCCCATGGTGAAGTTTTAAAACCTGAGACCATCAACTATCGTAGCCAAAAACCAGAAATGCAAGGTTTATACTGTGAAAAGATTTTTGGTCCTGCGAAAGACTACGAATGCCATTGCGGTAAATATAAGAAAATTAGATACGCAGGCGTCGTATGTGAAAAATGTGGTGTTGAAGTTATCTCTAAAGAAGTTAGAAGAGAAAGAATGGGTCACATTGAACTTGCTAGCCCATGTACCCACATTTGGTATTTAAAAGGCATTCCTAGCCGTATTGGATTACTTTTAGATGTTTCTCCTAAACACTTAGAAGAAGTAGCCTATTATGCTGCTCATATCTGTTTAAATCCTGGAAAGAGTACTATTCTTACTTATCGTGAATTCATTAACGAGAAAAACGGTAGAGAAATCTTTATTCCAGTTTTAAAAGAAATCCAAGAAAAAGGAGAAGAATGGGGTTTAATCCCAGGTAGTGATGACTTTGCAAGAAGTGAAGAACTTGTTGCGAGATTAGAAAATCATAACGAAGTCTTTGACTTCCAAACCTGCTACAACTTCATTCGTAAATTTACAGGTGCTGAATTCTCTGAAGGTGCTGGAGCGATTAAACGTTTACTCGCTGAAATCGATTTAGACGCTGAAGGAGAAGAAATCTCCCGTAAGATTAAGAATTCAACTTCCTCAAATAGAGCGAAGTTAACAAAAAGACTTGAAGTCATTGAGGCCTTTAGACATTCTGACAACAAACCAGAATGGATGGTCCTTGATGTCATTCCAGTGATTCCACCTGATTTAAGACCAATGTTACAACTTGATGGCGGTAGATTCGCTACAAGTGACTTGAACGATTTATATCGTAGAGTAATTTCTCGTAACAACCGTTTAAAGAAATTAATCGATATGAATTCTCCTGCTGTCTTATTAATGAATGAAAAACGTATGCTTCAAGAAGCAGTGGACGCTTTAATTGATAACGGTAGAAGAAATAAGCCAGTTACTGGTCCTGGTGGTAGACCTCTTAAATCCTTATCCTCTGGATTAAAAGGCAAACAAGGTCGATTCAGACAAAACTTACTCGGTAAACGTGTTGACTATTCTGGTCGTTCCGTTATCGCGGTGGGTCCATTCTTAAAAATGTATGAATGTGGACTTCCACGCGAAATGGCAGTCCAATTATTAAGACCATTTATCGCGTGCGAATTAATTAAAAGAGGTATTACTAATGCGAATAAGACCGCAGATAGAATTATCGATAGATATGATCCTGCTGTCTTAGATATCGTTGAAGAAATTATTGGTAAGCACCCAGTTCTTCTTAACCGTGCTCCTACTTTACATAGACTTGGTATTCAAGCTTTCCAACCACGCTTAGTGGATGGAAGAGCGATTAGATTACACCCACTTGTTTGTACAGGCTTTAACGCTGACTTCGATGGTGACCAAATGGCGGTCCATGTCCCACTAAGTAAAGCAGCGCAAGAAGAAGCATTAGATTTAATGCTTGCCTCTAATAACATCTTAGGACCAAAAGATGGTAAACCAATTGTTACCCCATCTCAAGACATGGTCTTAGGAAATTACTATTTAACTTTAGAATCCACTAAAGAAGATTTCTTAAAGAAAGCTAAAGCTTTAAAAGATACTGATCCTGAAGAAGCAGAAAGATTTGAATTATACGCTGCTAGCGAAGGCAAAGTCTTTAGAAGCGTTGATGATGTGATTCTTGCTTACCAAACTAAGCAAATCCATTTACATAATAGAATCGCGATTATCGGTAAGGCTTTAATGAAGAAAGGATTCACCGAAGAGATGAATAATTCTTATTTAATCACCTCTGTTGGTAAAATCATCTTCAACCAAATCTTCCCAAGTGATTTCCCATATTTAAACGCTGTTACTGCGGAAAATATGGCTCATGATTTACCTGAATATTTCGTCCCACGTGGAAGTGATATCAAAGCAATTATCGCTAAAATGCCTGTGAGATCACCAATCAAAAAGAAAGATTTAGGAAAAATTATTAATGAAATCTTCCAAAGATATGACCGTAAAGGTAATCCAAAGACTTCATCCGTTCTTGATAAGATGAAAGACCAAGGCTTCCAATACGCGACAGTGGCTGGATTTACTATTTCTATTGACGATATCCATATCGTTGAAGGTAAAGAAGAAATCTTAGAAGCTGGCGATAAGAAAGTAGCGGAAATTCAAGAAATGTTCGAACTTGGTATGTTAACCGAAGAAGAAAGACATAAGAGCGTTTGTGACGTTTGGAATAAAGTTCTTGTGGAAGTTAGAACTAAATTAACTGAACAATTTAATAAAGATAGAAGAAACGCCATCTTTATGATGTCTGACTCTGGTGCTCGTGGTAATATTTCGAATATTACACAGTTAGCCGGTATGAGAGGTCTTATGGGTAACACATCTGGCGGAACTATTGAACTCCCAGTTAAACGTTGTTTCCGTGAAGGTATGACTGTTTCTGAATTCTTTATTGCGACCCACGGTGCTCGTAAGGGTGGCGCTGATACCGCGCTTAAGACCGCTGACTCAGGTTATTTAACTAGAAGACTTGTTGACGTCTCTCAAGATGTTATCGTTAGAGAAGTTGATTGTGGCACTGACCACGGCTTCAAAGTCAAAGAAATTAGAGATACTTCTAGAAACGCGATTATTGTTAAGCTTTATGACCGTTTAGTTGGTAGATATGCTCTTAATGATGTTGTTAATCCAAAAACTGGTGAAGTGATCGTTAAAGGTAACACCATGATTAACGAAGAAAGTGCCAAAGCCATTGTTGACGCTGGCATTGAAGAAGTGGAAATCAGATCCTTATTCGGTTGTGAGACTAAAGACGGTGTTTGTATCCACTGTTATGGACGTAACTTAGCGACTGGTAGAGAAGTCCAAGTTGGTGAAGCTGTTGGTATTATGGCCGCTCAATCTATTGGTGAGCCAGGTACACAGTTAACTATGAGAACCTTCCATACTGGCGGCGTTGCTGGTAGCGATATCACTAGTGGTTTACCAAGAGTTCAAGAATTATTTGAAGCTCGTAACCCTAAAGGTGAAGCTCTTATTTCTGAAATCCCAGGTACTATCACTAAGATTGAAGAAAAGAATGGTTGCTATTTAGTCACTGTTCGTAACGATTTAGAAGAAAAGACTTATACTACTGCCTTTGGTGCGAAATTACGTGTCAAAAAAGGCGACAAAGTCATTAATGGTGGTAAAATCACCGAAGGTGCTATCGATCCTAAGAAATTACTTGAAGTATCTGATGTCACCGCGGTTGAAAAATACATCATTAAAGAAGTCCAAAAAGTCTATTCCTTACAAGATATCGGAATTTCTGATAAGCACATTGAAGTTATCGTCAGACAAATGCTAAGAAAAGTCTACGTTATTGACGCTGGAGATACTGATATGATCGCGGGTACCCGTGTATCGATTAATACCTTCACTGCAAAAAATAACGAAGCCATTATTAACGGCAAACGTCCAGCGGTCTTCTCTCCACTTATCTTAGGTATCACAAAAGCTGCTCTTGAAACTGATTCCTTCTTATCAGCAGCTTCATTCCAAGAAACCACTAGAGTATTGACTGATGCTGCTATTAAAGGCAAAGTTGACTACTTACACGGCTTAAAAGAAAATGTCATTACTGGACACTTAATTCCAGCCGGACGTGGACTTATGAGCGAAGAAGCTAACGAAGAATTATTAAAAAACTTCTCAGTTGAAGGCAAAATGCATGAAGTTAAAGACAAATATGTTGAAGACTATGACCGTGCAATCAACGAAATCAAAGAGAAGATTAATTCTCGTAACGCTTAATCGTTAAAACTAATAATTAACTGCTTAGATTAATTTCTAGGCAGTTTTTTATTTACATTCTAGTGCTGTCATTTATAATATAAGTGAAGCTGTAAGATAACTTAGTCAACTAGACTAGAAAGGAGATAAAGTTATGTGCAATGTAAACATGTATGAAGCCAAAACGAATTTGTCAAAATACGTTGATATGATTGAAAGTGGTGAGCAAAAAGAAATTTTCTTATGTCGTAGAGGCAAAAAAATAGCAAAAATCGTTCCTGTTAGTGAAGAATTAACAAAAAAACGTTTAGGTGCTGCGATTGGAATTTTACCTAACTTACCAGTTGGATTTGATGATCCAAAATTAGATGAAGAGATTGCTAATGACTTTAATTTATAATGGAATACTTATTAGATACAAATACTCTTTTAAGAGCGTTATTTAATGATGAGAAAATATCAGATAAAACTAGAAACATTATCGCTAATGAGAAAAATCAAATTTTTGTTTCTATTGTTTCTATTTGGGAAATTGAACTCAAACATAATAAACACCCAGATTTAATGCCATATAATGCAAAAGATATCATTAACGCTCTTGTTTATACTGACTATATCGTTTTACCAGTTAGATATGAATATTTAGTAGAGCTTAAACAAGTTATTGACTTAAATATTCATAAAGACCCATTTGATCACCTACTAATTGCAACTGCGTTAGAAGAGTCTATGACATTAATTACAAGCGATGAAACAGTTTTAAAATATCCGATAATCTCAACATTAAAATTATGATCATTAACTGCTTAGATTAATTTCTAGGCAGTTTTTTTATATATTTAATGTATAATGAGGTTAATAAGGGGGATTGAAATAAATGAAAAAAGCAGCGCTTCTTTTACCGTTTATGGCTTTTTTATCATTAATTGGTTGTGGAGAAAAAGGTGTTACATACACCCAAATTGATGATTTTAGTGAATATTTTACTGAAGCAAATATTGAGACCGCTAATGAGTTGGTTGACTCTTTAGATACTGCTATTTGTAATTTTATCCAACAATCAGAAGGTTTTGATTATCGTTTAAATCGAGAAATTGATGGTCAATATTATTATGAATATGCTTATTTAAATGATGGTAGCGAAAATCTTTCAAAGTCCCTATATCTAGGAAGCGATATTGAAGAAGACTGTAAATATTATTCTGTTAGTAGCGAAAACGAACAAAAATATAAAAGCGGTCAAGACGCTATTCGCGAATATAATTCAATAGTTGGAACTATTAAAGATAATGTTCATTCCTTTATAAATAGACCATATAAAAATATAGAAGAATATTTAGGGGAAAACCCAACATATTCTTACTATAAAGGTGATGATGGTTCTATTAAAGTTACTGGAAATAGTGATATAGCTAGCGGTTATATCATTTATGATGCAAACACATTACTTGTTAAAAATTACCAAGTTAAAGGTATGTATAACAATCAAGCATTTTATATAGAATTTTTCTTTTATTATCCAACAGTTTTAGCTCATAAAACACCTGCGGATATTGGCTATAAATAATCATTAAAATAATAGGAGGATTTAAAGATGATTTGTAAATACTGTAATAAAGAAATACCAGATGGTAGTAAATACTGCCCATTTTGTGGAGCGTATTTAGAAGAAGTTAGTGAAACTTCAGTTAATCAAATTAAAGAAGGTAGTGGACCAGTTAATGGACCAGTAGTGGGCTCTAGTGGAGAGGCTATTACTGTTGAAAATTTTAGGTCTTTACCAACTTATAAACCTAGATTACATAAAATGCTGTTGTTTCTTGGCTTAGCCTTTGGTTTCTTTGCTTTGGCATTATTAGGTTCTTTAATGGTGAAAATTATTGGTAATGGCTCCGCAAAGGTGCCTGGAATTATCATGCTAGTGTTAGGGTTAGTTGCTGGAATTGTTTTCTTTTCTATTGGTATGTCACTTAACCGAAAAGTATTTCCGAATGTAAATACAAAAATGAAAGGGATAGAAATTCTTGTTCCTTTGTTTGTCGCTTTTGGCCTTACATTTGCGGTAGTGGCCTTAGTCTTACAAGGATTAGTGTTAGTCATCTATTAGCGTATAGTCTATATACCAGCGTCATCGCTGGTTTTTTATTGTGATAAAGTTAGTAAAAAGAGTAGAATGTAGACATGAAAAAACTTAACAACGCGTGGCTACTTTTAATTGCCCCTATTTCTATTTGCTTGTTTGGTTGTGTCTATTCTACACCTTCTAAAAAAGAACTTAGAATATACTCTTATCCTCATAAAACTCAATTTGAGATTGGTGAAGCTTTTTCTAGTGAAGGATTAGTGGTTGTTGATAATAAAACTTCAGAACAATTAAAAGATTATTCCACTTCCATTAGTGATGGATATGTTTTTAAACAAGCCGACAAGTCAGATGCTTTTAAAATAACTATTTCTAAAGAATCTTATAAAGATATAAGTTTTACAGTAAGAGTTATCGCAAAAATTAGTCCAGAATTAACAAAATTAACTGCACCAATTATCTCTATTAATAATAACGTTGTTTCTTGGAATAGTGTCTCTCACGCTAGTGGATATCTATATTCTATTACTGGAGAAAAAAATAAGAGTGGCTCCTTAACTTCTACTAGTTTAGATGTCTCTACTTTAAGCTTAGCGGATGGAGATTATTCCATAAGCGTTATCGCTAAAGGAGATAATATTTATTATTCAGATTCTGATAGTAGTAATGTAGTGAATTTCTCTATTAGTAGTAGTCCAATTGATCCGCCTAGTAATATTGACATGTCTATTTATTATATAAACGATACACATGGTTCATTTATTCGTGACGCGGATAATTATGAAGCAGGAATAAGCTATATTTCTAAGTATATTAAAACTCATAGAGATAAATATTCTCTTACTCTTTCTGGTGGAGATATGTTTCAAGGTGGATACGAATCGAATGAAACTAGAGGGCAGATAATGATTGAAGCGATGAATGAAATTGGCTTTGATGCGATGTCTCTTGGTAACCATGAATTTGACTGGGGCGAAAAAGCGATTGAAACTTTTGCTACAAGCTTAGATTGCGACATTATTTCTTGTAACACTTTTTATAGTTCAGATAACCTCACTAGACCTAGTTGGTTATCTCCATATACAATCGTTCAAAAAAGTGGTGTGAAGATTGGTATTATTGGGGCCATTCAAGAAGGAATTGAGACCTCGATTACTGGTAGTATTTCTGATAAATTCTATTTCCCTAGTGCGAATAGTTATATTAAAGAATATTCAACTTATTTAAGAAAAGATAAAGGATGCGATGTGATTATCGCTAGTTTCCATGATAAAGGATTTGAAGGAAGTAGTGGTGAACCTAGTAAATTTTCTGATTTAACTCAAACTGATCCATCCACTAATTTAAAATACGTTGATGCGATGTTTTTTGCTCATGACCACATTAGTAAAAAAGGTACATATAATGGAGTTCCTTATTTAGAAGCAGGAAGTAACGGCAAATATATTGGAATTATGAATTTATCTTTGTCATATCAAAATAATCGTTATTTAGTTAGTAGTGGCACCCCTAATGTTATTTATGCTTATAGTAACACCTCTGAAGCGGACCCAAATATTGAAGCGATTACTCAAAAAGAAGAATATTCTGATATGATCGCCCATGCAGATGATTCTATTTATACTTTCTCTAAATATTATTCCAGAGAAAGTTTTACTTATGTTGTTTGCCAAGCAATGTATTGGTATGTCAACTCCCATAAGAGTGAATTCGATAATGTGACTATTTATTTTGCTAGCCATAATACAGGTGGAATTAGAAGTACAGTGGACGCTGGAGAGATGACTAGAAGAAAATTAATTAAAGTCTTCCCGTTTGATAACTTGCTATCTATTCAAGAATGTAATTCCACGAATATATCAAATATGGAAGAATCTTCCTATTATCGTACTTATAAAGAAGGTAACCCAGTATATGTTAACGGATTAACTCATGCGGTGAGTATTTCTTATATTACTGAATATAAATATGCAAAATATTATCAACAAAGTTATAAGAATTATGATATTACCGCTAGAGCGGCATTAGTGGCTTATTTACTTAGTGGTGTGAACCCTAATTTATAGTTTTCACTAGAAATTATTTTTATTTTTAAGTTTTGATGTATGCCAAAATGGCAAATTTACATAAATTATAATATGCCAAAATGGTAACTTTAAAGTTGACAAAATATGCCAAAATGGTAAATTATAAGTGTATGAATTTAATAGAGATAAGAAAACGTAATGGATTAACACAAAAAGAAGCAGCGGCTATGCTTGGCATTCCATATCGTACTTATATCCGCTATGAAGAAAATGAGACGTATGCGGACTCATATAAGTATAAGATGATAACTGAAAAACTTTTTGATTTATTAAAAATTGATGAAGAACACGGCATATTATCAGTAGATAAAATAAAAGAATTATTGCTTCCAATTTTAAAATCAAAAAATATTGCAAAATGTTATCTATTTGGCAGCTATGCACGTAATGAGGCAAGAGAAAATAGTGATGTTGATTTACTTATAGATACAAATATTACAGGATTAGATTTTTTTAACCTAGCAGAGGAAATGAGATCTGTATTAAAGAAAAAAATCGACTTAGTTAGGCTAAAAGATCTACGCTCTGATAACCCGATTATCTTAGAAATATTGAAGGAGGGTATTAGATTAATATGATTGAACAAACAGATTATAGAATTATCTCAATGATGATTGAAAAAGCAAATAGAATAATAGAAATCTATTCTAAAAGCGGAATTTAGTATTTCAAGTTATATAAATAAAAATTTTTTCATTTTTTTGTTGCGTGATTTTTTTACCTATATATAATATATGAGCGTGTGAAATTGGAGCACGTTGACCGTTGAGGTCGCTTTTTTAAGGAAAGAAGCCGACACACCCGGTAACGTGGACAGTTCACAAGTCAAAAACTAATAAGTAATTGAAAGGAGCAATATATGCCAACAATTAATCAATTAGTCCGTGAAGGTCGTAGAACCGCCACTGTAAAATCAAAAGCTCCTGCTCTTGGTAAAAGATGGAACTCTTTAAAGAAAAAAGAAACCAACCAAGCAGCTAGCCAAAAAAGAGGTGTTTGTACCCGTGTTGGTACCATGACCCCTAAAAAACCAAACTCTGCTTTAAGAAAATACGCTCGTGTTAGATTAAGCAATGGTTATGAAGTTACAGCCTATATTGGTGGTGAAGGACATAACTTACAAGAACACTCAACCGTCATGATTAGAGGCGGCCGTGTTAAGGACTTACCAGGTGTTCGTTATCACATTATTAGAGGAACACTTGACTGCGCCGGAATTGAAGCACGTCGTCAAGGACGTAGCTTATATGGTTCTAAGAAACCAAAAGCGGCGAAATAATTAGAAGGAGGAAAGAAAGATGCCACGTAAAGGAAGCGTAAGTAAACGTGATGTGTTACCAGATCCAATTTACAATTCAAAACTCGTAACACGTTTAATTAA
The DNA here is from genome assembly GCA_002342545.1 of Caryophanales bacterium UBA2450. GTDB lineage: Bacteria > Bacillota_I > Bacilli_A > RFN20 > CAG-826 > UBA2450. Next base: position 16,106 of record DDQE01000058.1, read on the forward strand.
CAAAATCATGATTGATGGCAAAAAAGGAACAGCACAAACTATTCTTTATTCCGCCTTCAACAAAATTGAAGCAAAGACCGGTAAACCAGCAATGGACGTCTTCGCTACCGCAATCAACAACATCATGCCTGAAGTTGAATTAAAGGTCAGAAGAATTGGTGCGGCTAACTACCAAGTACCTACTGAAGTTTCTCCAGAAAGAAAAGTTACATTAGGTTTAAGATGGTTAGTTAACTATTCTAGACTCAGAAACGAAAAAAGCATGGAAGAAAGATTAGCGGGCGAAATCATTGACGCTGCTAATGGCACTGGTGCTTCAGTGAAAAAGAGAGAAGATACCCACAAGATGGCAGAAGCTAATAAGGCTTATGCACATTACCGTTGGTAATCTAAGGAGAAGAAATCTATGGCACGTGAATTTGATTTAGCTCATACACGTAACATTGGTATCATGGCTCATATCGATGCCGGTAAAACCACAACCACAGAACGTATTCTCTTCTTTACCGGAAAGATCCATAAAATTGGTGAAGTGCACGAAGGTGCCGCCACAATGGACTGGATGGAACAAGAACAAGAAAGAGGTATTACCATTACCTCCGCAGCGACAACTGCTTTCTGGAAAGGTAATAGAATTAACATTATCGACACTCCAGGGCACGTCGACTTCACAGTTGAAGTTGAAAGATCGCTTCGTGTCTTAGATGGTGCTGTCACTGTCTTAGATGGTAAAAATGGTGTTGAACCACAAACTGAAACAGTTTGGAGACAAGGTTCAAAATATGGCGTTCCAAGAATTGTCTTTGTTAACAAATTGGACGCTATCGGTGCGGACTTCGAAATGTGTGTTCGTTCCTTAAAGGAAAGACTTGGCGCTAATGCAAAAGCTGTCCAACTTCCAATCGGTATTGAATCTACCTTAAGAGGTGCAGTCGATATCATTGAAAGAAAAGCTTATGTCTATGAAGCTGGTAGCCAAGAACCAAAAGAAGTACCTGTACCAGAAGATATGGTTGATTCAATGGAATCTCATAGAGCAGAATTATTAGAAGCTCTTGCCGCCTTCGATGATGAATTCATGATGAAAGTCTTAGAAGGTGAAGATCCAACCGTTGAAGAAATCAAATCTGTAATCAGAAAAGCAGTCTTAACTGGTGAGTTCCACCCAGTATTCTGCGGAAGTGCTTATAAGAACAAGAACATTCAACTTTTATTAGATGGTGTTATTGATTATCTTCCAAGTCCATTAGACATCCCTGCTGCAAAAGGCACTGATGAAGAAGGAAACGAAGTTACTTGTAAGCCAGATGATAACGCTCCTCTTGGTGCGTTAGCCTTCAAAATCGCTACTGACCCATTTATTGGTAGATTAGCCTATGTTCGTGTCTATAGCGGTACACTTAAATCTGGAAGTTATGTCTTAAACTCCACTAAAGGTGTTAAAGAAAGAATTGCTCGTGTTGTCTTAATGCACTCTAACCACAGACAAGAAGTTGATGAACTTCATGCTGGTGATATTGGTGCTGTTGTCGGACTTAAGAATACCACTACAGGTGATACCTTATGTGACGAAAAGAACCCAGTGATTCTTGAAAAGATGGAATTCCCAGATCCAGTTATTGAAGAAGCAGTGGAACCAAAGACCAAGGCTGACCAAGAAAAAATGTCTATCGCGCTTCAAAAACTCGCTGAAGAAGATCCAACCTTCAGAGTGAGAACTAATGCGGAGACTGGTCAAACCATTATTGCTGGAGTTGGTGAATTACACTTAGACATCATCGTTGACCGTATGAGAAGAGAATTCAATGTTGCGGTTAATGTTGGTGCTCCACAAGTTGAATACCGTGAAACCATTAAAGGTACAGCGGATTGTGAAGGTAAATACATCAAACAATCTGGTGGTCGTGGACAATACGGTCACGTTTGGATCAAATTTGAACCAAACCCAGGAAAAGGCTTCGAATTCGTCGATGCGATTGTTGGTGGATCTGTTCCAAGAGAATATATCAAACCAACTCAAGACGGCTTAGTTGATGCCTTAGGTAGAGGCATGATTGCTGGATTCCAAGTCATGGATATTAAAGCTACATTATTCGATGGTAGTTACCATGATGTTGACTCTTCCGAAGCTGCTTATAAGATTGCTGCTAGTATGGCTCTTAAAGAAGCCGCAAAGAAGTGTAACCCAGTGATCTTAGAACCAATCATGAAGATTGAAGTTACTGTTCCAGAACAATATTATGGTGATGTTCTTGGTGATATTGCTAGAAGACGTGGACTCGTCACTGGTGAATCTCAAAGAAGTAACGCTAAAATTATTGAAGCGGAAGTACCACTCTCAGAAATGTTTGGTTACGTTACCGACTTACGTAGTATGACCCAAGGACGTGGTAACTACGCAATGCAATTCGACCATTATGGCGAATGCCCAAGATACGTCCAAGACGAAATTATTAAGAAAAGCGGGATGTCTGCTCGCTAATCTTAATGTAAGATAATTATTACCAATAGATTGGTATTGATTATAAATTAAACTTGCTATATATTAAAAATGTTGAATTCATTTATTGAAAGGAGAAATTCATACAATGGCAAAGGAAAAATTTGACAGATCTAAAGAGCACGTTAACATTGGTACCATTGGTCACGTTGACCACGGTAAGACCACATTAACTGCCGCTATTACAACTGTCTTAGCAAAAAAAGGCTTATCTGAAAAGAAAGCATACGATCAAATCGATGCTGCTCCAGAAGAAAAAGCTCGTGGTATTACAATTAATACTGCCCACATTGAGTATCAAACAGAAAAAAGACACTATGCACACGTCGACTGTCCAGGTCACGCTGACTATGTCAAAAACATGATTACTGGTGCTGCTCAAATGGATGGTGCAATCTTAGTTGTTGCCGGTACTGATGGCGTTATGCCACAAACTCGTGAACACATCTTACTTGCTCGTCAAGTCGGTGTTCCTTACATCGTCGTCTTCATTAATAAGACTGACTTAGTCGATGACCCAGAATTATTAGACTTGGTTGAAATGGATGTCCGTGACTTATTAAATAGCTATGGCTTCCCTGGAGATGAAGTCCCAGTGATTCGTGGTTCCGCTAGAGCTGCTCTTGATGGAGATCCAAAAGCTGAAGCTGCAATTATGGAATTAATGGATGCATGTGATAACTATATCCCAGCTCCAACCAGAGATACCGATAAACCATTCTTACTCGCTATCGAAGACGTTATGACTATTTCCGGACGTGGTACAGTCGTTACTGGCCGTGTTGAAAGAGGTAGTGCTAAACTCGGTGACGAAGTTGAAATCGTTGGTATTAGAGAAACTCAAAAATCAGTTATTACTGGTCTTGAATCCTTCAGAAAAACTTGTGACTATGTCCAAGCTGGTGATAACGTTGGTGTCCTTTTAAGAGGTATCAACCGTGATCAAGTCCAACGTGGTCAAGTTCTTGCAAAACCAGGAACCGTTACTCCACACACCAAATTCAAAGCTTCTGTTTACGTTTTAACCAAAGAAGAAGGTGGCCGTCATACAGCTTTCTTAAGCAACTACCGTCCACAATTCTACTTCCGTACAACTGATGTTACTGGTGTTATCACTCTTCCAGCTGGAACCGACATGGTTATGCCAGGCGATAACGTTGAATTAACCGTTGAATTAATTCACCCAATCGCTCTTGAAAAAGGTACCAAATTCTCCATCCGTGAAGGTGGTAGAACCGTTGGTGCTGGTACAGTTAACGAAATCCTTAAATAATTTAGTTAACATATTAATCAATTAGGAGATTCTTCGGAGTCTCCTTTTATTTATCTTTTAGTATTGCTAATGTATATCAATTGATTTATCATATTTATGAAAGGAGGGAATATCTTATGGCAAGTGATGCAGCAATTTTTGTGCGTATTGATTCAAATACGAAAACACAAGCTGAAGCGATATTAAGACAATTAGGTGTAACCCCTAGTGGATTAATAAATATGCTTTATCACCAAGTTATTTTAACTGGGAAAATTCCATTTGATGTCTCCCTTCCTGTTAGAGAACCAATTGCAACAGGTGATATGTCTGAAGAAGAAGTAATGAAAATAGTTCAAACAGGGGTGGATGATGTCAAAGCCGGCAGAGTCATTTCCTTAGAAGATTTAGAACAATTTCTTAAAGAAAGATACGGACATTAGTATCGAAGCATATAAAATTGAAATCACCAACTCATTCGCGATTGATATGGCTTTAATAATTGATTATATGACTTACCAATTGAATAATGAGATGGTTGCTGATACTTTTAGAGAAAAAGTCTTAGAGACAATCAAATCATTAACAACATTTCCGCTTAGATTTGCAGTTATTAAGGACGATATTCGAAAAGTATCTGTAAAAAAATTCAATATCTTCTATTCTGTTGATGAACTATTAAAAACAGTAAACATTCTTCATATTCTCTATCAAGGAAGAGACATAACTCAAATTAGCAATTGGTAATATTAAAAGGCGAAAACAATCGCCTTTTAATATGTTTTAAAAACTAAATCGTAGATATTTATGTGGCTTTCTTTTATTTTTAGTGAATATTGACTATAATAATAATAAATTAATTTATTATCAAAATTGATATAAGGTATTAATCATGAATTTTAAAAAGAAATTATTTATTGGATTATCTTCTTTAGGTATTACAGTGGCAATGTCTGTTTTTGTTTTAAACTCTAATAAAGAGACTATTGCTACACTTGCATATTCAAATACCACCCCAGAAATCTACTATAGTGGAATTAGTGAATCTAGTAGTGGCACTACTTTATTATCTTCGCTTCAATCATTAAATACTTCTAAAAGAAGATCTTTGGTTGGTTATGATAATATGCCTAGTAAATTTCAATTAACAGATCCAGGTACTTCTTCTGGCCAAGTGACCTCTTTTTATAGCGGCAAATCTGCTAAATATAGCGGAAATATGAACCGCGAACATACTTGGCCTGCTAGTAGAACTGTTGGTGGTCGTGGTAGTGACCCGTTGGAAGATGATATTCATATGACTCGTCCAACTTTAACATCTGATAATTCTAGTCGTGGTAATTCTTTATTTACATATTCAAATGAAAGAGGATGGGACCCTGCTAGTTTAGGTGTTGAATCGTATCGAGGAGATTCTGCAAGAATTATTTTCTATTGCGTTGTTGCTGACTCCCGATTAGGTTTAGTTGATCGCGATATCGATTCTTCTAGCAACCACACGATGGGAAAATTAAGTACATTACTTGAATGGAATTTAAAATACCCGGTCTTAAATCGAGAAAAAACTCGAAATACTGAAGCTGAAAAACTTCAAGGAAATAGAAATCCATTTATCGATCATCCTGAATATGCTTGTAAGATATGGGGTAATGAAAATGATAACACTCGTAAAGCTTGTGGTTTGTCACCAACTCCAACTCCAACCCCATCTGACACCATTACTGATATCGTACTAAATTATACTGAAGCAACTTTAGATATTGGTGATTCTTTACAATTAACTGTGTCACCTAATCCATCTAGTGCAACATTACCCGAATTATATTGGGGAAGTTCTAATGAGAATGTTGCTCGTGTATCTGATAAAGGATTAGTTAGTGCCTATAGTGGAGGTAACGCCACCATTACAGTTATTACTAGTGATGGTAGACACGTTGCAACTTGTGAAATTACAGTTCGAGGCGGAGCTGCTTCTAGTAGCAGTGGTTGTGGAGGCAATGTAGTTACTACTAGTGTTCTTTTATCAACTATCTCTTTATTAGGTGCTGGATTGATAATTATTTCTAAAAATAAAAGAAAGAAAAATGAGGAATAAAAAATGAAAAAAAATCTATGCCTATTTCCATTATTAGTGATTTGTTTATCTTCATGCGGAGAAAGCGTTTCTAAAGAAACTAAATCAACTAGAGATGGAGCTAGACCTAGTCAAATTCAAATGAATTATCTTGAAAACACCGATAGTTCAAATACATCCCCATATAACGGCAATATGTCGGTTGGTTTACCAACACCTGTAAGATTAAGCTGGGACGGTTCTGGAGATAGTTTCACTGTGAAATTATATAAAGACGAAGAACTTACTGATTTAGTAGTACAATATGTAACTCCTAATACATTTCTTGATTTTTATAATGACGAATTAGACACTGATTATTATTGGACTGTTAGTAGTGAAACAGGAAAAGAGACTAGTAATGTTGCTCACTATAAATACCATCCAACTATTGCTCAACCTCGTCATTTAAATATTGAAGGAGTGGAGAACTTTAGAGATTTAGGTGGCTGGGGCACTTATGACTCTACAACTAATAAATATAAGACTTATATTAAGCAAGGCCTAATTTATCGTTCTGGTAGATTTAACGAAGATAAGGCTAATCCTGTTAAAGTTACTATTAAAAATAATGGTTTATATGAGCTTAATAATCATTTAAAAATTAAAACTGAGATTGATTTAAGAAGAAGCTCCAATAATGAAATAGGTTCTTTAACTAATAGTGTACTTGGTCAAAACGTAAATTACTTCAATTTACCAATGTATTATGGTGGCAATAACGTTTTAACTTATAAAGGAACAATAAGTGGCGATACTTATCAATATGATAATCCAAAGGCAATAAAGCAATTTTTTGATATCCTATCAGAAGAAAAAAATTACCCAATCAATTTCCATTGCTCAATCGGGAAAGATCGTACTGGCTGTATGGCTTATCTAATTGAAGCGTTAATGGGCTTTGATAAAGATTTAATGTATAGAGATTATATGTTTACTAATTTTTCTGACGCTGGTATGTGTAAACTACAAGCCGATGTGATTAATAGATATGACGCCACAATCGATAGTTATACTGGAGAAACAACTCAAGAAAAGACATATAAATATCTAAATGAAGTCATCGGTGTTTCTAGCGAAAATTTAAATAAAATTAAACAAATTTTATCACCTGAAGCTGAATAATTATTAATATGGAAGAAGAAGAGAAAGTATTTGAATTAAACCCTTTAAGTAAATGGAAGAGAATTCTTCTTTCTCTTGGTGACTTTTTCATTTGTTTCATTTTAGCGTTTACATTGTTTAATATTGCAGTCTTTCCTCTTGCTAAAGTGATATGCCAAACTCAAAATAAAAACGCTGAAGCTCAAAGGTTAGAATCTAGAGCTGATCAATTATTAATTGATAATGGCATAATTTATAAAAGTTTTAATGAATCTTTTGCAAGTCATGTAAATTACACTTTTAAAGTGTTTTTATCGTATTATTGCTTTGATAATGAATCTCCTTCGACTGAATATCCTCAATATGGACACAAAATAGAAAATGAAGTTATAAGAACTTATCTTGTTAATATTAAAGGAACTATTAATACCTATATGTCTTCGTTTAAAGAATATAATACGGATGGTATGTTCTCTATTGGTGAAGACCCGGATAGTATTACCCTATTAGAAGATTATAAAGTTTTATTATCTAACGAATTATTAGAAATAAAAGAAGAGAGTCAATATTCATCTGCGATGATTAAATTTAGAGATAATGTTTTTGCAAGGCTATTTTATTTAAAAGTATATAAAGACATACAGACTAATGATTTTGTTGCAGGTGGAGTTTCATATAACGCTTTATTAAATCAAGTTAAAAACATTATGATCTCCTTACAATGGGTTGCTACCGGAGCTACGTTAGTTGCTATGGTTTTAGCTTGGGGAATAGTGTATCTTCTTTATCCTTTACTTAACGGATATCGACGTACGATGACAATGTCAATTATGAAAGCAGATAAGCTTAAATCTACAAACTTAGGATTTATCAACCGTAAGACTGTTTTACTACAATCTTTTTATTATTTGTTATTAGCTTTATCGTCTTCGATGTTTTTACCAATACTATATTTTGGTGCAGCATATACCTTTAACCTACCTTTATTATTTGTATTGAGTGCTATTTCTTTAATACTTGCCATTGTTTCCTTGTTTATAATTTTATTTAATCAATATAATCGTAGCGGAAGTGATATATTAACTTATACAGTCATAGTCCCTACTTCAGAATTAGATCGTTTATATAGAGAAAAATACAATGGATGATGTTTATCGCGTAAAAGAGGAAATTAAAGAAGAAGAAATGCGTGTTGAGTATACTCGACCGAAATTCTGGCATCGCTGTGTTGCTAATTTTGTGGATTTCTTTATTTTCGCTATTGTGTTCTTATTTTTATTCATTGGTACTAGAGCCGCTGTTCAAGCCACTCCACCTTATAAAGTAATTAAGGCACAGTTATATGACATTCAACTTCGTAGTGGTATTTATCGTGAGCCTGTCGCAGATTCTACTACAACTGACACAATTGATATTGTGTTCTATATCGATAATTATAAAAAAGGTACTCCTGCAGGAGACGAGTTTGATATTGATGTCGATGACAAACCAATGTTTATTAACGGAATGTGCGTCAAGGCTATCAAAATATTTATTAATTTCTGCCATGAAAATTGTTCTTATGAGCGTTATCAAGACCTTTTAGTTTATTATGATGAAGCAAGACTAAACGCTACAATTGATGGCCTACATTTCTTTGTTCTCGACGATGAAAATAATGTTGTTCCTAATCCAACAGTTAAAGCAGATAAAGGAAAACTTAGATCATACTATACAAATGTATTTAAGCCTTTTATAGAAAAAAGGTGTATTCCTTTTTTAAGCGCTAATGTGCCTGGCTATCACGACTTAATTAGAACCGATTATCGTTTATTAATTCTTTTAGAATTACCAGTGTCATATGTCTTAGCAGGAATACTAGTTTATTTTGTTCCTCCTTTATATTTTAGAAGGGGAAGAAAAACTCTTGGAAAAGCTTTATATCATATTGGTTTAATTGACCAACGTCTATTATCACCTACAGTACCTAGATTTTTACTGCGATTTTTAATTTTTCTATTTGGGGAACTAATTCTTTCTATGTTCTCATTTGGAATACCCTACATTATTTCTTTTTCAATGATGGCATTCTCCAAGAAAAAACAAGGATTTCCTGATTTTATGGTACGAACGCTTGAAGTCGATACAAGCAAGGCTAATATTTATTTAGATTATGTCGAAGCAGTTACTAAAAATCAAATTCATGGTGAAGCAATTGACTTTAAATTAGAGAAGCCTCTTTAATTCTCCTACTTTTGCTTTTTTTGTTTACTATTTACACGTATTCGCATACAATATAAGTACATTACAGGCGGCACAAATATGAATAATATTAGAAAAACCCTTGCCGGTTTCTTAGTGTTTGGAATGTTAGCCACTTTTGCTTTTACTCAAAAGCCTGCTACAGTGGTTTCCGCCCAATCTGATGAAGCGTCATCAATTACACGAAATACTGTAAACGATGATTTTTCTGATGAGACAGAGGTGGACAGCCAAGAAATTGGCGTTAGCATTTCCCAAAGTACTACGACTAGCACCTCACAATCTCTAACAGTATCATTCAGGTCTAAAACTTTATCAGGCTTTAGGACCGCTATTTTTAATTATATTATCGGAATCGATGATGCTAATTATACTGGCGATCCATCTGATCCAGCACCTGAAGGATATGATGTTTACGATGAAGAAACTGGACTTCCTTTATTTGAAGGATATGTTGCTTACGTAACTGGTAGCGTTTCTGAAAATAATAAAAACGTTTATATCCCATCAAAAATGACTTTTACTGGTCGATTCACTATCAAAGTTACTAGAATCGATGCTGGAGCTGTTTCTACCGCTGGTTGTGGTTCTACTGATATCCCTAATACATGGACTTACACTTCTGGTTCTGAAGTAATTTCTAGAATCAAAAATATCTATATTCCAAGCACTATTACAGAAATTAAAGCTGGTGCATTTACTGGTATGCCAACAGATGGTAGTGCAGTTATTCACTTTGAGGGTAGTGCTATTCCTTCAGGTTTTGAAACTGGTTGGGTAGACGTTGATGTAACTGATCCAAATTTAATTGACATTAGTACTTCTAGCTATGATAAGCCAAAACAAAAGAATTCCAACGTTGGTGGTACAGTTGATATTCCTGATCCATTAGGAAGACCACTCAACTTCATTCTTGGTTATGTTGATTTAGACGCTGATAAAAATTATCCACTTACTGTTCAATATGATTTAGTCACAAATCTAAATGGTGTTGAAACTAGAGAAACTATTTATGAGGCTTTACCACTTGTTAATACACGTAATCCTTATGATGCTTGTGGTCCTTTAGCAACAAACAGTTATACTAGAACTCTTGGTTATAAATTAGGTAAGGGCCAATCTATTGATGATTCCTCTGTTGTTTTCCATAACATCCGTAAAACTTATGTAGACGGAGAAGGAAAAACTCAAGTTGATTTCACTAAGAGATATTTTGCTCGCCCAATTATTGGCTATTCTGAAAAGCAAAACATTGATAATTTAGTTCACGTTAGAGCTTCGACAAACTCAACATTTGCTGGATATTCTATGTTTACATTAAAAATGGATAAAAATTTATCCATTAAATCCGCTAAATATCCTCAACCACATTCATTATATTTAGATGTTAAGACTGATGTTTATGAACAAAATAAGGCAAACATTAAGTCTGGCAAAACCAAAATCCGTTATCTTCTTTATAATTTATATAATTCCTCATATCACTTTGTATATGTCGGTGCGAATAATGAATTAAAAGATGTAGTTGTCCCTGTTAAAACTGTTATTTCTTATCAAAATTTAGAAAACGATAGCGACAACTTAGTTTCTATTCTTTTAAAGAATTCTGCAATTGCTCCAGATTTCAATCCATCTAAAGTGAGATTATTTGAATTGATGAATATCACTATTCAAATGGATTTAATTACTACTACAGATTCTGGTAGTGTCTCCATTTTAGGTAAATCATCAATTAGTTATAAATTCGCGTACATTACTATTATTAACTCAGCAGAAGATATAAGCGTCTTCAATTGGAATTTATTCTTAATTATTTTCTTTGCATCATTTGTGGTTGTTTATGCCGCTGCGGCATTTGCAACTTATAAGATTATGAAAGAAAAATTCAAGAATGATGAATTTAGACGTGTAAATGGTAAAAAATTCTTAAAAAAAGCTATTTTAGGCGGTTTAGGACTTGGCGAAGTGCTTCTTGCAGTCTTATTCATTATTTTAAGAACAGTTGGATTCAAGAATACAATCGTTGTCTATAACCCAACCGACCCATTATTAATTGCTACTGCAATTGTTGGTCTTATTATTTTCGGTTACTTCATTGTTTACATTATTAAACTTGTTAAAGCTGAAAAAGAAAGAAGAAAAGCAATTCGTCTCAAACTTAATGAAGATGTTGAAGACGATGGAACTAACTAATTAGTCATATAAGGAGTCTAAATATGGAAATTAGAATTAAAGAATTGACAAAAATTTTCCCAGGTGATGCGAAAAAGAATATTCGTGACACTATTGCGGTAAAAGATCTCGATTTCGTTGTTAAAGACGGTGAACTCGTAGGTTTACTTGGTCCTTCTGGATGTGGAAAATCAACCACTCTTTACATGATTGCAGGTCTTCATAATCCTACTTCTGGCGAGGTGTGGTTTGGTGATCAAGAAGTTACCAATTTATCTCCAGAAAAAAGAGGTATTGGATTAGTTTTCCAAAACTACGCTTTATATCCTCATATGACTATTTATAAAAACATTGAATTCCCACTTACGAATTTACAAGTTGAAGTTCCACTCGTAACATTCTTCAATTATTCAATTAAATTCACATATGTGATGAAACCATCTGATATTGCTAGTGGTATTACCAAATCTATTCAATCATTAGCGAAAAAATGTGGCTTTAGTAAGAAACAATTCTCCGTTGCTGTTAGCGGCGAAAAAGAATTAGTTGCTGATGTTAAACTTAACGCTGTTTCTCCAACTGCTAAAGATATGTTTGTTGACAATATGAGCAAGATTGTTGACTTTAAACTTGAATCTTGTGAAGAACAACAAGCCACTGAAGCATTATTTGATACTAACTTCCGCGCAACCGTTAATGTTATTAGCGAAGGTGAATTAGTGGAAGTTAATATTAAAGGCCGTTTAGGTAAAGAATTCAAAACCTCTATGATTGATGAGACTATTAATGGCTTAAAACACGCTGTTAATACTCATGGTGGTAAAGCTGCTGAATGCGTTATTACTAAAACTCAACACGGTTATGAAATTATGGCCCGTGTTGTCAATTTACCACATCACAAATTACAAGAATGTATCGAAGCAGTTAAGTCCGCTTATAACTATGATACTTTAGGATATTCCATTACTCAGGTTATCAATAAAGAATTAACTGATTCTGTTAGAAAATTCTTAAATGAAAAGAAATTATCTTTCTCCGATTATAAGATTTATTTTGATAAGACACACGTTAAGATCTTCTTCAAATTAATGAAGGCGTCTACTGAAACCGCTGATGCTGTTTTAGCAGAACTCGCTGAAAAACTTGACTTAAGCGATGTTGAAAAAGAAGTTAAGCAAGCTATCACACACCGTAAATTAACAAAAGAAGAACGTCGCGACATTATTTATGAAACCGCCAAACTTGTTCAAGTTGATGAATATTTACAAAGAAAACCAAATCAACTCTCCGGTGGTCAACAACAACGTGTCGCTATTGCTCGTGCGCTTGTTAAACACCCACGCGTCCTCTTATTAGATGAACCATTATCTAACTTAGATGCACGTTTAAGATTACAAACCCGTGAAGAAATTAGACGTATTCAACAAGAAACCGGTATTACTTCTGTTTTCGTTACCCACGACCAAGAAGAAGCAATGTCCATTTCTGATGAAATCGTCGTTATGAAATTAGGCGAAATGCAACAAATGGGTAAACCACAAGAGGTTTATAACTCACCTGCTAACTTATTCGTTGCTCAATTCTTAGGAACTCCACCAATTAACGTTTTTAAAGCCCACGCAAAAGGCAAAAAAGTTATGATTGGTGAAGATTGTGTCCTAGAAGTTAACGAAGATTTAGGTGATAAAGACATCTATGCTGCAATTCGACCAGAAGGATTTATTCTAGCTAAACCAGGCGAAAAGAATACATTAAGAGGCAATTGTGAAATGGTCCAAGTTATGGGACGTGATATTTCCGCAATTGTTGCTAGTGAGTATTGTATTAAACATGACTACAGAGTCATCATTTCATCTGATGACAAAGTTGCTCCTGGTCCAGTCGCCTTTAAAATTAAGCCACATAAGATTTTCTTGTTTGATGGTGAAACCGAAGAACGTATTTATCTCAAATAAGGAGGTTCTTTATGGGTATTGAATTACTTAGTTTTTTGAAAGGAAAGAAGAAGAAACAAGCCTCTAACAAGGGTAGTGGTTTAATGACTCTTGAACCTGAAAAAGTACCTGTATATACTCCAGGGCTTCAGGCTGATGGTACTGTTGTTCGCTTAGTAAGCAACAGAAAAATCAAAAAACCATATCGAGTTAGTGGTATTGATGATGTTGCCAGTAAAAACAACTGGAAAGCATGGCTATACTTAGCTCCAGTTATTATTCTTGTCACCATCTTCTTACTTTATCCTTTAATTAATACAATTTTTATCTCGTTTACTAAAAACTATAACTATACGACAGGTAAATATGATGGATTTACTCTTGAAAACTTCGGTATCATCTTGCATATGATTCCGTACAAGAGTAGTGCAGGCGAAGCTTGGGAGACAAGCTTTACGAGTAACGCTATTCCTAATACTTTCATTATTACATTCGTTACCGTTCCTGTTTCTATTTTCCTTGCATTAATTATTTCTGTCGCCCTTAATTCTATTAAGGCATTCCAAAGATTCTTACAAACAGTATTCTTCTTACCGTACGTTACAAATAGTATTGCTATTGGTATGGTTTTCTCTGTTTTATTCGATGATGCTGGTTTAATTAACTATATATTTGGATTGCAGCATGCCGGTCCAAATGGTGGTCCAATGCAATGGATTTATAACACCCCAACCGCAATTGCCATGATTCCTCTTTGCCTATTTATTGTTTGGAATAGTATTCCATTTAAGATTTTGATTTTATTATCAGGATTACAAGGTATTGATAAGCAATATTATCAAGCTGCTCAAATTGATGCTGCTCCAAAATGGAAAGTTTTTGGAAGAATTACTGTCCCATTATTGTCTCCACAGATTTTATATTTGATGATCACATCATTTATTGGAGCGTTTAAAGAATATAACAGTATCGTTTCTATCTTTGGTAAAAAAGGTGAAACAATGGCCGGACAAAAGAACATGTACACAATCGTTTTCTATGTGTATGACAATATTTCGGCTAATACCTCTTTTGCGGCTGCCGCTGCTGTGTTCTTATTTATCATTATTTTAGTCTTTACATTCATCCAGTTCTGGGCGAGTAGTAAAAGAGTTCATTATTAGGAGGATATCAAGATGTCAAAAACTGCAACTGCAACATACATTGATTTCGCTGATGTCAGAGTTAATAAGAACTTAGTACTTTCCATTACTGAGTCATCAAAGACCGTTGATCAAATTAAGTCTGCTGAAAAAGTCAGTCATATCATTTTTACAATTTTGACTTATGCTTTTATTATCGCATTAGCCTTAATTGTCATTTTCCCATTCTATTGGATGATTATTACATCATTAAAAACTTATAACGAAATTACTCAAGAAAATCAAACATTCTTCCCATCGGTTGTTATGTGGTCTAACTACGTATACGTGTTCCAACACTTTAACTTCTTTGTTTATATGAAGAACACGATTATCGTTGCGATATTCTCTACAATCGGTACTTTATTAACTACAATCTTTGCAGCATTTGCATTCTCTAGATTGCAGTTCAAAGGTCGAGAAGCATTATTTATGGTTTTCTTAGCAACAATGATGATTCCTGGTGAAATGATGGTTATTTCTAACTACATCACTGTTGCCTCGTTTGGATGGATTACATCTTCTACCCATACTCAAACAATTACTGAAGCCTATGCGGCAATGATTGTTCCATTCTGGGTTAGTGTCTTCCACATTTATTTATTGAGACAAAACTTCAAACAAATTCCAAACGAATTATATTTGGCTGCTAAAGTCGACGGAAAATCTGACTGGTCCTACTTATGGAAAGTCATGGTACCTTTAGCTGCTCCAACTCTTATCTCGATTTCAATTTTGAAATTCATGGGAACTTGGAACTCCTATGTGTGGCCAAACTTGGTTACAGAACTTCCACAATACCGTTTGATTTCTAACGGTTTACGTGAATCAAGCTTCCAGAACGCTGACCTTGGTACCATTGAATATGGATATCAAATGGCAGCGTCCATCTTAGTTACTGTACCTCTATTCTTACTCTTCGTATTCTTCCGTAAATACATTATGAAGGGTGTTGGAAGAGCCGGTATTAAAGGCTAAAACATATTTAATCGTCGTTAGACGTTAAATAAATAAACTATTTAAGGAGAAATTATGAAAAAGAATCGTTTATTAGCTCTACTTGTTGCCGCTACCGCAATCCCGTTAGTTGGTTGTGGAGAAAAAGACAATAGAACTCACATCGTCATTTGGACAACTTATAATGATACTTATCAAACAATCATTAATGACTGTATTGAAGAATTTGAAGAATCTCATCCAGATATTAAAGTTGATAACATCAAACAACAAGGTAGTTATCAAGATTTAGCAAAAATGGTTACCGATGGTGCTGCTGTTGATAACTATCCAGATATGGTTGCTGCTTATCCAGATTCCGCTAATGCATTCATTATAAACGGTATTGCCTTAGATATGACTCCATATATGGAAGACGAAGAAATTGGCTGGACTGAAGATGATCTTGATGATATTCCTGAAAATTATATTGCATTAGGTCAACAATATATCATTCCAGGTACATATTCCTTGCCTGCTTCTAAATCAACCGAAGCTATGTATTATAACCAAGATGTTTTAATTGGCCTAGATTTAAGCGATATCGATGCCACTATTAATGGCGGTCAACCACTTAATGATAACTATATCAAGAATCTTACTTGGGAAGAATTATTTGAGAAATTAGTTCCTGCTTTAGATGCTTATGATCAAGCTCAAGAAGAAGGCGAAAAAATTATTGACCGTACAACATATACTGACTGGGCATGGGTTGGTTATGATTCAGACGATAACTTCTTTATTACCTTAGCTGAACAATATGGCTATGGTTATACCGGCGTTGATAAAGTTACTGGTAAAGGTCAAATTAGTTTTGACAACGCCGGCATGAAAGACCTTATGAAAAAATTCAAAGGTTATAACGACAAACATTATTTCACCACAAAAGGCGTTATTAAACAAAACGTTAACTACCGTTCTACTAAAGGCGCAATGTTATTCTCTATTGGTTCAACCGGTGGAGTCAAATACCAATTTGATGATTCAACTAAATATAATGTTGGCGTTGCACCAATTCCATATGCTGCTGGTCGTACACGTAGGCAAATTGCTCAAGGACCAGATTTCGCTTTCTTAAATCATAATAATGAAACAAGAGCTAAAGCAATTTGGGAATTCTTTAAACTATTTACTTCCACTGATTATAATACCCGCTGGGCTATAACTTCAGGTTATTCACCAGTTAGATATTCTGTTATGGCAACTCCTGACTATATGGATTACGCTGATTATACAGACAAAGAAGAACACACAATCGATAGACTTTATGCTTTGAATGCTGATTACGCTTCTAGCGTTGGTGATTATATGTTTACCTCCCCTGTATTTAAGGGTTCAGATGAAGCTCGTATCCAAGTTGGTACAATTTATGCCGCATGTGTCGCTGCTGGTGCAGGTTTAGATAGTCAAATCGATACTATTTTCAAAACCGCAGTCGATAATACAAAATTAAAAATGTAATTAAAATTATTAATTAGGAGGACAAAATATGAAATTTAAAGGAGTTAAATCTCTCATTCTTCTCCCCCTGTTAGCAGCTGGATTATCTAGCTGTGGGGATAGTGGTCCAACCGCTGATGTCACCATTAAATTTTGGCATACTTTTGGTCAAACAATCGTTGATGGTTTAAATGAGAAAATCAGAGAATTCAGCGATTTGGTTAAACAAGAAGAAGGCGTCTCTGTTGCCGTTGATTTAAAATATCAAGGTGGCTACGACGATATTGCTAAAAAAATATCAGATGGTTATAGCGTCTATAATAGACCAACTATTGCTGTTGCTTATCCTGATAATGTTTCTGACTATATTGACATTGGTAGATCCGCCGGGAAAGAATTTGTTGTTAATCTAGATAAATTCATCAAAGATCCAGGTGTTACTTTTGGTAGTGAAGCCTGGCTTGGTGATGATCAAGATGAAGATGATTTTGTTCCAGAATTTTATGAAGAAGGTTCAAAATACATAGTTGATGGTACTTATTCTCTTCCATTTATGAAATCTACAGAAATCATGTTCTTTAATATGGACATGATGAAAGATGTCATGAAAGGTATTCCTGGAAAATTTGAAGGATATAATACTACAATTGGTGATTCTTCCACTAAAATTAATGCTTATTTGAAGTCAATTACTTGGAGTGAATTCATTGACTTACTTACTTTTGTTAACGAACATAAGGCTGACATTAGTAATGTCTTAGAAGTTCCTCTTTGGTATGATAGTGACGCTAACTTCTTAATCTCAAAAATGTTCCAAAGAAGTATTGGTTATGCTTCTGTTAGCGGTGAGGGAACTGGCATTATCGACTTTGAAAGTGGCACTAATAGAACTAAATTACAAACCTTATTAGAAGATATGAATGCAAACTATAATGCTGGATTATTTACCACTAAAGGTATTAAAAACACTTATGGTAGCGATTTCTTCACTGGTGAAAAATGTATGTTCTCCGTTGGTAGTACCGGTGGATCTGGATATAATTTCCCAGAGGCCGAAGCTTTCGAATTAGGCGTTTGTCGTGTACCACCAGAAAGTGCTGATAAAGCATTATATGTTTCTCAAGGTCCTACCTTAGCCCTTTTCTCTGATGATGGATTATCTGAAGAATTAAATAACAAGACTCAACTTTATGCTTGGAAATTCTTGAAATTTATCACTAGTTCTGAAGTTAATGCAGAAATGTGCTGCAATCACTCAGAAGGTTATGTTCCTGTTCGCTCAAGTTCTTATGAAACTGCATTTTTCCAAGAATATATGGAAGAACCTACAAATAAATATGCTGATTGTTATCGCGTTATCTTAAATGATATTAATATTAATGCTGGATATTTAGTTTCTCCTGCATTTAAAGGAAGCGCTGCTCTTAGAGATGAATGTGGTACGTTATTTACCGCTGCAATTACCCATCCGATTGATTCAATTGATGGTTATATCTCAACAGCTATTTCAAACGCGAAATTAAAATTTTAATAAAAAAGGAGGCAATTTATGTTAAATAAAGTATTATTTAAGTCTTTATTTACCGCCGCATTGCTTGTCGGTGTCGCTTCTTGTGGTGGCAATTCAGGTCCTCAAAAAGGGGATGCAAACTGGGTTGATTACACAAAAGACGGAAGCGTTACCTTAAATCTTGATTATAAAGATAGAGATTTCTATGTTGACGGCATTGGTCAAGTTACATTAAAGACCGCTATTGACGGAGATACTGCTCACTTTAATCCTTTGAAAGACACAACTCAGTCAGGACTTATTAAATCAAGATTCTTTGGAATTGATACTCCAGAGTCAACTGGTAAGGTTCAAGAATATGGAAAGCCTGCCTCTAACTACACAAAGAAAATGTTAGAAGAAGCAAGTGCAAATGGAACAATAGTTGTTTCTTCTCCTTCCGATCAATACGGGGTACCACAACCTGATAGCACTGGTTCCCGTTACGTTTCTTTGATTTGGATTAACTTAACTGTGAAGAATGCTTCGGCAAGCCAATTATATTTATTAAATCTTGACATTGTTCAAGAAGGCTTAAGCTGGGTTAAGAATGTTCAAGATATGCCTCAATATTCTGATACATTCTATGCTGCTGAATCTCAAGCTGAGAAATATAAACTCAATTTACATTCTGGTGTACCTGATCCTACATTTAACTATGGTGAATATGTAGATACTTCTTTATTAGAAATTAGAGATGAAGTTGCTTTGAATCTTGCTGATCCAGATCACGTCAATAAATTCGATAACGCTAGAGTTAGAATTCAAGGTACAGTTTGTGGATATTCTAATCACATCTTATATTTGCAAGATTATGTCTTAAAAGATAAGGATAATCCTTCTTTAGGTGGAGAATATTGTGGCATTAACATCTTTGTTGGTATGTCATCTATTGCTGCAAAATACACCAAGCTCAATACCTTTATTCAAGTTTGTGGATTAGCTCAATATACTGATAACTATGGCTTCCAAATTACCGATACTCAAGGAAGATTCCCTGTTGGATCTCCTAAAAATGAAAAGGATGCTAAAATAATTTATACAGCTGAACAAAACGTTGATACTGAGCATAACTTATATACATTTGCAAAAACAACTGAAGAATTAAGCGCAATTGCTAGCTCGAAAAACCCTTATAATTTAAGTTGCTTAAATTGTAGTGTTGAAATCACTGATACATTAGTTTGTACAAGTGCTTTTATTAATTCATCCGCTGATAAAGAAATTACTCTTTCATTTGAGGGTGCTTCATTTAACTGCTATATTCCATTTAACTATAAAGGTGGAACTGCAGAAGATCCTGAAGATACTAGATATCGTTGGGTTCTTGAAAGTGATTTCGTTGGTAAGACATTTACATTAAAAGGTGTTTATGTTTTCCATAAAACTACAACCGGAAAGATTAAATTCCAAATCGTTCCTAACAATTCTAAAGACTTAGTTTGGATTCATCTTTCCTAATTAGTTACTTTTCTATCAAATTTTATTATTTTAAGGAGGCAAGATTATGTATTGCTGTCACTGTGGAAAATATATTAATGAACACAAATTAGAGCAAAAAAATTCTTCTTTGGTAATCAAAGATGAAAATGGAGAATTGCAAGAAGTTAATTCTGACGCTCCAGTTAATTATGTTTGTCCTCAATGTGGCCATTTAGTTCACGCTGATGCATCTAATGAAGAATTAAAGTCATTATCTCAAGCCGCTCACTCCCAGCTTCAAAGAGGAGCGAATAGTTTTGCTCGTGGAATGGCGTTAAATCTAATTGGAATAATTATTGCGATTCTTGCTTTCTCATTTTTCTTGCTTTCATTTCAAAGTGATGGTGGTGGAAAAACTCTTAATCCAAGCAAATCTACCTTCCTTATCTTTATAGTGTTAGCATCAGTTGCTGTTATTCTTTTAGGATTTGGCATTTACTTTACGATCGTCGGTATCAGTAAGAAGCAGGTTTATACCAAATTACTAAAAGATTTAAATAACAAAACCTTTGTCCAATAGAGGATGAAGAAAACTATTTGTAATTTTTAGTAATAAAAAGGAGGAAATTATGAAAAAAATTTTATTACCCCTCATTTTATTAGCTGGAATGACATTAGTCGGATGTGGTGGAGGAGGTTCTCCAGAACCAAAACCAGAAGAAGGCTATGGCGTTGCCATTACTAATAAAACGGAATTACAAGCCCAATGGTATGCTGGAGAAGCAAGCCGTGATTTAGCTATTGACCTAACTCCTGCAGGCAATGTTATGCAAGAATTGACCAAAAAAACATTAACGGTCGCTTCTAACAATGATTCTGTTGTTAAGGTTCAAGGTATTTCACTTCATGCACTTGCTAAAGGTACAGCAGAAATCACCGTTACTTATCACGGATGGAAAGACAAAGTTTCATTAAGCATCGATAAAATGCCTACCGTTCAAGAAAAGTATGGTGTTACTCACTCTGGTACCTCAGCCGACCCATTAACTAATGAAGAAGCTCTTACAGTTGCTAAACATGCTGATTATGCTAAGTACAAAGATGATCTTTATGTTGGTGGTAAAGTCGCTTCCTTCTATCACGCACCAGGCGCACGTGATGACGGTGCTGTTAGCTGGTTCTTAGAACCTGCAGAAGGACAAACAGAAAAATTTGAAATTTATAAGTGTTACAAAACCGTTTCTGGCAAACAAGCTAATTTAACTGACGATGATGTTTGGGTTGGTGGCTATGCTGTTGCACACGGTAAATTTACATCTTATAAAGGCCAATATGAAACAGATGGCGCTATTTTTGATAGATGTGAAGGTACTAAACCTGCTCCTAGAACAACTATCGCTGCAACATTTGCCGAAGCTTTAGCCGCTGGTGCTAAATTAGCAGATGGTGCTGATACCTATGACTATTACAAATTTGATGCATTTGTGACCGCTAAAGAAGGCGATAACTACTTCTTAACTGCTTCTAAAGGCGAAGAGCTTGTAAAAGCAAAATCTGACGCTCAACACGGCGAAAAAGATTATTATTCCAACGCTATTGAAATCTATAATGTATCTGGTGCTGATTTACTTGCAAAATTAAAGAAAGATGCAAAAATCACCGTTAAGATGATTATCAAAAATTATCATGCTCAAGTTGAGAACTTACTCGCTTTAGCTGCTGCTGATGTCACCGTGTTAGAAGAAGGTACAGATTGGCCAACACCAGTACCTCCAACACCAACAAAGACATGGAAGAAAATTGATGCTCAACCAACAGTTGGTGGAGATTACAAACTTATCTTAAATCGTGAAGACAATGCTTCTAACCCAGGTTTATGGTTCTTAAAAGATCAAACCGAAGCAGAAGCTAAAGATGGTGGTAAAGAATATTACATCACCACTTCTCAAGCAGAAACAGATGCAGCTACAATTACATTAATTGCTGCTGAAGGTGGATTTAAAGTTAAAATTGGTGCTAGATATTTATGGATCGGTTTAGTTGGAACTCATACCAATTCCTTATTAAAAGCTACCGAAGCAGAAGCTAGCGTCTTAACTTATGACCTCACAAACGGATTTGGTGTTACCTTATCTGAAGCATTCTGGGGCTTAGGAACAAGAAACGACAGATCATTCACTACTGCTGGTGCTGTTAACCTTACACAATACCCAGCTAACTATAAGGTTTGCTTATATCAATATAACGAAGCTGCTTAATAGTTAGTGTTAATTTAGGTTCTGTGAGATTTAGTGGGGTATTCTGGGGTATTGGTCAAAAATTGATATCCTGAAACTCCGAAATCTAATGGGTTCAACAAATTAAAAAATAAAGGCTAGAGATGCCAAAAATCTCTAGTCTTTTTGGTTTTTTCTGTTTCTATTAATGTATATTGGAGTTAGTTATGTTACTATCTATATTTATTAAGAGGCTAATTATATGAAAGTTCTAATTATATATGCTGATGGATTTGAAGATGTAGAAGCTTTAGCGACTCGAGATGTCCTTATTAGAGCAGGAATTAGCGTTTGCGACGCTAAAATTAATGATGATGAGGAATTAGTTATTTCTAGTCATAAAGTCGCTTTAAGCGGCTTTAAAAGCTTAAAAAATATAAATGTTGATGAAATTGAAGCAATTATTCTTCCTGGTGGAAGTAAAGGAGTTAATAATTTATTAAAGAGCATAGAAGTAGATAGATTAGTAAAAGAGTTCTATGCTAAACATAAATTAGTGTGTGCAATATGCGCTGCTCCGATGGTATTAGGTAAAAACGAGTTGTTACATAATAGACCATATACTTGTTATCCAGGATGTAATGAAGACCTAGACGGCATATATACCGGAGAGGAAGTTGTAGTAAGCGATAATATCGTAACCGCTAGGAGTATGCTTTATAGTATTCCGTTTGGTTTGAAAATTATTGAATTATTATTAGATAAAGAAACATCTGATCGTGTTTATTCTCAAATTGCCGGAATAAAATAGAATTGTTAAGCATAGCAACCACTGTGCTCTTATTTTTTTTCTGATATATGTTATATTCTTATACCTTATAGGTATAACAGCATTTTATTATAAAAATTGACTTAATAATTGTATGTTTGTATAATATAGACATGAATATTGTAAGTTATCTCACTGACATTTATGGCTATGGCACTCCTATATTCATTAAAGACATTAGGATTGGTAGAAAAAGCAAAACCGCGATAAGGGAAGAATTTTATCGTGCGTATAAAAAGGGTGAATTAGAAAGAGAAGGACCTGGTGTTTATTCAATACCAAAAAAAGATGAAGATTTTCCTCCTGTTGTTACTTTCAGGAAAATTTTAGAAAAGAAATTTATTTATCCAGTTGATACATTCGAAGGTTTAGAATTTCTTTTTGTCGAAGGCTATTTTTCTGGATTAACTTTTTTAAACCAAATTGGCATGTCTCAGCAAGTCCCGGCAATATTAGAGGTTACAACCAATAGAACAAGTAGCAAAAAAAGAGAATATGTTATCGGTAAACGAATTGCATATATTCGTAAGAGCAGAACTAAAATCGATAACACTAATTATAAAATCCTTCAGTTTTTGGATATGTTTTCTTTTGTAAGTTTAGATGAGGTAAAGGACAATAAACAGTTATTAAGAAATTACATAATAAAAAATCAATTCAGCAAAGGATTATTTTCGAAATATATTGAATTATATGGCTTTGGAACTTTGAAGAAATTAACCGAAGGAGGACTTTTAGATGCGTTTATATGATGATAAGAAATTGTTTTTCCAAATAATTGAACAATCATCAAAAGCCATTATAGTTGATGATAAATATATTGAAAAAGATTATTTTGCAATTTCTATACTTAAGGAACTTATAACAAGAAATAATAAATTTGTCTTTAAGGGCGGCACTAGTTTAAGCGTTTGTCAAAAAGCGATTAATCGTTTTTCTGAAGATATTGATATTTCATATGAAGATGAACGAATAACTGTCGGCACCAGAAAACAGATTAAACAAATGTTTTTTGATTCGATAGAGTCTGTCTCTTTAAGTGTTTCAAACATAGATAACATTAGAAGTAGAAGAGTCTTCAATAGATATTTATGCCCTTATAACGATGTAAATGGTAATGCAGATCAAGTTATCGTGGAATGGGCCACCCAGACCCCTTCTTTTCCTATAGAAACTAAAACCGCTCAAACAATGATTGGACAATATTTGGACAGCATTGGAAGACACGATTTAACTACACAATATGGTCTAGAAGCTTTTGAAGTAAAAACTATCACGAAAGAAAGAACACTAGTCGATAAGATATTTGCTATTTGCGATTATCACCTTAATAAAAAATTAGATCGCCAATCTAGGCATATTTACGATATACATCAATTATTAGATTATGTTTCTTTAGATGTTGGTTTTGTTGAACTCTTTTTAAAGGTGCGTGAATATCGAAAATCTCTAGATACTTGTCTTTCTTCTAAAGAAGGAATGGTCGTTTCTACTTTATTATTAGAACTTATCGAACAAGACACATACAAAAAGGACTACAATAGTAAAACATTTCCATTATTATATGATCACGTCAAATATGAAGATTGTTTACATTCTATTAAAAAGATAGCGGACTTCTTAGCAAATAATAATCTATAGATTTTCTTGAAATCTTAATCCTATAGCCTTAATCTTTTTACATATATGAAAAAAGAAGCGTTTGATAATAATAAATATCTGAAGATTCAAAGAGAATCGATTTTAAAGCGTATTTCCAAATTTGGAGATAAATTATATCTTGAATTTGGAGGAAAACTTTTTGATGATTATCACGCTTCTAGAGTGCTTCCTGGATTTAAGGCTGACTCTAAACTTCAAATGTTATTGGGCATTAAAGAAAAAGTAGAGATGGTAGTGGTCGTTAACGCGAACGACATTATCTCTAATAAAGTAAGAAATGATACTTTAATTACTTATCAAGAAGAAGTAGAAAGATTAATCGATACTTATAAAGAAGTTGGCTTATATGTTTCTAGCGTTGTCATATCTTTTTATGAAGATAACGCTTCTATTAAAACATTTATCAACAAATTAAAACGAAATGATATTAAAGTTTATAAACACTATAAGATTAATGGTTATCCACATGATATTCCTTTAATTGTCTCTAAAGATGGATTAGGAAAAAATGAATATATTCATACTTCTAAGCCATTAGTAGTAGTGACTGCTCCTGGACCTGGAAGTGGAAAAATGGCGACCTGTTTATCTCAGCTATATCATGACCATCAAAATGGAATTAATGCAGGATATGCTAAATATGAAACGTTCCCTGTTTGGAATTTAAGTTTAAATCATCCAGTGAATTTAGCTTATGAAGCTGCGACTATCGATTTAAACGATATAAATATGATCGACCCATTTCATTTAGAAAAATATGGTGTTCCTGCAATTAATTATAATAGGGATGTAGAAGTATTCCCTTTACTTAAAAATATCTTTGAACAAATTTATGGTAAATCACCTTATTATTCTCCAACTGATATGGGAGTTAATATGGTGGGCTTTGCTATTAGTGATGATAAAAAAGTCGCTGAAGCGTGCTATAACGAAATTATTAGAAGATATTATCAAACTAAAAAGAATGTTTATTTAGGTAGATTAAATGAGGACTCTATCGAAAAGATGGAGATCTTAATGAATAAGACTGGCGTTAAAATTAGTGACCGAAAAGTAATTGAGGCTGCTTTAGTTGATGCAAAAAAGGAAAATGAACCTTCAGTTGCTTTAGAATTACCTAACGGCAAGATTGTTGTAGGCCATCGTTCTGCTTTATTTGGAGCCTGTGCAGCCTGTTTATTAAATGCCTTAAAGACTCTTGGTAAGATTGATAAGAAGATGTTCTTATTAATGCCAACGGTTATTGAACCTTTAAAAGAAATGAAAATTAAATATCTGCATCGTAGTAATTCTAGATTAAGAGCTGAAGAAGTATTACTTGCTCTATCTATTCAATCTAAAACCAACCCTTTAGCGGACCAGGCCTTAAAGCAACTTCCTAAATTAGTAGGATGTGAGGCTCACTCCTCTACCTTACTTAGTGAAGTTGATTTATCAACTCTATCTAGATTAGGTATTAGAGTGACTGAAGAACCTATTTCTTACAAGAAAAAGTTATATACGAAAAATTCATAATTATACCCTTTCGGTATTAATTGTTTTTATTTATTTGCAAAATATAACCAATCGGGTATAATATTATTGAAATACAAATTGATTACACCAGAAAGGGTATAATATGTGGAACAAAAAGAACAATATTTCTCAGTTTATTAAAGCTAAAAGAAAAAAATATGGTATTACTCAAAAAAGTTTTGCTATTAAAACCGGACTTGGACTTCGCTTTGTTCGCGAATTAGAACAAGGCAAAGACACTTTAAGAATGGATAAAGTACTTGTTGCTCTTAATTATTTTGGTGCGACTCTTTCTGTTACTGAACATAAATAACCATGGATGAATTAGATTTAAAAATTGGTTTTGTTTATTATAACAATCTATTAGCTGGGATAATTTATGAGGATAACGAGGGCTATGTTTTTCAATATGATGAACAATATCTTTTGTCTAACAATAAGCCTATTTCTCTTACTCTTCCTTTAAGCAATAAAGAATATCATTCAAAAATTTTATTTCCTTTTTTTGATGGACTAATTCCTGAAGGTTGGCTATTAAAAATTGCTTTAGAACAATATGATCTCAAGACTCGCGATAGATTTAAATTGCTTCTTTTGACTTGTGAAGATTGTGTAGGAGCGGTTTCTATCAGAAGGAGTAAATTATAATGAAGGTCAATCAATGCTTATATTGTGGAAAGCCATTAGAAACTGACAATATTTCTACATGGCATACAAAATGTATAAAAAAATTTTTTGGCCACACCTTCTTACCTGAAATTGATATTGATACAATTAAAAACGATTTAAACGAAAAAGCACAAGAGATGTTGGAATCAGGAGAAAGTGTCACTGGTGTTCAACAAAAATTATCCTTAGGACTTTCTGGAGATGGCAAAAAATTAACTATTTTTGATTATCCTTTAGGATATATTTTAAAGCCAGAAGGTATTGGTTTAACTAATTATGCGCGTGCTGAACAACTCGTTATGTCGATGGCGAACGCTATTGGAATTAAAACCCCTGAGCACGGATTGCTTATCTTAAAGGATGGTACATATGCATATATTACTAAAAGGTTTGATCGCTCTGGCAAAGATAAAATACACGTCGAAGACTTTTGTCAATTATCTGATAAGCCATCTGAATATAAATATGTTGGCTCTTATGAAAAAGGAGGCAAAATAATAGAACAATTTGCTTCAAAGCCTAGTAAAGATTTGGCCGATTATTTCACTTTAATTATCTTTAATTTTATTTCTTGCAACTCGGATATGCATCTTAAGAATTTCAGCCTTGTAGAAAGCGATGAAATATATTTTTCACCTGCTTATGACTTATTGCCTGTGAATATTGTTTTTCCAGATGATAAAGATGAAACTGCCTTGACTGTAAATGGTAAAAAAAGAAATATAACCAAGAAGGACTTTATCAAATTTGGTTTAAATATTGGACTACCAGAAAATGCTTGCAAGAAAATTATTGCTTATGCAATTTCGTTTAAAGACACTTTTATTGAAATGATTGAAAATAGTTTGCTTGATGTCGATTATAAAGATAAGTTTATAATTGAGTTATGCAATAGAATAAATCGTATTTCTTAGTTATTAATAATTTGATACAATAATTTTATTCCAATAGGGGAGTAGTAAATCTATGAATTCGTCAACACGACTAGGAATAGTCCGGATCATAGACCGATTAGGAACAAGACCTTTGAGAAAATAATATTTTTTCGGAGGCATTATGGAAGAAATAAAAAACACTCAATTTGAAACGAAAACCGATAAGGAGACCGTTTCTTTTTTATTGTCCGATAGTGAAAAAGGATTATCTGAAGCTGAAGCGAAAGCTAGATTAGAAAAATATGGACCTAACAAATTAGAAGAAAAGAAAAAGAAATCTTGGGTTCGTATTTTCTTTGAACAAATGGCTAATCCAATGATTTATGTTCTTTTTGCTGCGGTCGCAATTACTTTAGGTATTTCGATTTATGAAACTATTAAGGCAGGTCACTTTGATTTTCTTAATATTGGTGACTGGCCAGATATCATTATCATTTTAGCGGTTATTATTCTTAACTCTATTATTGGTACTGTTCAAGAAATTAAAGCTCAAACCTCTTTAGAGGCATTAAAACAATTATCTTCTCCTGAATCAACAGTTATTAGAGACGGAAAAAGATTTAAAATCAAATCTTCTGAATTAGTAATTGGCGATATTGTGGTTCTAGAAGAAGGAGACACAATTGGTGCAGATTTAAGATTAATTGAAGCCATTAATTTAAAGTGTGATGAATCTTCTCTAACTGGAGAAAGTGTACCAGTAGAAAAAGATGCATCTATCACTTTTAGTGATAGTGTTGCTATTGGAGATAGAGTTAATATGGCCTACATGTCTACCCCAGTTAGTTATGGTAGAGGCAAAGGTATTGTAGTAGGTACTGGCATGGATACCGAAATTGGTAAGATTGCTAAAGCTCTTGATAATGAAGAAAATGAAGATACCCCACTACAAAAAGTATTAAACAAATTATCTAAATTCTTAGGTATTTTAACTTTAGTTATTGTCGTTGCAGTTTTGGTAGTTTTAATTATTTGGATGTGTGTTAGAGGTAACGCCAGCAGTGTTGACCATTGGATAGAAGCAGTTTTAGATTCTATTGCTTTAGCAGTTGCGGCAATCCCGGAAGGTTTAGCAGCAGTTGTTACTATTGTTTTATCTATCGGTGTACAAAGAATGGTGAAAGTAAACACTATTGTGAAGAAATTACCTTCTGTGGAAACTTTAGGCGCTGTTTCTGTTGTGTGTAGCGATAAAACTGGTACCTTAACTCAAAACAAGATGACTGTATTAGAAGCCTATGTAGATAACACATTCTATAAAAGAGAAGACTTTAAAAAAGACCATGAAAATAAAGATTTAGAGTTACTCGCTACCGGGATGTCACTTTGTAGTAATGCGACAGTAGATGAAGGATTATATGGTGATCCAACTGAAATAGCTCTAGTAGTGTTCGCTAATGATTTTGATTTACATAAAAAAGATTTAGAAACTAAACACCCAAGAGTGGACGAACTTCCATTTGACTCAGTAAGAAAAATGATGTCCACTAAACATACTTGGGATAATGAAAATATTATCTTTACTAAAGGTGCTCTAGATTCTATTTTAGCTAATACTTCCTATATTTTAGAAAATGGCAAAGAAAGAAAAATTACTCAAAAAGACATTGATAGAATTTATGAAGTTAATACCGAGTTCTCTCTTAAGGCATTACGTGTTTTAGCTCTGTCTTATTCTAAAGCAGATAAGATTAGTGAAAAAGAATTAGTCTTTGTTGGATTAGTCGCTATGATTGACCCTGCTAGACCAGAAGCTAAACCTGCAGTTGCTAAATTTAAGAGTGCGGGTATTACCACAATTATGATTACTGGTGACCATAAAGATACCGCTTTTGCAATTGCTAAAGAGTTAGGAATTGCTAGCGATATTTCTGAGTGTGTCATGGGCAAAGAAATTGACAATTTGAGCGAAAAAGAACTGCAAAACCTCGTTAAAAAGGTCAGAGTCTTTGCTCGAGTATCTCCTGAAAATAAGGTGGCGATCGTTAAAGCATTTAAAGCTAACGGACATATTTGTGCAATGACTGGAGACGGTGTTAATGACGCACCAAGCTTAAAGGCTGCGGATATTGGTATTGCTATGGGTATTACTGGTACTGATGTTGCTAAAGGTGCCGCGGATATGGTGCTTGCAGATGATAATTTTGCTTCCATTGAAAAAGCGGTTGAAGAAGGTAGAGGCATCTTCACTAATATTAAGAAAACCATCATCTTCTTACTCTCTAGTAATATTGCTGAAGTATTAGTAATGTTCTTTATTATCTTAATTGGATTTGAGACACCATTTATTGCTATTCACTTACTTTGGATTAATTTAATTACTGATAGTCTTCCTGCAATTGCTTTAGGCATGGATCCTAAAGATAAAGGCATTATGAATGAAAAACCTCGTAATCCTAACGAAACTATATTTGCTCATGGTGGATTAAGAGATACATTAATGCATGGTGCATTTATTACCATTGCAGTTATTATCGCTTATCTAAGTGCGTTCTGGATTAACGGCATTACTACTTATGAAACCATTGCTCATATCGGGGCAAAAGGTACAGAATTCTATAGACCTGATGTTTTAGCTCAAGCGCAAACTATGGCCTTTACCGCTTTAGGATTTGCTGAACTTGTCCATATGGTTTGTATGAGTAGTACTGAACATAGTGCCTTTAAAGTATTTAGAAATAAAAACTACATGATGCTTTTAGCGTTTGTATTAGGAATTGGTTTACAATTCTTTGTAGTTTTGACTCCTGGTGTACAAGATGTCTTTAAAACTTCTTCTCTAGGATGGCAAGAATGGTTAATTACCGCTGGAGCAGCTTTTGTCCCTCTAGTTGCTCACGAAATTGAAGTGTTAATAAAACATCTTTATCGTCATAGAAAAAAATAATTTGATATAATACGAAGGATTTGAACATATTTAATGTCTTGTTTAGATAGAAAGGGAATTTACGATTATTATGGAAATTGATAAGAATAAACTTAATGTTATAACCTTTTATCTTCCTCAATACCACGAAATACCAGAAAACAATGCCGCATTCGGGAAAGGGTTTACAGAATGGACCAATGTCAGAAAAGCTAAACCTTTATTTGAGGGTCACAGACAACCAAGAGTACCAAAAGATAACAATTATTATTGCCTTCTAGATAACGGCAAGACCATGGAAGAACAAGCAAAGTTAGCAAAAGCTAATGGTATAACTGGCTTTTGCTACTATCACTATTATTTTGCCCATGGGAAAAAGCTTTTAGAAAAACCATTAGAAGAAATGCTTGCTAATAAAAAAATTGATATTCCATTTTGTTTATGTTGGGCAAATGAAAATTGGACCAATAAATGGGACGGAGGAGATAACGGAGTTATTGCTTATCAAGAGTATGACAAGTTAGAAGATATTGAAGAGCATGTTAAATATATATGCGAATTTATGAAAGATGATAGATATATGACTCTTGATGGTAAACCATTATTTGTTTTATATCGACCTGATCTTATTCCTCATCTAAAAAAATATATCGCGGAAATGAAAAGATGCTTTACAAAATATGGATTTGGTAATGTTCTCTTTTTCATTCAGCAGCCATTTTATTATTTTGAAAAGAAGAACTTAAAACTATTTGATTATTATATTGAATATGAGCCTAGCTACTCTATTATCGAAGAGTTACATGAAAGTAAATCTTTAAAAAGATTTATTAAGAAGGTATTGATTAAATTGCACTTTAAACGATTCTTAGATAAAAAGCAGGACAAGAATAGGAAATTGACTATTAGAGATTATGACAAAGATTGGAATAGGATTTTAAATAGAAAGATCAATTCCAAACAACTGGTTTCTGGCGGATTTATTGATTTTGATAACACTCCAAGAGTAAAAACTGGCGTTATGTATAAAGGCGCTAATCCTGAAAAGTTTGATTTGTATTTTGGCCAATTATGTGAGAAAACATTAAAAGAGTATTCGCTCCCAATTATCTTTTTAATGGCGTGGAATGAATGGGGTGAAGGATGTTATCTTGAGCCAGATGAAGATTATGATACAGCGTATCTAAGTAGCATTAAGAAATACGTTACAAAAAAATAATATTTCGTCCTATTTATCTATAAATAACCGGCTATTCAAAAGTAGTCGGTTTTTTACTTGATTTGAATAATCAAATAATATATCATTTATTTCGCTAGTTGGTCCCTTAGCTCAGCTGGTAGAGCAACTGACTCTTAATCAGTGGGTCAAAGGTTCGAATCCTTTAGGGATCACCAGTTAACAAGTAGAGCCTCGAGAAATCGGGGCTTTATATCTCAAATAGGAGGAATACATTCATGCTTATTGATGAAATCAAATCTGCAAATATAGAAGCCATGAAAGCTAGAGATAATACCTCTAGAGCAGTCTTATCCATTGTCTTAACAAAATATAAACTCCAAGAAGTGGAATTAAAAAGTCAGGGCAAGGAAATTGGCGACGCTGAATTATTATCAATTATTCAAAAAGTCATTAAAGAACTTGAAGATGAAAAAGCTGGCTATCTCAAAGTTAACAACCAAGAAAGAGCAGATAATGTCTCAAAACAAATGGAAGTTATTTCTTCTTATCTTCCAAAACAATTAAGTGAAGAAGAGATTAAAAAGATTATAGATTCCTTAGAAGACAAGAGTGTTCCTAGCGTCATGAAACATTTTAAGATGAATTACGCCGGTCAAGTTGATATGTCTCTTGTAAATAGAGTCCTTCGTAGTTTATAATCTTTAAGCGGTGAACGTTCACCTGCTTAATAGGGGTATCGTACAAAGGCAGTACTCCGGTCTCCAAAACCGTTAATGTGGGTTCGATTCCTACTACCCCTGCCA
>DDQE01000057.1 GCA_002342545.1 Caryophanales bacterium UBA2450
GACATGCCTGTCAAACAGAAAAAAGGAACCATAGGTTCCTTATTTTTTAGTAAGCTTTTGCAAATAAGACAACTTTATTCGCTTTCTTACCGCACACTGGACAAGTATCTCCATTACCCATTTGATTAAATGGTAGACATCTAGCGGTGGCGTTTGTGAGTTCTTTAATTTTATCTTCACACGCTCTATCACCGCACCACATCATCTTAGAATAACCACCAAAGTCTAAAGCTTTGTTGAGTTCATCCATATTATGTACATCAGTGGTGTGCGCTAATAAATATTTATAAGCTTTTTCATACATTTCTTGATGAATCACTTTAATAAGTTCATTAACTTTATCTTCAAGTTCTTCTAAAGAGACAAATACTTTAGAGCCATCATTTCTTTTAGCAATCACTACTTGTCCTTTTTCGATATCTCTAGGCCCCATTTCCACTCTTAGTGGAACACCTTTCATTTCGTATTCAGAGAATTTCCATCCTGGAGTTTTATCAGAATCATCTAATTTCACTCTATAGCCGGCTTTAGTTAATCTATTAGCGACGTCTCTAGCAGCAGGAATAACGCCTGGCTTATTTGCCGCAACAGGAATAACAACAATTTGAATAGGAGCAACATATGGAGGTAAAACTAAGCCATTATCATCTCCGTGCACCATAATAGTGGCACCAATTAATCTAGTAGAAACGCCCCAAGAAGTTTGATAAGGATTTTCTAATTTTCCTTCTTTAGATTGGAATTGAATTCCAAAGGCTTTTGCAAAGCCACTACCAAAATAGTGGGTTGTACCACACTGTAAAGCTTTGCCATCAGGCATAAGGGCTTCAATAGAATAGGTTTCTAAAGCTCCTGAGAATTTTTCTTTATCAGTTTTTCTACCTTTAGAAAATGGAATCGCTAAGATATCTCTTCCTAAATCATCATAAACTTCAAGCATTTTTAAGGTTTCGGTTCTTGCCTCCACTTCACTAGCGTGCATAGTGTGACCTTCTTGCCATAAGAATTCTGCACCTCTTAAAAATGGTCTAGTGGTCTTTTCCCATCTAACAACCGAACACCACTGATTATATAGTTTTGGTAAATCTCTATAAGATTTAATGATTTTCGCGTAGTGATCACAGAAAAGTACTTCACTAGTTGGTCGAACAATTAATTTATCTTCTAAAGATTCTTTTCCACCTTGAGTGGCCACTAAACATTCTGGGGCAAATCCTTCAACGTGTTCTTTTTCTTTGTTAAATAAAGATTCTGGGATGACCATTGGCATATAAACATTTTCATGACCAGTTTCTTTAAATCTTTTGTCTAAGTAATTTTGAATTTGTTCCCAAATGGCATAGCCATAAGGACGATAAATAATAAAGCCTTTAACAGAGGAATAATCCATTAATTCCGCTTTTTTACATACATCAGTGTACCACTGAGCAAAATCATCTTCTTGTCTGGTGATTGATTGGTTTTTAATTTGATTATTTTCCATAAGAAAATCTCCTATAAATATTTATCCGCCATCGCGGTAACTTTCTCCATTTTCTTCTTCTCAATTGGAAGAAGCATATCATTAGAAGCAGATATCGCATCACTAGAGATATAGTTAATGCCACTTTTAATGATTAATTCCACTGCTTGCCAACCTTCTAAGTCGGTAGCAATAATTGGTCGACTATATTTAAGTAACGATTCAATTAAAGCATATAAAGATAATCTAATACGATTATTCTCTTTCACTTCTTCCATCATCGCACTACCAACAACATAATAATGGAATTGGAAGTAAACTGTATCATTAAGTAATAAGTTTTTATCTTTTAAAGATAAGGCGAGTTCAAAGCCTTTTTCTTTTAA
Source organism: Caryophanales bacterium UBA2450 (assembly GCA_002342545.1). GTDB lineage: Bacteria > Bacillota_I > Bacilli_A > RFN20 > CAG-826 > UBA2450. The sequence goes on from DDQE01000057.1 coordinate 1,849, forward strand.
GCCTTCTAAAATATGCACTAATAAATCAATATTCGTGGAATTCTCATTAATCTCTTGTTCATCAAAGACCAAAATAATATGCGCTTTTTGATAGTTAGGGATTTGTGAGATAATTTCATAGACACTATTAACATCCACCATAGAAATGGTGAAGAATAATCTCATTGATTCATCAGGCCTTTCCATGATGAATTTTGGAATAACATTCTTACTCACTTTAGCGAGCAATTCTCCATTTAAATTAATACGAGAAGCATATTTCGACATTTCGGAAAAATTAGAGAATGGTGAATCATAAGCTTTCACATATTCAAAATATCCAATTGTTTGACCGGTTTTCGCATTAATTACTGGACGATATAAGAATCTTAAAACATTTTCTTTTAAGATATGTTCGATTTGTTGATTGTATAAAACGGTCTCGTTATTAGCCTCGATATTACGTTGATGTAGAACAATTTCTTTAGAATTTGTTTGTCCCGCCATACAAGCTTCTCTCGCTTTTTCTTCAATGTTATCAAAATCACGATAGAAGTTCGCATTTTTCACGACACCAATAGAAAAATTAATAAATCCAGCAAAGCCATTAACTTCCATTTCTCTTCTAATGGCCTTAGCCATTGAATTAGCAAGTTGCATTGCTGCTTCTTCATTAGAAATGCGAAGATCAAATAAGAATAATTCATTATCTCCGTTATCTAGCATTTGTCTAGTTAATCTAGGATTAGCGGCAAATGGATAAACTGCATTTTTTAAATTCATCACCATATAACGTTCAATTTTGTCATTAGAGATGACTTTTTGTTTGGTGTAGAAGAATCTAATACAATATGTAAACCCGCTTAACGATTTATTCTTATTAATCAGTTGCATAATTTGACTACGCTTAACGATGCCTGTAGGAGCCTTTTTAGCGTTAGTCTTTTTCTTAGGTTCATTAATTGGAGTGATATATTTAAGAAGATGGCTTTCTAAGTGAATCAAGCCAATTTCACGGTTATATTCTAATAATCTAAGCAAAGAGAAACAGACTTTGTTGGTTTTATTAATTAAAACATCAGCCTCTAAATATTCATTCACTTCGTCTGGATTAACACAGATATCAAAAATCCAACTTTTTACTTTTTCAACGTCATTAGGGTGAAAAGAAGAATAAAAAGAGAATAGATCGGCAGTTTTCTTATTTGAGATATCGCTTTTATTAAAGACAACGTATTTGTTCTTTTTGACATCGATGATAAAAATACGAGTAGTTGTGCTCTCATAGGAGATTTGCTTATTGAACTTACTTTCACTATGAGCACCAATCGCATAATAAGTGATTACTAAGGTCAATAAAAGCGCAACAACTATTAAGCTGACAAAGAAGATAATAAAACGATAATCAGTAAAGTCTCCAAGTCTCATACAATACATAATTATAGAGAGTAGTTATGAATTTTTCTATTCATAATTGATTGATATAGAAATTTTATTCGTAAGTCGGTATAATTGAACAGGCTGGAGAAGTACCCAAGCGGCTGAAGGGGGCAGTTTCGAAAACTGCTAGAGGATGCAAGTCCTGCAAGGGTTCAAATCCCTTCTTCTCCGCCAAGAATTATACTTAATTAGGAGGGTTTTATGAGTACAATTAATACTGTTCCTATAACTTTAATTACAGGATATCTTGGAAGTGGCAAAACCACTTTAATAAATCATATCTTAAGAAACGCTAAAAACCATAAAATGGCGGTTATCGTTAATGATTTAGGCGAAGTCAACATTGACGCTGAGCTTATTGAGAAAAACGGAATTGTCTCTTCTCAAGATAATAACTTAGTGTCTTTACAAAATGGATGTATCTGCTGCACATTAAAGAAAGATCTAATTGAACAATTAGCGGATTTAGTGCAATCACAAAAATTTGATCACATCTTAATTGAGGCAAGTGGAATTTGTGAACCAGTTCCAATCGCTCAAACGATTGCCTATATGGAAGAAGAATTTAAAAAGAGAAAGCTTCCTAAATTCTACACTTTAGACGCTGTTATTTCTGTTACCGATGCTTTAAGACTTAGAGATGAATTCGGATGTGGAGAAGTTCTTCAAGAAGTCGAAAGAGGAGAAGAAAATCTAGAAAATCTCGTCATTCAACAAATCGAATTCTGCGATATTATCTTATTAAATAAAGTAAGCGAAATCTCTAAAGTTGAATTAGAAAGGGTGAAAAAAGTCATTAAAGCAATTCAACCAAAAGCAAAAATCATTGAAAGTGATTATTGTGATGTTGATATTGATCAATTAGTGGACACAAAATTGTTTAATTTTGAAGAAGCTTCAACTTCTGCAGCCTGGATTAGAGAATTTGAAGACTGGGATAATGAAATTGACGCCGATGAAGAACACGAACATCATCACGACGGTGATGAAGATGAAGATGAACATCATGAAGAACACGAACATCATCATCACCACCATCATCACGAACACGGTATTGGAGAAAATGATGACGAAGGTACCGCTGATGAATACGATGTCAACACTATGGTCTATTATCGTAGAAGACCATTTGAAAAAGAAAAATTCATTAAATGGGCAAATGAAAACAAACATCACTTAATTAGATCTAAAGGTATTCTCTACTTCAAAGAAGAATTAAAGAAAGCTTATGTCTATGAACAAGCTGGTCATCAACAAACACTTAACGAATCAGGGACTTGGTATAGTGAACAGCTAAGCAAAAAGCAATTAGAAATGCTTATTCAAAATGATAAAAATTTCGCTCATGACTGGGATGAACAATATGGTGATAAACTCATTAAATTAGTGTTCATCGGACAGAACTTAGAACAAGAAGAAATCAAAAAAGAATTAGACCAAATCTAATAGTAAAAATCACTGGTTTCCGCCAGTGATTTTTTTATACTACTATCTACAAAATTTACTCAATTGGTTTAATAAAGAAATTACCATATGCTTGGATTAAAGAAGTAACGGTAACGAAGGCATGTTGATCCACTTTTCTTACTAAATCAACTACATGCTTAACTTCACTAGAAGAAACAACCATATAAACAACATATTTGTCAGCGTGAGAATAGCCACCTTTGCCTTTAACGGTAGTTGTTGAATGTGGGAAATTAGCAATCAAAACTGAGGATATATCATTTATAGAAGTGATAATTTGAATTTGAACTTTTTTGTTTCTGGTGTTCACAAAATCCACCACTAACATTACTGAGAATAAGTATAAGAAAGAGAATAATAAGTTAACAAAAGCAATATCAACATTCTCCCAATGATTATGAATGATGGTTAGGCCAAAATATGAAACTAAAATTATAGAGTTTAACGCAGTAGCGTATTTACCTACACTAGTAGATTTTCTTAAAGCAAAATAATAGGAGATAACATCTATTCCACCACAAGAGATTTCATTACGGAATGCAATACTACTAGCAAGACCAATACTCACTGCCGCGAATAGTACTCTAGCGCTATGATAGCTTGTAGTTTCGTTATCAAGCGTATGAGCGATACTACGCATAAATTCCACATTAGAGAAAGCCCAGATGAATAATGAAGATAAACCAACATTAATCAAAGTTAAAATCGCAAATTTCTTACCAATTTTAAAGAATGCAAATAATAAAATAGGGACATTAAGAACAAAATAGAAAATAGATTGCATTGTGGAAATGCTAATCGATCCACCACATAAAGTGGAAATCATCCAAATAACTTGGGAAATACCGCCAACTCCACCGGTGGTAATGGAAGATCCCCATATGGTCGCGTGATTTTCAACTGCAGGGGCGATAAAGCAATAAAAACCAAAGGCATACAAAATTGCGGTTAATGTTGCAACTAATAATCCTTTTGAGATGTTTAGACTTTCCCTTACACGGATATGGTCATACATGTAATTGGTCACACGACGTTTAATTTTGGCGAATTTTTTCATAACTATCATGTATTTTATACATTCGCATTTTAAATATCAATAAGAAAGAAAAACATGGCTAAATTTGTATTTTAATTTCTTCGAAATTAATTTATCTATTGAAAATCTATATTATTTTATTGAAAATAAACCACTAAAGTGTTATTATTTATTCGCTATATGTAAATATAGGAGGCTAGTTATCATGAAAATCTTAAGAGCAATTGGACATTTCTTTGCTAAAATTGGACGCTGGATTGCCAACACTGCATGGGTTCAACCATTATTAATCGTTGGTGGTATTTTTGCGATTATCTTCTCAATCCCTTACATTAAAAGAGGATTCGAAAACTTATTTGCTAAAGAAAATAATACCGAATATGCATGGTATCAAGCTCAAGCTCTTTCTTTAGAAGAAAACGGTCAAGCCGACAGATTATTAGGATACTTAGAAAACTATAACGCTGAAAATCACAATAAGATCAAAAGTGAATTTGGTAGTAAATTCATTCTTTCCTTAGTAAAGCAAGATTGTACCAACTGTAAAGATGCCTATGATGGATACATCAACGCTATTTCAAGTGGTTATGTCCAAGGATTCAAAATGTGGACAATCTTAGTTGATAAGATGGATGATGCTGGAAAAGAATATTTAGCTAAGCCAATTTATGCAAAACACACTGGCTTATTTGAACAATTAGTCGAATATTATGGAGAATGCGATGATGAAGATTATCCTTTATACAGAAATCTCATCACCAAAGACAAATCTTCGATTGTTACTTCAATGAAGACAAAGTCTTCTAAATTAGACGCTGCTTCCACTTCTGATGAAGGCTTAGACACTCCATTAACCATGATTGTAGATTTAGAAAAATATGATGCTGGTTATTATGGATGTAATGGAATTACTCAATTATTCTACAACTACATCGACTTTGATTTATCTGGTTCTACTAACGCCGCAACCAAAGGTATGGTTATTAGAGATTTCTGGAATTATCAAGGTGTCTTCGATCCTGAAATGGCGGAATAATTAATTAACTTGTTAATTAAAAAAAGACCGACTGGTCTTTTTTTATTTTATTTCTAAATTCTATTTAAGTCTTTTAAGCACGCTATCAGGGACAAGTTTAGAAACATCAACACCTTGCTTTGCCATAGTGATAATCGAACTACTAGAGATAAATGTCTTATCACCTCTAGCCATCAAAAAGACGGTATCAATTTTTGAATCAATAAATTCATTCGCACTAGCAAGTTGAAATTCATATTCAAAGTCACTAACTGCTCTTAAGCCACGGATTAAGTGAGTAGCCCCATGTTTTTTAGCAAATTCTACGGTTAATCCACTATCGCTTGTTACTTCAATTTTTGAATTATTATTAGTAGCTTCTTTAATCATCTCTACTCTATCTTCAACTGAAAAATTAGAAGATTTATGAGGATTGTTAGCGACAAGGACAATAACTTTATCAAATAAAGAACAAGCTCTATTTAAAATATCTAAATGTCCGTTTGTGATTGGATCAAAGCTTCCAGGATATACAGCAACTTTCATTTTAATTTTCTCCAACTAAAGTATATAAACGAATTTCACCATAATGATACTCTTTTATTTTTTTATTCCAAATAGGATTAATATCTAGTGAACGATTTATTTCCACCGCAACTAAGCCGTTTTTACTAATTAAATTATTTAAGAAAATATAAGATAAGACTTCTTCATATTTTCCTTTTTCATAGGGTGGATCTAAGTAAATCACATCAAACTGCATACCTTTTTCTTTAAATGATTCTAAAGCAGATAAATCAGTTAAATTATATATTTCACATCTAGAATCTAACTTTAAACTAGAGATATTCTCTTTAACGTATTTTAAGGCTTCTTTAGAGATATCAACGAATATTGATTTGCTTGCTCCTCTAGAAAGAGCCTCAATCCCTATTGATCCACTTCCTGCGTATAAATCTAAAAATAATTTATTTTCAATATTACCGACGATAGAAAAGAAAGCTTCTCTAATTCTGTCTTTAGTGGGCCTAATATCTTTATTAGATTCTGGATAGACTAATTTACGATGACGTAATTCTCCGCCTATTACTCGCATTCCCATTAACAGCTTCTCCTTTTAAAAGAAGAAAATAAAATATCATCAACTTCCATATATAGATCTCTAACTTCATTATATATAGATAAATAGGATTTAACTAAAGGATGGTTTGATAAATTTTCTTTAGCCTCTTTTAAACTTTTTAAAGCATTCACTACTTCTAAATGATTCTCGGGATAAATGTCCTTCATTTGAGTGTATAATTCTAAACATTCATCTTTCTTTTGACTAAGTAAATATACTTCATAAGAATTATTTAATTCTTCTTCTAGTTTATTAAGCTCAATTACTTTAGGATTATCTAATAAGGATTTATTTAATCGACTAGCAAGGTCAAATATTCTTTCATTCATAGCAAATTCATTATACCTATTTGCATAGCAAAAAGATATAAGATAAGATATTTGAGATATGAAATTAAAAATTGTTAAAGATTCTAATCCAATAATGAGAAAAAAATCTCTTCCTGTTGAACTTCCTTTATCTAAAGAAGATAAGGATACTTTAGATGCGATGCTAGATTATTTAAAGAAGTCTCAAAACGAAGAATACGCTAAAAAGCATAACTACCGTCCAGGAGTAGGAATGGCTGCTATCCAAATCGGTTTATTAAAAAGAATGTTTGTCATTTATTATGAAACTCAAAATGGACCAGTTGAGTATCAATTAGTAAATCCGGTGATGCTAGAAACATCTATTAAACAATGTGCGTTAGAATCTGGAGAGGGCTGTTTAAGTGTTGATAAAGAACATTTAGGATTAGTCCACCGCTACTATAAAATTAAAATGAAAGCCTATGAAGCAATTAGAGGCGAAGACATAACGATAACTGCTTTTGGCTACGACGCGATTGTACTTCAGCATGAATATGACCACTTAAATGGAGTATTTTTCTACGATCACATCAATCCAAACGCTCCAGATAAGCAGCTTCCAGGTGAGCAATTAATCTAATAAAAAAATAAATTGATTTATTTTCTAAATAGTGTGCTACAATAAAAGCACCTATTTTTACATAAGCAATGTATTGGAGGCACTGATGGATAAGAATATTTCTCTACCGGTTTCTATTTATGCTTTAGGTGGGCTTGGCGAAGTCGGTAAAAACATGTATTGCTTCGAAAACGAGGAGCAAATTGTCATTATTGACTGCGGGGTAAAATTCCCTGGAGTCGAATTCCCTGGAATTGATTATATCGTTCCTGATTTCACACACCTAAAAAATAATAAAAACAAAATTAAAGCTTTAATTATTACTCACGGTCATGAAGACCATATTGGCGGTATTCCTTTTCTTATCCAAAACGTCAATATTCCAGTAATATACGCTCCTAGACTTGCTTGTGCCTTAATTAAAAATAGATTAGAAGAATATAAGATGGCGGATCGCGTCAAAATTTTAGAATATAATTCTGACACCAAAGTGAAAATTGGCGACTTCGATATTTCCTTCTTTAGGGTGACTCACTCTATCCCTGACTCCTTTGGAGTCGTTATCGATACTAGAGAAGGAAGAATCGTCTCTACTGGAGACTTTAAAGTCGACCTCACTCCAATTGGTCCAGATATCGAACTTCAACGAATTGCCGAATTAGGTAAAGAAGGAGTTGATTTACTTTTAAGTGATTCCACTAACGCCGAACAAGAAGGCTATACTCCAAGTGAGAAAAATGTTAATGATTCCATTAATGAAATCTTTAATAACGCTATGGGCAGAATCATCATTTCAACCTTCTCCAGTAATATTTCTAGAATTCAACAAATCTGTGAATCCGCTGTTAAACATAAGCGTTACATCACTATTGTTGGTAAAAGTATGGAAAAAGCTGTCGAAATTTCCCGTAGCTTTGGCTATATCCATATTCCAGATAATAGCATCATCCCAGCAAGTGATATTAAAAGATATAAGGCAGCAGAATTATTGATTCTTTGCACAGGTAGCCAAGGTGAACCTAACGCTGCTTTAAGTAGAATCGCTGGAGGAGACCATAAAGATATCCATATTATGCCAGGAGATACAGTTGTTTTCTCTAGTAGCGCAATCCCAGGAAATGGTATCATGATTGCTCACATTGTTAACTTGTTAACAAGATGTGGGGCTGAATGCATCACAAACTCCATCTTAGCGGATATTCACTCCTCAGGTCACCCATCAAAGCAAGAATTAAGATTAGTCTTAAAATTATTTAATCCTAAATACTTTATGCCAATGCACGGGGAATACCGTATGCTACGACTACACGCTGAACTTGCCACAACTTTAGGAATTCCTCAAGATCACTGCTTTGTTTTAGATAATGGAGATACTTTAGTGCTTGCTAAACATAAAGTTAAACTTGGTTATCAAGTAGAACATGGTGTCTCTTATATTGATGGTAAAGACATTAACGGACTCGCTGAATCTGTTATGGAAGATAGAAGAATTCTTCATGAAGATGGAATGCTCATTATCGCTTTAGCGATAGATAGTAGAAATAATGCCTTATTAGATAACCCAATTATTTATAATAGAGGGGTTGTACAAAAACATAACGAAAAAGCTCTTTTAGAGTGTCAGGCTCTTATTACCAGTGCGGTTAAAGAAAAATTAGGAAGCAAAACCAATTTCTCTGAATTAAAAACGATTGTTAAGGATGTCGCTAGTAAATTTGTTTATACAAGAACTAAACGTTACCCAATGATTATCCCAATCATCATGTCTAAAAATTAATGAAATACGTTTTAGCGTCTAAATCACCTAGAAGACAAGAATTGATGAAACTGATTTCATCAGATTTTGTTGTTGTTAGTGAAGATATTAACGAAGAATCTTCGTATACTCTTTCTCCTATAAACGCTGTAGAAGATATTGCTAAAAGAAAAGGAGAAGCAGTTGAAAAACTATATCCAAATGATTTAATTATTTCCGCCGATACCATTGTCGTATTAGATGACAAAATCATTGGCAAACCAGTTAATAAAGTTGATGCAAAAAGAATATTAAAAGAATTATCTGGTAAAACTCACTATGTCCATACAGGATTTAGGATTAAATATTTATCTAAAGAAATACTTACTCACGTGACTAGTGAAGTTATATTTAATCAATTAAGCGACGAATTAATTGATAAATATGTTGCAAGTGGCTCTCCTTTAGATAAAGCTGGAGCGTATGGAGTTCAGGATAATGATAAGTATCCAATAATTAAAAAAGTTATCGGTAGTATCGATAACGTCATCGGATTTCCAGTTAAAGAAATTAAAGAAGCAATTGAGCAAATAAAGAAGTAATAATTACTTCTTTTTTTTATGGTTTTTTATTAATAAAATCATAATTGTAATGACAATTAAAATCGCAATTGATAAAGCAATCCAGAATGCTCCAGATTTTAAAAAGGCATTAACATCATCTTTAAAGGTAGAAAGAATATACATTATTTATCACCCACAAATTTTGATTTTAATAATTTAGTGTATGAGTAGTCTTTATTTCTTAAAAGAACCACTACTTTATTTGATAATCTAAGCGAGATAGAAGAAGTAAGCTTCACATTTTTATTTAAATGATCATAGCCGAGTAAGATATTATCAGTTTTGGTTTTTAAAACAATTTCACTATCTTTATCAATAATTAAAGAAGAATGAAGTGAATGGTAGACTGTATTATTAATAGGAGCAATTTCAGATAGTTCCATCGATGAAATAGAAGGATAGATAACCGCTCCTCCAAGGGATTTATTATACGCTGTACTTCCTAAGGAAGTAGAGACTACTAATCCGTTTCCTCTAAATGTTTCTAATAGTTCATCATTAATATAAACATCACTAATTAAAGTGTGGAACGGAGATTCAATTCTAATTTCATTAATTGCATAGATTACTTCATCTTCTACCTTCGCCATTAATAATTGATGGGATTCACTTTTAACTTCTCCACTTTTTAAATCACTAAGAAGAGCGTCAATTTGATTTTCATCATATGAATAAAAGAATCCTAAATGTCCTTTACATAATCCGATAAATTTTACTTTATGTAGTTCGTTATAGTATTGATGGACTGCTCTTAAGAAAGTGCCATCTCCTCCAATAAATAAAACTACATCAGGATAAGAATCATTTAATTCAAATCCATATGATAAAACTTTCTCTTTAATGTTAGAGATTAGCTCATCGTTTATTTTTTCAGTTTTATAACTTAAAGCAATTTTCATAATTTGATTTTTACTTGTGACACTCATTGTAGCATAATTTAACTATGGAAGTTAATGACAATATCAATATGGAATATGAAGCTCGTGTCATGATTAATGAAGAGCAATATTTAAATATTCGTAAGCATTATCTAGATTCTCAATATCCAAAAGAAGAAATTGTTAACGAAAATTTTTACTTTGATACAGAAGACTTAAAATTAACGACTTCTCATAAAGTGTTAAGAATGCGGAAGATCAATAATTCTAAGTACGAATTAACGCTTAAAATTAAGGGCGAAAAAGGAGATATTGAAATCAATCATAAATTAACCGACAAAGAAAAAGATATTTTACTAGAAAATTCAATAATTTCTTATCCACCAATTTTAAATAAATTAGAAGAATCAGGTATTGATCCTAGCTCTATTAGATATATTACTAATTTAAAAACAGAACGCTTAGAAGTTAGACTCGAATCATGTCTATTAGTCATTGATAAAAACTATTATCGAAACAAAGTTGATTTTAATTTAGAAGTCGAATCTAGCGATAAATCGCTAGCAAAATCACAGTTAGAAGAAATAATTAAGCCGTTTGGTTTGAGCATAAAAAAAGATTATATAAACAAGGCTAAACGCGCGATATATAATCTTTAAGCTCTTTTTGTTTCGCAGTTATTATAAGTAGGGCATTCGCTTTTCTTACAAGACCACTCCGCCACTCTTTTTTCGTGAGGAATGAAGACTCTAATTTCTTCAGGATTATAACCTACTTGTATTTTTCTATCATCAACCATGATTGGTCTTTTTAATACCGATGGATTTTCTCTTATAAAAGCGATAAGTTCTTTGATTGTCATACTCTCGACATCAATATTTTTCTCTTTAATGATCTTGCTTCTAGTAGAAATAATATCCTCTGTCCCGTTTTCACTTTTAGTAAGCATATCTTTTAATTCGTCATCGTTAAGAGTCGCAACAAAAATATTTTTTTCTTGATAAGGAATCTCTTCTTTTTTAAAGAAATCTTTAGCTTTACGGCATGAACTGCAACTTGGAGAGGTATAAATTTTAATCATAAGTTTTTCCGAGATATATAATACTACACTCTTTCCTTATTTTAATATGGAAAAATTCACTTATTTGACTTAGACTATTTGCTGAAGAAGACTAACTATTAAAAAAC
>DDQE01000006.1 GCA_002342545.1 Caryophanales bacterium UBA2450
TTAGGTTTTTCAACAGCCCCTTTCTTTATATTTTCATTTTGTCTAATTGTTCTTTGTCTTCTATTGATAATTTGAAGTCAAAGTGGAAATTATTTTCCATATGTTTTTTACTTCGACTTCTTGGAAGAGGGATAGTGCCTAAATTATCTACATATTTGATACATAACTGTGCAGGAGAGACATTATTTTTCTTTGCCATTTCAATAATCTTCTCGTTTTTAAGTAATTTTCCCACCCCTAAAGGAGAATAAGCTTCTACGAGAATGTTATTATTTTGACAGTAATTAATAACTTCTTTTGGCACTCTTCCAACATGAATTAATATCTGATTTACATATATAGGTTCATTAGAATATTCAGTGATATTTTTTATATCATTAACATTAAAATTAGAGACACCTAGATTTTTAATCTTTCCTTCTTTTTTAGCGTCAACCATTGCTCTCCAAACTTCTCTATTTCCTTTGTGATATCTAGGTCCAGGCATAAACATAAAGACCCATGGTTTAGGAGCGTGAATTAGCATTAAATCTAAATATTCCACTCCTAATCTTTCTAAAGATTCATCAATTGCTTTTTTGGCTTTTTTATAGCTTTTTATTTCTGCTGGAATTTTTGAAGTTAGCCATATCTCTTCTCTATTTGGTTTAAGCTCCTTAATTGCATCACCTATTTCACTTTCATTTCCATATATTATTGCAGTATCAAAATGACGATAGCCGACTTCATATCCTTCTAAAAACACTCTTTTAGCGTCACTCTTCTCTATTTGCCAGAATCCTAGCCCTAATTTTGGTATGTCTTTCATATTATTTAACTCCGAAATAAAGTATAGCAATTTAAAAAACATTAAGCACAAATATTTTGCTTTATGGATTAAAGACATTATTTTTTGGTAGTTAGAGGTCAATATACTGAGTTCAATTATAAAAATCACACCGTGTTTTTTATATAAGCTTTTATAAAAATTCGAGTTTGCTCTTTATATTAAATATAAAAATTTATATAATATTTCTACTATGAAAAAGAAGATTAATAGAGTTAGATTATTTGCCTTTATCACTATTCTTTTAGAGACTCTTGGTATTGGCGTTTTTGTAATCTTCTATTTTCTTAATCTCTTTAATATTAAAGCATACGTTTTACCTGAATATGTTGTAATCGGTGCTGCTTCTTTAATTGCGTTAAATATCTTAGGCATGTGGATTAGCGCGATTCGTATTTCTATGTATAGACATAAAACCGACTTACAAGCTGCAGAAGTTATTGGTAGTGATGTTCAAGAAGCATATAACTTTGCGATGATTGGTTTAGTAGTCACTGATGAAAACGATATTGTTATTTGGAATAATGACTTATTTAAAGATCGACACATCGATATTATCGATAGCAACATCTTTGAATGGAAAAACGAATTACGAGTATTAAAAGAAAAGCCATCATCTGATCAAGTGATTAAAGTGGTGATTAATAACCGTAACTATGAAGTCAAATATCTCGCTGATGCGGGCTTATATATCTTTAAAGATAATACTGATTACGAAACCGTTTATTACTATAACAAGCAGCAAGCTCCAGTTGTTGGTGTTCTTTCAATGGATAACTACGATGAAGTTATTAAAGGTGATGATGACTATAATGACACCATCACTAAAGCTAAAGATGAGATTTTTGAATACGCTCAAAAATATGGCATTTTACTTCGTAAATATAAAGATAGCGATTATCTCATGCTCTTTAATTATGAGACATATTGCAAGATTAAAGATGATAATTTCTCTATTATTGATAAAGTTAGAGCTGTATCCGTTGGTGAAGATATTCCTTTAACTCTTTCTATTGGTATCGCTAGAGATTTCCCGGATGTTGTCAAACTTAATGAACTTGCGATTGCTGCTTTAAGTATTGCGATGTCTCGTGGTGGAGACCAAGTTGTTGTCTCTCCTTATGGCAAAGAAATGGAATTCTATGGCGGTAAAACCGAAGCTCAAGAAAAACGTAGTAGAGTGAAGATTAGAGTTCTTGCTGACTCCTTAATTAACTTAATTAATAACTCCTCTAATGTCTTAATTATGGGTCACACTAATATGGATATGGACGCTTTAGGAAGCTGTTTAGGTGTTAAAGCAATTTGCGAAAGACTAGAAAAACCTGCCAAATTAGTTGTTGATCTTAAAGCTACTGAAGCCAAAACTAGAGCGGCGATCACTTCAAGCTTTGATAAAGGGGAATTAGAAAATTTAATTGTTTCCTCTAAAGATTCTTTAGATTTAATTGGTAGTGATACCTTAGTCATTGTTTGTGATGTTCATATTCCAAATATGGTTATGGCTCCAGATGTTTTAGATAAGACTAATAAAGTTGTGGTTATTGACCACCATAGAAGAGCAGAAGAATATATTGAATCTCCTGTCTTTAACCATATTGATCCAAGCGCTAGTAGTGCTTCGGAATTAATTACTGAATTTATTAGATTCTCTTCTATTACCCCTCGAATTGAATTAAATCCAACTTATGCGACTATTATGCTTTCAGGCATTTTCTTAGATAGTTCATTCTATAAGAGTAAGAACACTGGTATTAGAACTTTTGAAGCTTCTACCATTCTAAAAGAATATGGAGCGGATAACTCTGTTGCTGATGATTTACTTAAAGATGACTTTGAAGAATATATGGAAACTTCTGACATTGTTAGAAACGTTGTTACCGCTAGCTATGGAGTTGTTTATGCAGTGGCTGATCCTAATAAGATTTATGACACTGCCGCAATTGCTAAAGCTGCCAATGCCTGCTTAAGTATGAAAGGGATTCACGCTGCCTTTGTTATTGGTAAAACTAGCGCTAGAGAAACCAAATTATCTGCTAGAAGTGATGGCTTAATTAATGTTTCACTTTTATGTGAAAAACTTGGTGGTGGAGGCCACTTCACCAGTGCGGCAGCGACTTTCCTTAAAAGCGATTTAAAAGATGTAGAGAATATGTTAGTTAATGTTATTAACTTGCACTTAGCAGATGCGAAAGCTGACGCGAAAAGAAGAATTAATCAGGACGAATAATTATGGAAGTAATTTTATTAGCGGATGTGAAAAAAGTTGGTAAAAAGAATCAGACAGTGAATGTTAGTGATGGTTTTGCTAATAATTTTTTATTTAAAAAGAAACTTGCTGTTCCTGTTAGCAAAAAAAGTGTCGAGATTTTAGAAACTCAACAAGAAAACGCTCGACAAGAAGAAATTCGAAAAAAAGAAGATGCCACTAAATTAGTGGAGACTTTAAAAGGAATCACTTTAGAATTTGAGGCGAAAGTTGGAAAAGACTCTAAATTATTTGGTTCCATTTCTTTAAAACAAGTCGAAGAAGAATTGAAAGCAAAACATAATATTGTTATCGATAAAAGAAAATTCTTAGATAAAGGGCCTTTAGATGTCTTAGGTTATCATAAGCTAAGAATTGAACTATATAAAGGTGTGATCGGCCTAGTTAACGTTCATATCTCAGAAAGGAAATAAGATGGCTGCTAGTAGAAAAACTGTCATAAAAAAAGTATCTAGTGAACTTCCATATAATGAAGATGCCGAAAGAGTAGTTCTTGGTAGCGCCATGCTTAAAAAAGACTATTGCTTAGATGTCTTAACTTCTTTAGAGGAAGAAGATTTCTTTTTGGGCAAGCACCAACTCATATTTAGAGCGATTTATCAATTAAGTGAAAGAAATGCGACGATTGATGTTTTAACTGTTGCTCAAGAATTAGAAAATTTAAAAGAATTAGAAAATATTGGTGGGGCTAACTATTTAGCGGAATGTACTAATACAGTTGTCGCAGCCAGCACCTTAACTTTCTATATTGGCATCGTCCAAGATAATTCGGTTTTAAGAAAAATGCTCACTACTATTAGAGGAATTGATGCCGAATATAAAACTCAAGAGATTGAAAATATTAATGATTTCATTTTAGATAGTGAAAATAAATTCAAAGAAAGTATTGCCAAAAGACATATTTCTAACTTTGTAACTACTAAAGAAATCGCTCCTGAAATTGAGGAGAATTTAGAGAAACTTCAAGATGCGGATAACGAATCCGATGTTATTGGAGTGACTACTGGATACGAAAGACTTAATCAAATCACTCAAGGTTTTAAACCTGGTGAATTAATTGTTGTTGCTGCTCGTCCTGCAGTCGGTAAAACTGCTTTATGTTTAAACTTCGCCCATAGAATTGCTACTCGTGCTAAAAAAGCGGTCGCTATATTCTCTTTAGAAATGTCTAAAGAGCAATTATTCAATCGTTTAATTGCGATGGACTCTACTGTTGATGCGAAAAATATCAATCGTGGAAGAATTAATTCTGCGAGTGATAAGATGAAAGTTCTTAATTCTATTAAGATTTTAGCGAACTCTAAAATTTATATTGATGACACTCCATCAATTAAACTTAACGATATTATTACTAAATCCACTAAGCTTCAGGCGCACGAACCTGATCTTGGCTTAATTATTGTCGACTATTTAGGTTTGGTCCAAATCGCTTCTAAAGGTAAGGCGCCTGATTCTCGACAAGAAGAAGTTAGAAGAATTTCTTTAGCCTTAAAAGCTTTAGCAAGAGACTTAAGAATTCCAGTTATTGCGGTTAGCCAACTTTCTAGAGCAGTGGAAAAACGTGATTCTCAAAGACCAGTGATGTCTGATTTAAGAGACTCTGGTAATATCGAGCAAGACGCGGATATTGTTATTCTACTTTATCGAGAAGATTATTACGCGGATAAAAAGACTAGTAGCGCTGCTAATAAAAAAGGCGGCAAATTAACTGGTGCAGAAAAATATGAACTTGCTAAGGAACAAAAAGAAAAAGAATTAGGAAGTGAAATTCCTGGTAATGCCTCTTATACTGAAGTTATTGTAGCGAAAAATAGAAGTGGTCAAACTGGTACAGCTAGATTATTCTTCTATAAAGACTATGTGAGATTTGACGCTCCAACTCCTGAATGGGAAGCGGCGATGAACGCCATTGCGGAAGAATAATATTTACAATGTTTTTTGATATCATCAATAGTGGTTCTAAAGGTAATGCAACTCTTGTTTTTACTAAAGGAGCCACTATTTTAATTGATATGGGAATCCCGATTAAAGTAATAGAGGATGAACTAAATAAATTTAACAAAGTAGTCACGGATATTGATGCCGTTTTGATTACTCATAA
The DNA here is from genome assembly GCA_002342545.1 of Caryophanales bacterium UBA2450. Taxonomy (GTDB): domain Bacteria; phylum Bacillota_I; class Bacilli_A; order RFN20; family CAG-826; genus UBA2450. The sequence goes on from DDQE01000006.1 coordinate 5,197, forward strand.
TCACGCTGACCATTACCGTAATATTAAGACTTTTTCACCAAAGAAAATGTATTCTTTAGAAGGCACTATCCCTGGTTCTTTAAGTAATGTGATTGATATTTTTAAACCTTTTAAAATTAAAGATGTTGAAATTACTTCTTTTCCAACTAGTCACGATGCCACTAATCCTTGTGGATATTTATTAAAAAGCGAAGACCAAACTTTAGTGTATATGACTGATACTGGAACTTATTTATCTAGTAATACTCCTTATATTAAAAATCCCACTTATTTAATTATTGAATCTAATCACGATATTCAAAAGTTGTTACACACTAATAGACCAATGGAATTAATTCAAAGAATTATGTCTGATTATGGACATCTATGTAATGAAGATAGCGCCTTTGCCGCTATAGAAATTATTGGAGATAAGACAAAAGAGATAGTGCTTGCGCATCTTTCTGAAGAGGCTAATACTCCTGAACTAGCCCTAGAGGCGTATAAAAAAGTTTTTGAATATGCAGGAGTAAATATTAATAAATATATAGTTAGATACGCTAATCAACATATTCCTCTTATAGGAGGAGATTATGAAAATTAAGATTTATGCGATTGGTAAAACCAAAGATTTCTATAAACTTGGAGTGGATGAATATGTTAAAAGATTATCCTCCTACTGCAAAATAGAAATAGTTGAACTAAAAGATGAATCTATAAGTGAAAAACCTAGCGAAAAAGAAATTCAAAAAGCAATCGATATTGAAGGTAAAAGAGTAGTTTCTTTATTAAAAGATAATGAATATTTAATTGGCTTAGACCTAAATAAAAAAGAAATGGATTCAGTCGAGTTTTCTGGATATCTATCGAATAAACTCGAACAATCAGGGAGCAATATCTCTTTTGTTATCGGTGGATCTTATGGCCTTAGTGAGGAATTAAAATCCCGTATTAATGATTCATTTTCTTTTGGAAAAATGACTTTCCCACATCAACTTGCTAGACTTATTTTACTTGAACAAATTTATCGAGCATTTAAAATACTTAATAACGAGACTTATCACAAATGAAATACGAAGAATTTAAAGATTATAAAGTTCTAATAGAAAAAGACTATCCTTTTTCGCCACACGTAATTATAAATGAAGAATGTGATTTTTATTTTGAACCGGTCGTGTACACTCAATTACAAGGTTTTAAAGAAAGACATCCTGATAAATATCATCTAATTATTGAAGCGATGATTGAAAGAGTGAAAAAGAATAAACATGTTGTCTATGTTGGGGACTATGAATCTTATTTCACCGAGGTTCCTAATTATATATATTTAGAAATAACTGATATCACTAATCCTTTACAAATATTTGTCGAAGATAAAAGTCGTGGTAGTGATTACGGGGATTAAAAAAGCTGAACCATTGTCAGCTTTTTTTGATTATTGAACCATTGGTCTAAGTTGCTTCATTGATAGCCACATAATTCTTAGCGAGACCACCAAGATGAAGGCCATTTGACCAATTGCATTTCCTGAGAAGATTAATGACAAGAGCGTTCCGATAATTGCAGGAGATGCCGCACCCCACCAGGAGATTTTTTGACATTCCCAGATATTTAAGAACTTATATGGGTTATTCTTTCCTCTAGTTAAGATAAAGACCATTAATCCTAAGAAGATAATGACACCACCATAAATTCCAAGATAGATTCCGGTGTTGGTCCATTTGGTTTTACTCTTTTGATCTAAATAGGTTTCAGTACAAACATCTCTAAAGACATTTAATACTTCGCTTTTGTGTTCGTTAACAAATTTATTTTCATTAGCAGTAGCGGTGACATTAGCAACTTCTTTACCTAATAATCGTTCCACTAAACCGATATCAGTGCGGGAATTTAACCAGTTTAATCCCCCGTTAGTGGTACCTGCAGTAGTAGCAGTATTATCTTTATATAAGGCTACCGCCATTGTGGTTGGAGTAAAGATTATAATATTTGGTAAATAGACAACAGTATCTTTCATTTCTGGTGTAGGAATATCTTGTCCATCACTTCCATTATTGCCTTTAACTAAATATGTTTGTTTTGTGATTCTTTCAACGTTAGCGGATAAATTTTTGTCAGTCCAGAAATAGAATTTAGCATCAAATTGATTTGTAACAGTGTTCACAATAGCGAATTCACACACTAAATTTTCGAAATAAGCTTCATCAGGCTCGACAAATTGTTTTTCAGTTCCGGTACGAGTTTCAAAATTGTAATTTTCATAGTAGTGGAGTCTTCCGCCTTCAACTTTAAATTCATATCCTGCTAATTTTTGTTTAAAGGCAAAGTGAGTTAATTGTTCATCTAGGCCATAATTAAGATTAGAGATAAAAGACGCTCCATTTATTTTACTTAATTGAGCAAATGTAGGAATTAAAGGAAGAATTGCAGAGAAAGCAAAGAAAATCGCGGCAACCCACCATGGAGAACCTTTTGATCCATCAATAACTGCTTGGTTTGAAATAAGACCCTTAAAAGAATTTACTAAAGTAAACTTTGCTTTTGGGTTCATTCCTTTTTTTACTTTTTTGAGTTTCTTTGCCATATTAATACTTCCTTTTTGTTTCTAAAACGCAAATAAAAGTTTAAATGTAATTTACAAATATGTAAAGACATTATGAAAATATAACGATTTAATCGGATATTTCTTTGAAAATATATTTCAAAAAAATAAATACTATAATATAATAAAATCTTCCGTCGAGGAAAACATATGAAAAAAAGATTCTTATTTTGCTTATCCCTAGCGGGATTAATGTCCGCTGGTTTATCTGTGGCTTTAATTAACTCATCTAAAGATGTTAAGAAAGTTGAAGGCTATTCTGCTTCTTCTTTACCAACCACAATTGACTTAAATGACACCAGCGCGGCCAACATTCGTTCTTATTATTCAGATTTGAATAATCTTTCAACTTCTGAAAGACAAGGTACCAACTTATTAAAAAATTTAAAAACCATTCTTAAGAATGGGCAAAAATATTTTTCATATGAAAGTGGTGAAAACGTCTGGAAAATGTATGAAATCACCGATAGAGACTGGGATAAATCACCTGCATCAGCGATTTCTGGATATAATTCATCAACAAAAATAATCACAGGTTATTCGTATAATACATCTGATCCATATCTTCATGCTTTATATGTTAATAGAGATGTAAATAACCAGACAACTGCTTGGAGTGATCACCAACAAACTCAATGGGGTATCAACAGAGAACACGTTTGGCCAAAAGCTGAAGGTTTTTATTCCTCAGGTGCTGGTGGCGCTCGTGGTGATCCACGTCATTTAGTGGCAGGTAATGGTTACGCAAATAACATTCATAGTAACTATTATTATGGTTATGTAAAAGCATCTGGTGCCACAGATTGTGGATCTAAATATTCCAATTTATCTGGTAACTTAAGAGGTACATCTAAAACTTTAAATAGTGGTACAGTATTTGAACCACAAGATAGTGATAAAGGCGATATCGCCAGAATGATTTTCTATATGGTCGCTAGATACAACTATCTATCTGGTAGTGATAGCGATGGTATCGACACCAATAACCCAAACTTAACATTAACCCAAAATATTTCAGATTGGTCTAGTTCTGGCTATACATCTTCAACTTCTACTCAAGGCAAGTTGGGTGTTTTAACTGATTTATTAGCCTGGCATAAAGCTGACCCAGTTGATGAATACGAAATTCATAGAAATAACCTTTTATACACAAACTTCACAAATAACAGAAATCCATTTATCGACTTCCCGGAATGGGCAGATTATATTTGGGGCACAGCAACTTATAATGGAACAAACTATCAATCATATAATTCTAATCCAACTGGATATGCCACTCCAAGTAGTGACACAGTCTACGGATATAATAGTGGAAGCTCAGATCCAGTCGCTGTTACTGGAGTTAGTTTAAGCGTGAGTGAAACTTCAATTAAAGTTGGAGAATCTGAAGTGCTTAGCGTTACAGTTTCACCTTTCAACGCAACTAATCAATTTGTTACTTGGGCAAGCAGCAATACAAGTGTTGCAACTGTTTCTTCTGCTGGACGTGTTACTGCAGTTGCCGAAGGAAATTCAACAATTACAGTTACTACAAGTGATGGTGGATATACCGCGACTTGTGACGTTACTGTCACAGCCTCTGGTGGAGGCGGTGGCGGAGAAAGCGGGACAGAAACTGGAAGTGTTACTGCTGCAAATGGTGCGCTCGAAGGATGGACATCCGATGGATTGGGTACAGCATATAAGGATGGATCAGCAAAATTTGATAGTGGTGGAGACAATATTTATAAAACCGATATTTTCTCTGGCGATGTTTCCTCTGGAATGACATCTTTAACAGTTACTATTAATGGAAAGATTAATGGAACACCAACAGCCGCAAACTCTTACAAGGTCGAAGCCCTTGACTCGTCTGGTAACGTTCTTGCTAGCGATGTTAAAACAGGAGCTGATATTGTAACTACTTCATACGGCGATACAGTTTTCACTATTGATTCTGGGCTATCTGGTTGTACTGGTATAAAAATCACTTATGTCACAAAGGGTGGTGGAAACTGGGGCATTATGACGGTTTCTTGGTCTGCAGAATATTCTTCAGGTGAGGAAGAAAAAACATTAGATAGTATTACTTTAGATACCAGTGATGCTCCTACGACATTTAATGTTGGAGATACATTTAGTTACGAAGGATTGAGTGTTACTGCTAATTATGATGATGGTACAGATGATATTGTTTCACCTACTAGTGTATCGACACCAAATATGTCTACTGCAGGAGAAAAAACTGTCACAGTATCATACACCAAAGGTGGAGTTACAAAGACCGCTACTTATACAATTACAGTTAACGCAGTTACATTAACATCAATTGAAGTTAGTGATGCTAAAACTGCATATTATGTTGGAGATACATTTGTTAAACCAACAGTTACTGCTACATTCTCTAATGGATCTACCAGTGATGTAACAAATTCCGCAACATTTAGTGGATATGATTTAGGTAGCGCAGGTAACCAAACTGTTAGTGTTAGTTATACTAATGTAACCACTCAATCGACAAGTTATTCAATCACTGTTACTTCAGTTACTTTAACTTCGATTACTATTTCTGGATATACAACCTCATTTAAAGCTGGCGACACTTTCTCATTTGGAGGAACAGTCACTGCTCATTATAATAACGGTTCATCAGCTGATGTGACTGCCAGCGCATCATTCAGTGGATACAATATGTCTTCCGCAGGCAACCAAACAGTCACCGTCAGTTATGGAGGACAAACAGAAACTTATCAAATTTCAGTAACCGATGATAGTGGCGCTACAGACTCCACTCAATATATATTAATTAATTCAACTTCTGACCTTGAGGCTGGAAAAAGTTATATTATTACTAATGGTACATCAGGAACTGTAAGGGCTGCTGCAGTTACTGATAATGCTAACAACAGGAAATCAACTGAGACTACTATTTCTAATAGTAAAATTACAAGAGGATCTTCTATTTTAAGTTTTACACTTGGCGGATCTAGTGGTGCGTGGACTTTTGCTACTGAGAATTACGCCGGAACAGAAGGATATTTAGCTTCAGGTTCAGGTAGTAATAGTAATCATCTTAGAGTAATAAGCACAGCTAATACTGCAACAATTTCTTTTAGTGGTGATGCAGCAACTATTAATATTGGACCACATGAATCAAGAACATTAATTTGTTTCAACTCCGGAATTGATAGTCCAAATGGAGGTTTTGCCTGCTATAGTGCGCAAGGTTCTTATGGTCTTGTTTACTTATGGAAACAAGTCACGCCTAAAGTTCTTACATCCATCAGTTTAGACACATCTAATGTGAAAACCACATTTAGTGTTGGTGAAACATTCAATTATACTGGTTTAGTTGTCACCGCTAACTACAGCAATGCACCAAGCAGTGTTGTTACCCCTACTAGTGTTTCCTCGCCAAATATGTCTACTACTGGCCAAAAAACAGTCACAGTTTCTTATACTGAAGAAGAAACATCTAAGAGTGCAAATTACACAATTACAGTTAATTCTAATCCATCAATTGATTGGATTGCTCCAACCATCAATGTGTATTCTGGTTCCGTTTTAAGTGGAACTGATGTAAATGGATGGGGTGTTACATATAACGATGGAGCAGGACATCAATCAACGCCAACATATAGTCAACTAACAGTTAAATTAGGTGGAACAATCATTTCTATTCCACATACTTGGTCTGCCGAGGATGATGGCAAGACTTTAACTGTCACTTATAATTCTTTAACTACAACTGCATCAAGCGCAGTGCAAATAACGCAGAGTGTTAACACAATCACACAGACAACTGAGTCATCGACAGTTACGTCAGATTTGACTTTTACAGGATCGTGTGGTGGGAGTGGCACTGCTGATGATGGAGCAACTTGGACAGTAACATCTGATGCCACTGAATCTACATACGATTCAACAAAAGGCGTTCATTATGGTACAGGTAAATTGGCTGTTGAATATATTCAATTGGTGTCAGACTCCTTCACAACCGGAACAATTACTCAAGTAGTTGTCAATGCTTCTGGTGCTTCCGGAGTTACTGGCAGTGTTTCAGTTACAGTTGGAGGAAATGCTTTTGGTGAAGTTCAATCATTTAACGCTACCGCAAGTGATAAGACATTTACTGGAACAGCAAGCGCTGGAAGAATTGTTGTGAGAATTTATAAAGCTGCTGCTGCAGTTAATGCTATTTACTGTAAATCAGTAGTCGTTACTCACACTGTTCCAGGTAGTACAACAACTATTTCTAACAGTGTTGATCATATTGCCGCTCAAAGAGTAGCGGTCAAATTCGCTAAAGCATTTAATGCTGCTATGGATACCACTAGTGGTTGTACCACTAACTTAGAAAGCGCATGGTCTACTTGTAGTAGTGCTTATAACACATTCTTAACTGAGGCAGCTGCTTTAGGAGAGACTGAAGAAGCATATGCAAAGAGTTTAATTGCTAATGCCACTAAACAATACACTGATGATTCTGGAGAAGCTTGTATTGAAAGAATGATGAAGACATATCAAGTGTGCGTTCAAAAACACGGACAAACTCCATTTATGTCGGAATTAGTTAGTTTATCTAGGATTGCTATTAATCCACTTCAAGTGAGTGTGAAAAATAGTTCTACCGCGATCATTATCATTGTGATCTCCTCTATTAGTGTGATTGCTATCGCAGGATATTTCTATTTCCGTAAGAAAAAGGATAACTAATAATGGACAAGATTGAGTTATTTAAAAAAGAAGATGGATCTGTATGGTACCGCTATAGAGGGAAAGAAGCTAAGATTAGTGAACTTAACATTCCTTTATTTGCCCAATTATATAAACAATTAGGTCAACTTCCATCGTTCTCTTTCCCTCAAGATGATATGGAACTCAATATTTTAAGTAAAACTCTAATTGAAAATATTAAGCAAACAGCAACCCAATTATATTAAATGTTTGATTTTATCGCATTGAGTTGTAATATAAATGCACTGGTCATGCCTGCTATTAATTTAGCAAGACCCGCGAGAAATCGTGGCCTTCATCTAGAAGGCATTTTTTTATTCTCGATAAAATATTGAGACTACGGTAAATGACTTGTATATTATTGATTGTTCAGAGGCGATACTCCATCTCTGATTAAGGGAGACTCCTATTTAGTTCACCCACATGGTAATTCATCCAAGAGAGTATTCATGGCACCCATCCATGCTTATTAGGATAGGCGGATGATTTACGAAAAAGAGGGAGAAACAATCTCTCTCTTTTTTCATTAATAAAATGTTGAAATATTCTTCAAATGTCACTTATAATATGCATATAGGTCATTCCAGCTTTAATTTAGCTAGACCCACGAGAAATCGTGCGCCTTCACTATGAAGGCTTTTTATTACCCTAGAAATAGG
>DDQE01000037.1 GCA_002342545.1 Caryophanales bacterium UBA2450
AATCCATAACCCAGATGCTCGGTAATTCAATTGCCGAGTAAGTTCACATGGTACTTTAGTAAATACCGTAAAAGATTTAAACAGAGGAATTAACTACGCTTTAAATAAAAACGGCAAAACAAAAGCTCAAGAAAGAATGGAGAGATGTCCCATTAACATCAAATGTTAGTGAACTCATAAATTGTTATAAACAGGATGCATAAACATATTGCAAAATAAACCACAAAACAATATAATATGGTTGGAAATGCAAGTATGACTAATTTTGAAAAGATTTCTAAAATTATTAAATCTAATGGCGGTTATGTTACTGGAAGAGATGTTAGTGAAGCAAATATTCCGACAGCCACCCTTTCACAATATATTAAAAAATATAATCTTATAAAACAGTGTCCAGGGTTTTATTCAACTGAAGATTGGATGGCGGATGATTATTTTATTTTCCAATATCAATACCCGAAACTAATTTATTCTTTCTATGGAGCAGCTTATCTTCATAGACTTGGTGATTTTATACCAACATCTTTAGAAGCAACTGCTCCAAAAAATTATCGCCCATTTCCTCTTCCGCGAGATGGAGTGATTCTTCATACGGATACAAGAGATACGACATATAATCTCGGTATTAGTGAAGTTGAAACATCATTTGGCAACAAGGTCAAAGTTTACGACATTGAAAAGACAGTGTGCGATTTCATTAGAAATAGAGAAAAACTGGATTCGGAATCTTTTGTTAAGTGTGTAACCTGGTATAGCAAAAGAAAAGATAAAAATGTGAATAGGCTTATCCAATACGCACGTATAATGAAAATCGAAGATAAAGTAAATAGTCTAATGGAGGTGCTTTTGAATGAAAATTAATAAGAATTCATTACAGGCCAGAATCAAAAATTTGTCTAGTCAAAAAGGAGTTCCTTCAAACGTTATTCTTCAAGATTATTTCTTTGATGCATTCTTAAAAAGATTAGCAAAATCTCAATATGTTGAAAATTTTGTTTTTAAAGGCGGGTTCTTGCTTTCTACTACTTTAGGCATTGATTTTAGATCCACAATGGATATGGATTTCTTATTAACAAAATTAGCGATGAACAAAGAAAATATTGAGAAGATTTTTAAAGGAATTGCTGAAATAGATGTCGATGACAATATTACTTTTGAATTTGTTGATATTAATGATATTCGACAAGAAGATGAATATGGTGGTTTTAATGTCTCTTTGCTAGGCAGACTTGAGAATGTTAAGGTGGTGGTTAGTATTGACATCGCTACTGGTGATCCAATTACTCCATCATCTGTTTCTTATAATTATAGATGTTTATTTGACAACGAGATTTTGACCTTTGCTGCCTATAATTTTGAAACTATTATCGCAGAAAAACTTCAAACAATTCTCAATAAAGGTGTAACAAACAGTAGAAGTAAAGACTTCTATGATTTATATATCATCTATAAATTAAGATGGAATGATATTAATATTTCCACTCTTAAAGAAGCGTTTAATAATACGTGTAGATATAGAAATACTATTTTTTCTTCGGGACACGCGACCGAAATAAAGAATCAAATTGAAAATGATTTATCTATGCAGAAAAGATGGGAATTATTTTCAAAGAAGAATGAATTCGCTTCTAATATATCATTCTCTGATACAATTTCTGTATTAAACATTATTTTAGAGACAGCGCTTAAATAAGACATTCATTATAACAGCCTTCATAAAATCGTGAATATAAACATCTTCAAAAAAGTAATAAAAAACACGTATTTTTATGTACGTGTCTCGATAATCGATGATGGCGGAGTAGGAGAGACTCGAACTCTCGCACCAGTTGCCCGATCTACTTCCTTAGCAGGGAAGCCCCTTCACCAACTTGGGTACTACTCCAGTTCTTGTGAACGCTACATATCATAACATAATTAAATAAATTTATTAAATAATTATTTATTTTTTGCTTTTTTGATTAAATATTTTCCTTTATCGGCAAATATTTTGCATATATGTTGCAAGTTGCCGTTAAAATGAATATAGTTATTGTTGAGGTACATAAATATGAAATATATGTCTGTCGCCGAAACTGCCAAAAAATGGAAGCTTTCTGAAAGAAGCGTCCGTAATTATTGTGCAGAAGGCAAAGTTGAAGGTGCTTTTTTAACTGGAAAAACATGGAATATTCCTAGTGATGCTAAAAAACCTGTTAATAATGTTAAAAAAGAAGAAATTATTTCACCTGTAGACGAAGTAAATGAATTAGTTAGTAAAGCTCAAGTAGCGTTAAAAGAATTTTCTAATTTCACACAAGATCAAATCGATTATATTGTCGCAAAAATGTCTGTTAGTGGATTAGATCATCACGGCACTCTTGCTCAAGCCGCAATTGAAGAAACTAAAAGAGGGGTTTTTGAAGATAAAGCAACTAAAAACTTATTCGCTTGCGAATATGTTGTAAATAACATGCGTCATTTAAAGACTGTTGGTGTTATTTCTGAAGATCCTGTTACTGGAATTACAGAAATTGCCGAACCAATTGGTGTTATCTGTGGAATTACTCCAGTTACTAACCCTACTAGTACAGTAATCTTTAAATCCTTAATTTGTATTAAAACAAGAAATCCTATTATTTTTGCTTTCCATCCAAGCGCTCAACAATGTTCTAAACAAGCTGCGATTATTATGAGAGACGCCGCTGTTGCTGCTGGTGCTCCTGAAAACTGCATTCAATGGATTGAACATCCAAGTATGGAAGCTACAAGCGCTTTAATGAATCACCCAGGAGTAGCCACTATTTTAGCAACTGGTGGTAACGCCATGGTTAAAGCAGCTTATAGCTGTGGGAAACCTGCTATGGGTGTTGGTGCAGGTAACGTACCTGCTTATATGCATAAATCATGCAATGTTGAACAAGCAGTTAATGATATCGTTTTATCTAAATCGTTTGATAACGGAATGATTTGTGCTTCTGAACAAGCGGCGATTATCGATAAAGAAATTTATAAACAAGCCATTGAATTATTCAAAAGATTCAAGGTTTACTTTGTAAATGAAGAAGAAAAGAAGAAATTATCTAGATATATGTTTGGCTACGCTGTTGGAGACGAAGGAGTGGAAGGTGCAAAACTTAACCCTGATATCGTTGGTAAACCAGCCTGGTGGATTGCTGAACAAGCCGGCTTTAGTGTTCCAAAAGATACATCTGTTATTGGTGTGGAATGTAAAGTTGTCGGACCAAGTGAACCAATTAGTAGAGAAAAATTATCTCCAGTATTAGCGTTCTTTAAAGTTAATAATGAAGATGAAGGTATTGAAAGAGCAGCACAAATGGTAGCCTTTAATGGTTTAGGCCATAGTGCTGCAATCCACTGCGCTGAACAATCATTAGCAGATAAATTTGGCGATAAAGTTTTAGCCATGAGAATTATTTGGAATTCTCCTGCCACCTTTGGTGGAATTGGTAATGTTTATAACTCATTCCTACCATCATTAACATTAGGCTGTGGAAGTTATGGTAGAAACTCTATCGGAGGTAATGTCTCCGCGGTTAATTTAATCAACATTAAGAAAGTTGGTAAAAGGAGAAACACTGTGCAATGGTTTAAAGTCCCTCGCAAAATTTATTTTGAGAGAAATTCAATTCAATATTTAAAATCTTGTAAAGACATGGAAAAAGTCTTTATTGTTACTGATACCTCAATGGTGGAATTTGGCTTCTTTAAAAAGATTGCTGAACAAATTAATAGTAGACGTAACAAAGTTACAATGCAGTTATTCTGCGATGTGGAACCAGATCCAGATATCGAGACAGTTCGTAAGGGAGCTGAACAAATGAAAATCTTCCAACCAGACACCATTATCGCATTAGGTGGTGGTTCGGTTATGGATGCTGCTAAAGGAATGTGGTTATTCTATGAACATCCTGAAGTGAACTTTGATGATTTAAAGCAAAAATTTATGGATATTAGAAAAAGAGCCTTTAAATATCCAGAATTAGGTAATAGAAGTAGACTCATTTGTATCCCAACTACCTCCGGAACAGGTAGTGAAGTCACTCCATTCGCGGTTATTTCCGATAAGAAGAATAACAAGAAATATCCTTTAACCGATTATTCTTTAACTCCAACAATTGCTATTGTTGATCCAGAATTTACTACAAACTTACCTCCACGCCCAACCGCGATGACTGGTATGGATGTTCTTACTCACGCGATTGAAGCTTATGTTTCAGTTATGGCAAGTGATTATACAGACGGCTTAGCCTTAAAGGCTATTCAATTAGTCTTTGAATATTTACCAAGATGTGTCAAAGACGGACAACACGATTTAGAAGCTAGAGAAAAGATGCATAACGCCGCTACTATTGCTGGTATGGCATTTGCTAATGCATTCTTAGGTATGACCCACTCTATGGCCCATAAAGTTGGAGCAGAATTCCATACAGTACATGGTTTAGCCTGTTCTATCTTATTACCACACGTCATTAGATATAATGGACAAGTACCTACTAAACTTAGTGTTTGGCCAAAATATAACCATTATTGTGCTGATAAGAAATATCAAGATATTGCTAAACTCCTTGGCTTAAAGGCTGATACCCCAGAACAAGGTGTTGAGTCTTTAGCAAAGGCTTGTGAAGATTTAGCAAAAGATATTGGCTTAGCTACTTGCTTTAAAGACACTGGCATTGATAAAGATAACTTCTACAGACATATTGACCGCATTGCTGTATTAGCTTTTGAAGATCAATGTTCTCCATGTAATCCAAGAGTCCCTCTAGTGGAAGACATGAAAGTCATTCTAAAAGAAGCTTACGAAGGTAAATAGAAAATTAAATCCCCTTAGACTTTAATTCTAAAGGGATTTTCTTTATAATGGAGCATATGAAAACACTACTTAAAAACGCCAAAATTTTATCAATGAAAGATGACCAAATTAGAGAAGGTCATATTGTAATTACAGATAATCGAATTAGTGAAATTGGCCCTCAAGTTGATCTTAACGCTAAATATGATAAGGTTATCGACTGCGAAGGCAATTTATTAATGCCTGGATTTAAAGATGCTCACACTCATAGTGCGATGACATTTTTACGCAGTAAAGCCGACGATTCTAAGCTTCAAGATTGGTTATTTAAAGAAATCTTCCCTAGAGAAGCTAATTTATATAAAGGTTGTGTCTATGAACTTGGTAAAGTGGCTTTATTAGAATATCTAACTAGCGGTATTACCGGAGTGATTGATCAATATTTCTTCCCAGAAGAATTTGAAAAAGCCTGTAAAGAATATGGCTTTAGATGTGTCAATTTAATCATGTATGATCCAGAAAGTAGAGATAAAGACACCTGCTTAGAGTTAATTAAATGTAACGAAGATAAAAATAGCCTAGTTAAGGCGGTTATTGGTTTACATAGTGAATACACTCCAACAGATGAGATGTTTAAAGTCACTAAAGAATTATTAGATGAAACAGACTTACCTTTTTATACCCACTTAAGTGAAACCGCACAAGAAGTTGATGAATGTTTATCTAGAAGAAATGTTAGACCAATGAAGTTCTTTGACGATTTACATTTCTTTGATAAAGGTGGAGCGATATTCCACGGCATTTATCTAGATGATAATGATATGGAAATCATCAAAAAGAGAAATGTTGTTGTAGTTTCTAATCCTGCCAGTAATATGAAACTCGCTAGTGGAGTAGCAGAAATTAAAAAGTTATTATCTAAAGGAATAACTGTCGCTTTAGGTACAGATGGACCAGCGAGTAACAACGCGCTTGATATGTTTAGAGAAATGTATCTTGTTACAGGTTTACAAAAACTACTCTTAAAAGACCCTGTTTCTATTCCAGCTTATGAAGTTTTAAAAATGGCAACAGTGAACGGGGCCAAGGCCATGAATTTAATTGATGGGGACACTTTAGAAGTTGGTAAACTTGCTGATATTATTATGATTGATTTATCTAGACCTAGTATGCAGCCTATTAACAATATTGTTAATAATATTGTCTATGCAGGAAGCAAAGACTGTGTGAAGATGACAATGATTAACGGCAAAGTCTTATATTACAATAATGAATTTTTTGTTGGTGAAAATATAAAAGAACTCTATATAAGAGCGCAAAAATTAACTGATGAATTATCAGTCATTAAGAAGTAATTCCACTAAGGATTTATCGCTTAATAAATTATCTAATTGGACCTTGCTAGAAATAACAAGGTCTTTTGTTTTCTTGTGATAAAGATTAATGATGTGATCTTCATAAGTCTCTTCTTTACTATAATCAACACTTTGATTAGATAAAGATTCTTCAATTAAAGTCATCATTAGTCTTCTTAAATATAAATAAAAACTAGATTCTAACCAATATAAGTAAGTGGTGGATTTAGAATATTTTTCGCTCTTTTTAAATTTGATATACCATTTTAAACCATCTTCTGGGGTGTGCCATAAATCGACAAAAGCGTAATCGGTTTTTAAATCTTTATTTAAATAGTTGTTCGCATCATCCTCAATAATTTTAATCCTATTTTTATTTGGGAAATAATCTAGTAGATTATCTTTAAATAACTTGATAATGTTTTTATCGTTTTCAATCACTTTGATACAGCTAACTTCTTTTTTATTAGAAATCATAAAAGGAAGATAACCTAACCCTAGACCAAAAACAGTAACTGTGCCTTTAATCTCCTTAACTGCTTTTTCCATTGTTTCTATTTCATTTGGAGTAATATTCATCCAAGTGACACCTTGATAGTTCAAAGTTAAAAATGAAAATTTGTTTTTAAAATAGCCAAGTGAATTAATCTCGATATATTTATCGCTAGACATGTCTAGATAGGCAAAAAGTTCATAAGGTTCGTAGTGGTCTAATTTTAATTCATACTTATTTAATTTAACTGGCTTAACTTTTATTAGTTGATAATATGGGTTAGTTAAGTATTTTGTTTCATCTAATTCATGAATCACACCAGCGATATATTTATTAAAGATTTCTTCATTATCTTCAAAAGATAAATCAATATCTAAATAATCACTGATTTTAGAAATAAACACTTTGTGTTTGTCGCTTTTAAATTTCTCGCTCAATAAATCAATTTCTTTTTTAGAAGTAATATCTAAATTTGAAAAGATGCTACCTAATAAATCTGAGATTGATAGGTTAAGTTCGTGTTTATCAATTAGTTCGCTTAGATATTCATTAAGTTCTTTATCTTTTATAAATTTCATACATTCATTCTATATTTTTATTTCTATTTTTCAAAATTATAGTATAATTTTAGCAATTATGGCGACTAAAAAAGGTTTGTGTCCATATTGTGTAACTCATAGAGTGGAGCGTCGTATATTCCCAGTTAATCCTGAAGCATCGACTTGTTTTTGCCCTACCTGTATGAAAGAAGTGGAGCCAAAAGTCGCAATCGATGGCTACACTGAATTAATTAGTAAAATGCTTTTAAAAGCGGATAACACATTATTTGTGACTTGCGATCCGGTTTTAGCGTATTCTCAATATGCAGAAGTAATTGAACTTGAACCAAAAGAAGCTCACGCTTTATTAGGAAGAATACTTTGTCTTATTTATATGGGTAAAGTTCGTAAGTCTTATTTACAAGAAGCATATACTTTGCTTGAAAATACAACATATGAAGGCTGTAATATTGAAGAGTTTATTTTCTTTTTAAAGAAAATCAATTTTGCCTTAGATGAATATGAATTATCTGTTCAAAGAAAATTAATGTTTAAAACCTACTACTTTGATGTAGAATGTTTAAAACTTTTCTGGCTGTATCTTCATGAAATTATCAAGATGAAAGAATTAATTCTTTCGATTGTTAAAGATATTAAAAAAGACCACAAAAATAGTCAATGTGAAATTATGGCTAATATGCTTGAACATAACATTGACGAAAAGAAAAGAATTCTTCATGCAGATACTTATATTTGTGATGGCACTGCTTATTGCTATGTCAAAACTGTTAATGACAAAGTTATTATTGATAATTCCACTAAAAAGAAAATTAACACCCATTTAAGTAGATATCGTTTGTCTTCTTTAAAAGAAGATGATAAACATAAACGTTACATCAAAGACGAAATCTTTAAAGACTACACTAAAGTTGTGAAATCAGAAAAGGTGGCAGTTGTGTTTACAGTTATTTTCTATTTATTAATGTGTGGATGCGCAGCCGCGATATATCCATTTATGAATAATAAAATTATTTTCTATTCATTAATTGGCGCTACTGGATTATTCCTCATTTTAGGAACAGTCTTATTAATCTTAAGCATTTCTTGGAAAGTGACTTTAAAGAAAAGAAGACTACGAATCGATTAGGATGCGTAGCCATTTATCTTTAGATAAGTTAATAATTTCTTTAGAGCTTTGCCGCGGTGAGATACCCGGTTTTTTTCTTCTTCGCTTAATGAAGCATAACTCTTGTTTAATTCATCACATATAAATATTGGATCATAACCAAATCCAGTATCTCCATCTGGTTCTAGTCCGATTCTTCCAGGAACTATTCCTTCAAATAGAAGTGGTTTGTTTTCAACATTAACTAGGACAATATCGCAAATAAATCTTGCAGAGCGGTCTTTATTTTCTAATTCTTTAAATAACACTTTAAATGCTTCTTTATGACCCCCACATTCATTAGCAAATCTAGCGGAATATAGACCAGGCTTATTGTTTAAAGCTAAAACTTCTAATCCAGAATCATCGGCGATGATTGGCATCCTAGTTACTTGTTGTAGGGCTTTAGCTTTAATTAAAGCGTTTTCATAATAGTTTTTCCCATCTTCAATAACTTCACCGATATCGATATTTAAATCTTTCATTCCGTAAACAGTAATATGATGCGGAGATAAAATTTCTCTAATTTCTTTTAATTTATGGGCGTTATTGGTCGCTACTAGTAGTTCAAAGTTCATATATTTATATTTTATATAAGGATATTAATATAGCAACTATTTTAAAAAAATTAGCACTCATACTTGACGAGTGCCAAAATTCGATTATAATATAATTAGCACTTGAGGATTGAGAGTGCTAAAAGGAGGTCACAAATTATGAACAATATGCAAGGTATGGAAGATTATTCCCAAGATGAAAATATCTTAGAAAAATTTGGTCGAGATGTGACTAAAGCTGCTAGAGAAGGAAAAATAGATCCTGTCATTGGTAGAGATGAAGAAATTCATCAAATCATCGAAGTATTAAGTAGAAAAAATAAAAACAATGTTATTTTAATTGGTGAACCAGGTGTTGGTAAAACCGCGATTATTGAAGGCTTAGCTTTAAGAATTGTTAAAGATGATGTTCCTACTAGTTTAAAAAATAAAATGATTTATGAACTAGATATGGGAGCATTAGTAGCGGGTGCTAAGTATCGTGGAGAATTTGAGGAAAGACTTAAAGCTGTTCTTAATAAAATTAAGAACTCTGAAGGACAAATCATTCTCTTTATTGATGAAATCCATTTAATTGTGGGCGCTGGTCAAACTGAAGGAGCGTTAGATGCTTCTAATATGCTTAAACCAATGCTTGCTAGAGGAGAAATCGACTGTATTGGTGCAACTACATTAAAAGAGTATCGTCTTTATATTGAAAAAGACCGTGCTCTAGAAAGACGTTTCCAACAAGTTTTAGTTAATGAGCCATCAGTAGAAGATAGTATTTCTATCCTTCGTGGACTTAAAGAAAAATTTGAAACCCATCACGGGGTGAAAATTACTGATAATGCGATTGTTGCAGCAGTGTCTTTAAGTAATCGATATATCACAAGTCGATATCTACCAGATAAGGCTATTGATTTAATCGATCAGGCATGCGCCTCAATAAGAGTG
Source organism: Caryophanales bacterium UBA2450 (assembly GCA_002342545.1). Classification (GTDB taxonomy): domain Bacteria; phylum Bacillota_I; class Bacilli_A; order RFN20; family CAG-826; genus UBA2450. The sequence goes on from DDQE01000037.1 coordinate 9,841, forward strand.
GAACTTGAATCTACCCCAATCGAACTAGATGAGTTAGGAAGAAAAATCAAACAACTAGAGATTGAAAAATATGCTCTAGAAAAAGAAAGTGATGAATCTTCTAAAAAGAGATTAGAAAAGATTAATTCTAATCTTGAGTCACTGAAAAAAGAGCAAGAAGAGATGAACTCTAAGTGGCTTAAAGAAAAAGAAGTTAATCTTAAGATTAAAGAGCAAAAAACTGCTTTAGATAAATTAAGATTTGATTTAGATAACGCTTTTTATAACGCCGATTATGAAAAAGCTAGTAAACTCCAATATAAAGATATTCCTGAATTAGAAAAGAAGATTAAGGAATTAGAAGAAGCAAATAAAGATAAAAAGATTCTTTCTGAAGTTGTGACTGAAGAAGAAATCGCTAAAATTGTTTCTAAAATCACTAATATTCCTCTAAGCAAGATCTCGCAAGGCGAAAAAGAGAAAGTGATGCATCTAGAAGAGCAATTAAGAAAAAGAGTAATCGGTCAAGATGAGGCTCTTAAACTAGTTAGTGATGCGATTATCCGTCAAAGAGCGGGCATTAAAGATCAGAATCGCCCAATTGGTTCATTTATGTTTCTTGGTCCTACTGGAGTTGGTAAAACTGAAGTTGCTAGAAGTTTAGCGGAACTCTTATTTGATAGTGAAACCCATATGGTCAGAATTGACATGAGTGAATATATGGAGAAATATTCGACCTCTAGATTAATTGGTGCCCCACCAGGATATGTGGGCTATGAAGAAGGCGGACAATTAACCGAGAAAGTCAGAAGAAACCCATACTCTATTGTTTTGTTCGATGAAATCGAAAAAGCACATCCTGAAGTCTTTAATTTATTACTTCAAATTCTAGATGATGGTCGATTAACTGATTCTCAAGGAAGAGTAGTAGACTTTAAAAACACAATCATTATTATGACAAGTAACCTTGGTAGTGAATATCTACTTAACGGTAAAAGAAAAGAAGTTGATACTTTAATTCATCAAACCTTTAAACCAGAATTCTTAAATCGTATTGATGAGATTATCTACTTCAATCCACTTACTAAGGATAATCAATATAAGATTGTGGAGAAACTCTTAAATGTTCTTAATAACCGATTAAAGGAAAATTATTATTCCTTTGAATTCTCTGACAAAGTTAAACAATATATCTTAGATAGTGCCTATTCTCCAACTTTTGGAGCTAGACCACTTAAAAGATTTATCCAAAACAATGTTGAGACTTTAATCGCGAAAGAAATTATTCAAGGTAATATCTCTACTAAATACAAATACTTACTCGATTATCAAGATGATAAATTAGTCATTTCTAAGATGTAAGCTTAAGGTGGTGATTTAAAATCATCACCTTTTTTCTTATATTGGTCTATAATATTTCACATGTATAAAGAAAAGTTTGTTGTTCAAAAAGATGAAGTCGATGCATTTGGAGAGATTAAAATCTCTAAATTGATGTGGCATATGCAAAATGTCGCTGTGGAACATGCGATTAAACTTAAAATCGACCGTGATACCTTAATGAAAGATAATAACATTTGGGTTGTGGTGCGTTATGATATGAAAATTAATCGTTTACCAAAACTCAAAGAGAAATATGTGATTACTACTCATCCAGGAGAAACCAAAGGTTTTATGTTTCCTAGATTTTTCCAAGTTTATGATAAACACGGAAATCTATTAGTGAATATTTCTTCGACTTGGGTTGTGGTGAATTTTGATACTAGAAGAATAATTCTTCGTCCTTTTAAGGATATTAATTTACCAGTAGAACATGATCCAAATGATTTAGAATTACCTGCCAAGATTAATGAAGAGGCCACTAATTTAATTTGTAAACGCTTAACTAAAGAAAGTGAGTTAGATATTAATATCCATATTAATAACACCTTCTATTATGATTATATTTTAGAAACTCATAATATAGAGTTTTATAAAGATAATAAAGTGAGTCAAATATTACTTAATTATGAAAAAGAAATCACTCATCCAAGTGAAATCGAGATTTATTCCAATAAAAATAATCCTGAGGTTATCATTGGTAAAGTAGATGGAAATCCTTCTTTCTTGGCAAAGGTTGAGTTTACTAAAAAATAAACAAAATCTACATAATATTCTTGTAATCTATTATTATATAAATAGATAAACTTAATATATGAAATCCGTTATTCGTATTTTTAATTTAATTATTATGGCAGTTAGCGGACTCGCTGCTGCTTTATTATTTATAAACTCGACATTAACTTTTAATTCTAGAATCTCTTTTGATAATGGGTTCATTAATAATTTCTTTTCTACCGTAGTAGATAAAATTAATCAACCAACTCAAAGTGAGACAGATCCAGTTTTAAAAGAACCATTTATTAATGAAATTAATGTTACTAAGATACTAGGAACTGATCATGTCAATTTAAAAGTTCAATTCGATTTAAGCTTTGGTGAAATTAATACTTTAATTGGCAAAGTTGATAAGGAACTTGTTAATCAAGAATTACTTGATAAAAACCTTTCCTCAATTTTTGCCGATTTACATGAAGCGGTAAATATTTTAACAGAATATACCGCTAGAACTGCCTTGCGTAGTGTTGCAAAAAAAGAAATTTATAAGCAAGTTCGTAAATCTCTTGAAGACACAGGATATCCATCTACCGCCACCGATATTATGGATGAAGTTGGGATGAACGATAACTACTTCAGAGGATTTGCTAAAACTCTATATGACGCTGCAAATATTCCTGATAATCCATCTACCGCTAATGAAGATGATGGATGCTCTGTAAATAAATTTGTGCAAACAATTAAGCTGCAATTAGAAGGTGTCTTAGACGAAGCCGATAAAATTACTAACGGTAAAGTTAATAAAGAAGCGATGCTTAATAATCCTGAACTTGATAACGAGCTTAGAAATGGCTTTATAAGTGTTATTACCGCCGCAGATTTAATTCAATCAGATGGTGAAACATTTGTAAAAATGGAAAAAGCTGCCTATGTATTCTTAGCTAAAATTTTAAAAGAACAATTATCTGGCACTGTTTCTCCTGATGAATTAGAACCTCAAGTCGGTGAATCTAGAGAAGCGTATGCTGAAAGATTGTCAAAGTTATATGCACACAATATGTTGCCTGATGTCTTTTATACAATTACTGGCTATTCTTCTTTAGGATTATTTATTGGAGTCATTGTTTTTGCTGCTATTTGGGCAATATTAATTGTTATTACTTTAATTAGGACATTCTCAAGCAAAAAACCTTGGACTATATTTGGCCCATGGTTTTGGATTGTTGGTAGTTTACAAGTTGTATTAGGCTTAGCCTTGACGATATTCTGCAAATTCTATTTACCGAGTATGTCATTTATGCAAAGAGCATTAGAAGGAAGCCCAATTAAAAGCATTGCAGTTGCTCCAAGAACATCGATGCTTATTCCTTCAATGATTTTCTTAGGAATGATTGTTTTCGCAATCGTTTATACAATTATTGCTCACCCAGTGAAGAAAGAATATAAAGATAAAAGAAATGGCAGAGGGCCAAAACCTAAGGAGGTAATTATTCATGAATAAAAAACTCCTACTTTCGATTTTATTATTAAGCGGAACTTTAGCTCTTTCTAGCTGCTCGCTATTTAACGATGACGATATCATGGAGCCGAATATCTTCGATCCTCAATATGATGAACCAGAAGTGGTTCCTCCAGGCACTCCTATTATTGATGGTGTGGCGGAAAAAGATGCTCCTGAAGCTGCTGGAGAAGGCACGAAAGTATTTAAAAATGTTGGTTACGCTCCTTATGACGAACTAAATGATAGATTTTATATCACTAACACTTATAAGGTTGGTGGTTCACATCATATGGGTTATAACATTAATGGCGGAAATGACTATTATGACGCTACTAGCTTTAAAAATAACTACGATTTATATGTTCCATCTAGCAGTAAAACTCCTAGAAACCAAAAACACACTGTTATTTTATTTATCCATGGTGGAGCTTGGACTATGGGTGTTAAGACCGATGTTAATCCTTATATTCATGATTTTGCTTCTAAAGGATATATCACCGCGACAATTAAATACACACTTCTTCGAAATGAAATGGATGATCCATCATTATCTATTTTCCGTAATCTAGATGAAATTGATGCTTGCATCAAATCTATAAAGAATTCTTTGACCTCGCTTGGATTTGACACTTCTAAAACTCAGTTAGTTATCGGTGGAGCTTCTTCGGGTGCGCATTTAGCGATGTTATATGCTTATTCTCGAGGTAAAGAATCCGCAATCCCTATTAAATTTGTTGTCGATGGAGTTGGACCTGTAGATATTAAACCTGGAGCATGGAAAAAATTTAATAATGACTCCGGAGAAGTTCTTGATGCGGGACTAGATAAAAATGCGATTGCTGTTCAAGAAAGCGCTAATAATTTATCTCCTTTAAAAATTAGCGATGGTGGAGAAGACACTAAATATTGGGATAATTATGAAACCTTTAGAATCGCTAATGGAATGTGTGGAATGCCTTACTCTCTAGCTGAGGTAGAAGAAGCAAAGACTAATCCAAGCGCTGCTTCTTATCTTGATATTACTGCAGAAGGACATGGTGAAGATCAATTATCAGTTACCTACTGGATTAATAAAGCAGATGAGGCATCTAAATTCCCAATTATTTGTGCATATGCTGGATTAGATTTTGTGGTCGGAATTAATCAATTTGCAACATTACAAAAAGCTTTAGATGCCGCTAACATCACTTATTATTCCAAACCAGATGATAATGTTAATGGTTATATCTATTTCCGTAATAGTAAACACGAAGAAATAACTAAAGAAAAAGATAGTGAAAACTATGAACGATTAATTTATGCGGTAGATTCGTGGTGCCATGCTGAAACAATATAAAATAAAACAGTTCACTAAGAACTGTTTTTTCAAGCTGATTGGAGCAG
>DDQE01000046.1:0-22964 GCA_002342545.1 Caryophanales bacterium UBA2450
ATTTGGTGTGCTGCTAGAAAAATAAAAGAAAAGATGAAATATAATTTCAAACACCCCTTTTTGTGTTATACTTTAATGCGATTTGAAAAGTAGGAAATATTCACCATGGAAGAAAAGAAAGAAAAAATTAAAATTAGTGAAGTATATTCTGAAGCGATGAATGATATCAAAAGCGTTTTCGGCTTAGATAAACTTCAAGAACTTAAAGTCAAATACCTCGCTAAAAAAAGTATTATTATGACCCTTTTATCTGGACTAGGAGCCCTTCCACCAGAAGAAAGAAAAGAAGCCGGTCAAGAGCTCAATCAAACTCGAAACGATATTGCAAAATTAATTGAGCAAAAAGAAACAGAGCTTCGTAAAGAAGAACTTGAAAAGAAACTCAAGGAAGAAGAAATTGATATTTCTTTACCAAGTAGAAATGTTGATGTTGGAGGAGTTAATCCTTTCTATGTCGTCAAAGACGAAATCACCGATATTTTCCTAAATATGGGTTTTGAAGTCGCTGATGGACCAGAAGTGGAAACCGACTTATTCAACTTTGAACTTTTAAATATTCCTAAAGACCATCCTGCTAGAGACATGCAAGATACTTTCTATATTTCCGAAAATGTTTTATTAAGAACTCATACCTCTCCAGTTCAAGCTCATACAATGCAAGAGGCAGAAGGTAAACCAATTAGAATTATTTGCCCTGGTAAAACCTATAGAAGAGACGATGATGACGCGACTCATAGTCATCAATTCGCTCAAATTGAAGGTCTTGTTATTGATAAAAATATCAATATTGGACACTTAAAAGCCACATTAGAACTCTTTGTTAAAAAGATGTTTGGAGAAAAGCGAGAAATTAGACTTAGACCATCTTATTTCCCATTTACTGAACCAAGTGTAGAAGTTGATATCACTTGCGCGAATTGTAACGGCAAAGGCTGCTCCATGTGTAAAGGTACAGGCTATATTGAAATCCTTGGTGGAGGTATGGTCCATCCAAATGTTTTAAAGATGAACGGCTATGACCCTGATGTTTATAGCGGTTTTGCCTTTGGTATTGGTATTGAACGTGTTGCGATATTAAGATACGGAATTGATGATATCCGTAAGTTCTATCAAAACGATGTGAGATTCCTCCATCAATATAAAAAGAAAGCGTAATAGGAGGAGTTAACTATGTTAGTCAGTTTAAAAAGTGTAAAAAAATATGTTGATTTAGGTAACCTCTCCGCTGAAGAAGTTGCTAATGGTTTAACTTTTGCCGGTATTGAAGTAGAAGAAGTTTCTAGACTTGCTAGCGGCACAAATTTAGTTATAGGTCATATTCTTGAATGTGAAAAACATCCTGATAGTGATCACCTCCATGTTTTAAAAGTGGATTTAGGTCCTAAATATGGAGTGGAACAAATCGTGTGTGGCGCTCCTAATGCAAGAGTTGGTTTAAAAGTTATTGTGGCTCGAGTTGGCGCTAAACTCCCTGGAGGAGAAATTAAAAAAGGCGTCATCCGTGGAGTGGAATCTAATGGAATGTGTTGCTCCTTACTTGAATTAGGAGTGGACGCTAAAAATTTAAGAAAAGAACAAACTGAAGGTATTGAAGAATTGCCTAGCGATGCTGAAGTTGGTAATGAAGATGTTTTAGGCTATTTAGGATTAGATGATGAAGTTTTGAACTTAAAAGTTCTTGCTAATCGACCAGACTTATTATCTTTATATAATGTCGCTAGAGAAATTGGAGCGATCTTCTCTATAGAAGTGAAGATTCCTACTTTTGAAGTAAAAGAGACATTTAAAACTAACTTAAAAGTTGGTAGTGAGTCTTGGCGATGCTCACAGTTCTCTGGCCGAGAAATTAAAGGAATAAAAATTAAAGAATCACCTAAATTTATGAAAGAATCGCTTTTAGCGATGGGTGTTAGAAGTATCAATAATATTGTGGATATCGGTAACTATGTGATGTTATTAACTGGTCAACCACTTCATATGTATGACGCGGATAAATTAGATAAGGCCGAATTAATCGCTAGAGACGATTTAAGCTCAGACTTTGTCGCTTTAGATGAACAGACTTATAAAGTTGAAAAAGACGACATTGTCATTACATCGAATAAAAAAGCAATGTGCTTAGGCGGAGTGATGGGGTCTTTGGCCTGTGCGGTTGATGAAAAGAGTACTCGTATTTATATTGAAGCCGCAAGCTTTGATGGAGCGAGTATCCGTCATACCTCTAATCGACTTGGTTTATCTAGCGAATCGAGCCAAAGATTTGTTAAAGGCACTAATCACTATCAATCGGAAAGTGTGATTAACTTTGCCTCATATTTGATTAAAGAATACGCAGAAGGCAAAGAATTCTCTGATATTGTAAAATATCAAAAAGAAGAAAAACCTGTTTCTAGTTTAAAATGTCATTATTCTTATATTAATAATCGACTTGGAACAAACTTCTCTAAAGACGAAATTAAAAATGTCTTAAATAGACTCTACTTTAATGTTAGTAAAGAAAGCGGAGATGAATTTATAGTCTCTATTCCTTCTTTTAGACTTGATGTGACTTGCGAAGCTGATATCTCTGAAGAGGTCATTAGAGTACTTGGCTTTGAAAATGTAAAAAGTGAATTACCTCTACTTGACGCGAAAGTTGGAGGTTTATCTCTTGGACAGTCTCGACTTAGAAAAATTAGAGAATATCTTTCTCTTAACGGAATAGATGAATGTTTAACTTATTCTTTAGTATCTAAAGAAAATAGTGAAAAATTCAATCTCTTACATGATGAAGAACATTATAAACTTCTTAATCCTCTTACTGATGAAAGAGAATATTTTAGAACTCATATTTTATATTCTTTACTTGAATCAGCGTTATATAACGTTAATCGACAAAATAAAGACTTAAAATTATTTGAAACCTCAAATATGATGTCAACCTCTAGTAGAAGTGAGCACCTCGCTATTGTCTTAGTGGGGCTAGATTATACAAGAGACTTAATGAATAAGATTCCATTTGATTTCTATCATATGAAGGGTTTAGTAGAAGGCTTATTTACTGTTTTAGGAATTGAAACTAGTAGATATAGATTTGAACGTTATTCTTCTAATAAAGAAGAATTACATCCAGGTAAATCTGCTAAAATCATTTTCCAAAACGCTCCAATTGGAGTTTTAGGAGAACTTCATCCAGTAGCATTAAAAGCGTTAGGCTTTAAAACTAATGTTGTGGTTTTAGAAATGAATCTTGAACCATTACTTAACGCGAAAGTATCTTTAAATAAAATGACTCCTATTTCTAAATTCCCTACTGTTAGTAGAGACTTAGCTATGCTAGTAAATAAGAAAGTTTCTGCTTCTGAAATTATTAAAGTGATTAAAACTAGCGGAAAAGGTTTAGTGAAAGAAGCCAGAATATTTGATATTTACGAAGGTAGTAACATTGATGAAGACCTTAAGAGTGTCGCTGTAAATATTGTCTTTGGTAAAGAAGAAACCTTAACCGATAAAGAGATTAACGATACTTTAGATAAGATTAAATACGAATTAGCAAAAACTCTAAATGTAAGTTTAAGAATGTAATATGCAGATTAGTCGATTTAATTTTCAAAATAATGTTTTAGAACTTGAAGATGATATCGACTTTTCTAGTGCCGAACTAGATCAAAATCATCTTCGTAAAATTGAAAATACCCATGTGAAAGTTATCGCTCACGAATACGATGATTTAATCACTATGGATATTAGCGTGGAGTGCGATATTATTGGAGTATGTTCTTATACTTTAGAAGATGTTCCATTACACTTAAAATTCAAAGATTCATTAGAATTTTCTAATGAAATAGAAGATGATGAAGATATCTTTTTTGAGCCAAAACCGATCTTTGATTTAGACCCATATATCTTAGGATTAATCATTGCTAGTACCCCAACTAAAATAGTGAAAAAGGGAGCAAAACTTCCTAGTAGTGGAGTAGGCTATCGAGTACTTAGCGAAGAAGATTATCAAAAAGAAAAAGCGGAGAAAAAAGATCCGCGCTGGGCAAAATTAGACGATATCAAATTATAATGAGGCGTTGTCCTCATTTTATTTTATAAATTTTTAAATTCTTTATTGTCATCTTTTTGTCATGACTATATAATGTAGTCAAGTGGTAAAAAGTGGTAGAAAGTGGTAAACATGTTTTTTGGACACTATGAACATTCTCTAGATGACAAAGGTAGACTCTTATTACCTCGTAAAATTAAAGAAGAATTAAAAGAAAATTCTCCTTTATATGTTTTAAAGGGTTTTGAAGGCTGTTTATCAGTATATAGAGAAGCTGAATTCTTAAAATTAACCGCTGAATGCGAAAAGATTTCTTTTAATAAAAAGAATGCTCGAGATTATTTAAGAACTGTCTTAAGTAGTGTGATCGAACTTCCGATTGATAAAGTTAATCGTATTCAACTTCCAAAAGACGTATTATCTAGATTCCACATCACTAAAAACGTCACCATTATTGGAGTAGGTGATCACTTCGAAATCTGGGATAGCGAAGCATATAACAAATATGAAGTAGAAGTCTCCTCTAGATTTGAAAGTATTGCTGAATCATTAGGAAAAGAAGATGAGTGAAGTTAAACATATCCCGGTTTTATTAAATGAAACTATAGAGGGATTAAATATTAAACCTAATGGCATTTATGTTGACTTAACTCTAGGAAGAGCTGGTCATAGTAGTGAAATCCTTAAAAGATTAAATAAAGACGGACTCTTAATTGGCGTAGATCAAGATAAAGAGGCTATTGAAGAATCTGATAAGAGATTAAGCAAAATCGCTTCCAATTACAAATTAGTGAAATCTAATTTCGTAAATTTCGAAGATATATTAACGTCATTAAATATCGACAAAGTCGATGGAGTGTTAATGGATTTAGGAGTAAGTTCTCCTCAATTTGATGAAAGTAGTAGAGGCTTCTCCTATCGATACGACGCTCCACTAGACATGAGAATGGATGTCGAGCAAAAGCTCACTGCTAAAGAAGTAATTAATACTTATCCCGAAGCAGAATTAAGAAAAATATTCTACGAATATGGAGAAGATAAATATTCCGCTTCCATTGCTCATAACATCGTTAAAAGTAGAGCGGTTAAACCAATAGAAACAACATTCGAATTAGTGGACATTATTAAAAGAAGTAAGCCTGCTAAAGAATTAAAGAAAGTTGGTCATCCTGCTAAACAAATCTTCCAGGCATTAAGAATTGAAGTAAATAACGAACTTAACGTCTTAAAAGAAACATTAGGCCAAGTTGTTAATCATCTTAATAGCGGTGGACGACTTGCCGTTATTACCTTCCACAGTTTAGAAGATAAAATTGTTAAAAAACTCTTTAAAGAGTTAACAGTAGTGGAAGGAAATAGAACTAACTTCCCATTAGTGACAGAAGAAAAAGATTATATTCTCATTACTAGAAAAGGAATTAGACCAAGCGAAAATGAACTAGAAAATAATCATCGTTCCGCAAGTAGTACCTTAAGAATCATCGAAAAGAAATAAGAAAGGAGAATTTTATGGTTAGAAAAAACAAGCTTTATAAACATCATAAATCTAAAGCGTTTTTCCTTATCCGTAATTTTTCCTTTGTTTTCTTAGGCTTAATTGGTGTGGGAGTAGGAGTTACAGTTCCAACCTACATCGCCTCTACTAAAAGCGAGCAAGTTCCTTTAAAAGCGGACTATGATGAATCTCAAAAGGAAGACGATAAAGTAGAGCAAGAAGAAAACGTTGAACCTAAAGAGCTATTACAGTATTAAAAAAATACACACTTTCAAATTAACAAAATATTGTTAATGTGAATTAACTAATGTAGAATAGAGGGCATGAAAGAAACAACATGCGCTTTAGAAATATCTCATAAATTTATTAAAATTGTTTTTGGTTATGTCCAAGATAATCAAGTAATAGTGACTTTCGTTAAGAAGATTCCTATTAATCACGCTGTTGAATCTGGAGCGATTAAAGATCGCGCTTTGATTATCAAAGAATTAAGCAAGAACAATCCAGTGATGGATGAATCTTTACATTTCTCGCATCTATTAGATGATGCGGTTTTAGTTTTACCACCTTATGGCTTAGAAATATATGAAACTACTCAATACACTTCAGTAATTTCTCCAGAGAAGGTTGTTGGTGAATTAGATGTAAAAAACATCTATAACATTATTAGGAATAAGAAATTACCAATCGATAATGAATTAATCGATATTATTCCTGATTCATTTATGCTTGATAATGGAAATAGATACGCACTTCCTCCAATTGGAAAAGAAAGTAGTGCGATTACAGTTCACGCTAAAGTTCATACTCTTCCTAAAAGAATTAATGAAGAGCATACATCGTGTTTGGTTGATAGTAACATCAAAGTTAATAGAAGAGTCGTCTCTCCATTCGCTATTAGCGAATTATTAGCAACATATCCTGATATCCCTGCTACTTATTTTTTAGTGGATATGGGAGCAAGTAGCACCACGATTTCTTTAGTGGATAATTATCAAATATTTGCGACACGTAGCTTCTCGTGGGGTGGAGATAATATCACTAATAGCATTGTTACTAGCTTTAATATCTCAGAAAGTGAAGCGGAGAAGATTAAAATCTTGTATGGCTTAGATAAAAGAGAAATGCACTTTGATTATGCAGTGAGTAAGATTCAAACTCCTTTAGGAGAAGAAAGCTGTGGAGTTAAAGCATTAAACCAAATTATTGAAAAAGAATTAGCCTCATTTATTAATATGTTCAATCTTGGAAAAGAACAACTAGTAAATGCTTATAACATTGATGATCCAGATAATATGCCAGTCATCTTTATTGGTGGAGGATCACAATTAAGAGGATTAAAAGGATATTTCAACACTAATCTTAAAAATAAGAATTTTAAATTCTTAAAAGTGAAGACTATTGGAGCAAGAGACCCATCTCTAATTAGTTTACTAGGAGCAATTCTCGTCAATAAAAAATATCCAGTGAAAAGAAATGAAAATTCTTCTCAAGTCAAAGTGACTAGAGATGAATAGGGAGGACAATATATGCAAAATTATGATTTAGACAATTTCGAACCTGCTGCTAAAATCGTTGTTATTGGCGTTGGTGGAGCAGGAAATAACGCTGTCAATCGTATGATTGATGAAGAGATTTCTAATGTTGATTTCTATGTTGCAAATACTGATAAACAAGCCTTAGCAAGTTCTAAAGCTAATAACCGCATTATTTTAGGCGAAGCCTTAACTGGTGGCTTAGGAGCGGGCGGAGAACCTGAAATGGGTGAACAAGCCGCTGAAGCTAGTGCGGATGATATTCGAGAAATCGTTAAAGATGCTAATATGGTCTTCGTTGCTGCTGGAATGGGCGGAGGTACCGGTACCGGTGCTGCTCCTGTAGTGGCCCGTATTGCTAAAGAAGCAGGCGCTTTAGTGATTGCCATTGTCACTCGCCCATTTACTTTTGAAGGCAAAAAGAAAACTGTCTATTCTATTGACGGATTAAATAAACTTAAAAGTTGTGTTGACTCTTTAATTGTCGTTTCTAACGACAAATTATTAATCACTAATGGCAATACCCCTATTGGAGAAGCCTTTAACGCTAGTGATAAAGTTTTAGCCCAATCTGTTAAGACTGTTGTTAATTTAATCTTACTTCCAGCCGTTATTAATCTCGACTTCGCTGATGTTAGAAATACCTTAAAAGATAGTGGAGTTGGTTTAATTGGATTTGGTATGGGTAGTGGCCCAAATAGAGCCAAAGATGCCGCCACTAGTGCTATTACTTCTCCTTTACTTGAAGCCGGCATTGCAGGAGCTAGAAGAGCAATTGTTGCCATTACCTGTGGCACCCAAGTTAGCCTATTTGAAGCACAGGAGTGTGTTAACCTATTAATTGAAGCGGCTGGTGGTAATATTGATATCAAATTTGGGATCACAATTAACGACCAATTAACTGATGAAATTTTAGTCAGTGTTATTGCCAGCGACTTTGAAAATGATGTAGATTTCACTGCTCAAAGTGTGATTGAACCTGTTAAACCTCTTGAATCTGAAGAGAAACTTGATCAACTTGAAGACACTGCAGAAAGAGAAAAAGAAAGATATCTCGAAGAAGATAGTATTATTCCAAACTTCTTAAAGAGTTAATTTTAATTAAAATATCATTAAAAAGAGCGATTTCGCTCTTTTTTTATGCCTGCGCATATGTAATAATACTAGTAGGTACGGGCTTATGAAAAAAAGAAAAGTTAAGATTTTATTTACATCAATCATTGCTTCTATGTTTTTGACTATGACCAGCTGTGGAGGCGACACTCCTAGTGGACACACTCATTCATGGTCTACCTCTTGGAGTAGTGATGAAACCTATCACTGGCATAAATGTAGTGGATGCGATGCGATTAACGATAAAGTAGAACACACATTTGTTACAACTGTCATTGAGCCTGACTATGATCATCAAGGATATACACATCACGAATGTTCCATTTGTGAATACTCATATAACGATCATTATATTGACCCATTAGAACATCATTATTCTTCTACTTGGTCTAAAGATGAATCCGCTCACTGGCATGCTTGTATCGATGAAGGATATGAAAGCTTGAGTAAAGATTATGCCTTACATGATTTTGGTGAATGGATTATTGATATACCTGCGACCGAAGAACATGACGGTTCTAGACATCACGTTTGCTCTATTTGTCAAAAATCTGTTTCAGAGACTTATGAATATGAGCCATATGTTCCAGTTGAACGAGTGTATATCGCTAGTACCACAATTAGTTTATTAAATGGTTATACATACGCTTTAAAACCAGTGGTAACTCCATATAATGCCACAAAAAATATTAAATATGAAATTCAAAACCCAACACTTTTAAGTGTTGAAAATGATGTTGCTACTGCTAAAGCAGCAGGTAATACCATTGTTTTTGCTTATAATGATGACGACGATGACGATATTAGAGACGAAGAAGAAAAATATATTGTCTTAGCGTTTTCTATCACCGAACCTGACCCTACTAAACGTGTCATCGTACAAGAAAGCGTTACTTTAAAAGTTGACGAAACTAAAAAGCTTACATATTCATCCGAAAACATTACTGCTCAAGGATTTAACTATGGTTTCTATAGCGAAGATGAATCTATCTGTACGATTTCTGCAGGAAACGTTAAAGGTCATAAAGCTGGTGTTACTAGAGTATCAATCTCTTTTGGAGGATATCGAGCTTATTGTGATGTTACAGTTGTTGATAATGTAGACGCTAGTGGAGTTAGAGCAAGTTCAATAACATCCGAAGATAATTTATTAATGAATAAAGGTGAGTCTAAAACTCTAAATTACACAATTCTTCCTTCTAATGCAGTCGATGGGCTTGCTTCTGTTAGCAGCAATAGCAAAGCCGTTAAAGTTAACACTGATAAATCAATTACCGCCGTTAGTGGTGGTTCTGCTGTTATTACTTTAACAACTGAAAACAATAAGAGCACAAGAGTTTTAATTACCGTTAAAGATGATGCTCAAACAGAAGGTAGTTATTATAATAACTATTATGGAGATTTAACTTGGGAAAACACTCAAGATTTAAAAAACAAATTATATGCAATTATTTCTAATGGTGTTACTCCTTTAAAATATAGTGGTTCACCTGCAAACTGGGAAAGCAACCAATTTGCTGACCAAGACTTATATGATTTTAGTTATGTCGATGGTGTTTATATTAATGATCCTCTTTTGAAAACCGCTACTAAGTCAGCTTGGGAAAGAGAACACGCATTCTGTGCTAGTTTAATGTGTGGAGTTTCTACTGGTGCAGCTGTTACATCCTTAGGAAGATCAACAGACTTCCATAATTTATTCGCTGCTTATAATAGTGGAAATAGCAGTCGTGGTAATAAAGACTTGGGCTACACTTCTAAAGAAAGCGCTAAATATGTTACTATCGGCGATAGCTCTTATGCTGGAGATGTATTTGAAGCTAATGATGTTGATAAAGGCAGATTAGCTCGTGCAATTTTCTATATGGGACTAATGTATGACACTACTGATACAGTTGATGTTTCTGAAACCTGGGATTATTCTGGCCCAGATAAAGATACACATAGTGGCCAGAGTAAGACAGTTCACGTTAATTATGATGAAAAACCACTAAGAATATTAGAAGACTATGTTGAATACTCTCATGTATCTTTAAACAATTTTATGTATAGTGAAAAACCAGAGATAAATACTCTTGTAGAGTATTATCGAGATTTGGTTAGAGCAGAAAAACCTACTCAAGAAACCGATGACTATGATGTCTTTAGAGAATTAGCTTATGAAAAATATGTCGATAGCAGTATGCCATTTGCGATTGGACTTCGTAGTGATTTATTAAAATGGAACTCCTTTGCGGTTGATCACCTTGAAATGCAACATAATGAATCTGTTTATTCTCATTACTGCACTTTCTCAAAAGGCACACAAGGTAATAGAAATCCATTTGTGGATTATCCTCAATTAGTTGATTACATCTATGGCGATTTAAAAGATGTTCCTGGTTCACTAAGTGAATTAACACCAACTTACCTCGCTTTAGAGATGGATAAAGATGAAATTCATCATTACGCTGTTGAAAGCGAAAACATTAAAACATTTGAATCTGGAACTAAACCAATGGTCGATGATTTTAATATCAAGGCTATAAAAAGCGACTTAAGCGAAGGCGTTTTAGATAAATCTAAAATTAGTGTTGAAGATTATACATTTACTGATGATGATGTTTTAACTGGAAAAGTTATAACAATTACTACCGATAAAAATACATTATTAGTTCCGTGTAAAGTAACAAGTGAGAGTGTAATTACATTTGATACGTGTACATGGAATCATATTGACAATTCTACTTCCGGACACAATAAGGATTGTTATGGTACATGGGCTGGTACGGTTGCGAATAACGCCTCGTTCTCTGGATTAGATTTTGTTGTTACATTAGGCAACGAAGCTGTTGTCACCGGTAACAAAATTACTAACAGCAAAACTAACGGGACTAAATTTGGAACTGCAGACATCGCTCCACAATCTTTAACTTTTGAGACTAAGAATATTGTAAATATCGATGGCAAAACTAAAGTTAACGCAGTTTTCTTTATCGCATCGACAGCTTCTGGTTGTTCTTATAAATATAAAATTTATATTGGTGATAATGTAATAGAATCAGGAAGCTTTACAGGTTCAAATATTGAAAAGAGTGTTATTTTATCATCTGGAAACGAATTGACAGGAAAAGTTAAAATTGAATTTACTGATATAAATAAAGCAATTAATATTAGAGGACTCGCAATTAATGCGATTGCATAATTAACTTGTTAATTATTCACGACATAGAAAGGACGTAAATATGGATTATAAAAGTACGTTACTAATGAATAAATCTAACTTCGAAATGAGAGGTAATCTTAATCAAAAAGAACCTCTTTTAGTTGAAGAATGGAAAAAAGAAAATATTTATGAACAAATGAACCTCAATAGAAAAGAGGCTAAAGAATTTGTTCTTCATGATGGACCGCCATACGCTAATGGAAATATGCATTGCGGCCACATGCTTAATAGAATCTTAAAGGATTTTGTCATCCGCTATAAGAATATGTGCGGATTTAAAACACCATTTGTTTTTGGCTGGGACACTCACGGACTTCCTATTGAAAACCAAGTCACTAAAAGTGGAGTGAATAGAAAAACTACTCCAATTGTGGAATTTAGAAAGAAATGTGAAGAATATGCTTTAAAGCAAGTGTCTAATCAAAAAGAACAAATTAGAAGACTTGGCTTAGTTGGTGATTTTGATAATCCTTATCTAACTCTTAAAAAAGAATATGAAGCTAGACAAATTGAAGCTTTTGCGAAGATGGCACTTTCTGGACTTATCTATAAAGGACTTAAACCAGTTTATTGGTCGCCAAGTAGTGAATCCGCTTTAGCGGAAGCAGAAATTGAATACGCTGATGTTTTATCAAATTCCATTTATGTTGCTTTTAAAGTAAAAGACGGTAAAGGCTTATTAGACACTGATACTTCTTTAATTATTTGGACCACAACTCCATGGACTTTACCTGCTAACTTAGCAATATCTGCTCATCCTGATTTTATATATGGCTTATATCAAACAAACAAAGGTAAATTTGTTTTCTTAAAAGAATTTGAAAAATCATTAAGTGAAGAATTAGGTTTTGAAGATGTCAAACTCTTAAAAGAGTTTACTGGTAAAGAATTAGAATTTGTAGTTTGTAAGCACCCATTCTATGACCGAGATTCTTTAGTGATTGTCGGCACTCATGTCACTAATGACGCTGGTACTGGCTTAGTTCATACCGCTCCAGGACATGGTGTAGAAGATTATCAAGTTTGTTTAAATTATCCTGGAAAAGGTTTAGAGCCATATTGTCCAGTTGATGAAAAAGGCTATATGATGCCAGGAACTGGAGAAAGAATCGAAGGCTTATTCTATGAAAAGGCTAACGATGTTGTTTTAGAGATATTAAAAGAAAATGGTGCTCTTCTTAAACACACTACCTTTACCCATAGCTATCCTCATGACTGGAGAACAGGTAAACCTCTAATCTTTAGAGCGACCGCTCAATGGTTCTGCTCAATTGAGCCAATTAGAGAAGAATTATTAAAAATAATTCATGAAGTTAAATGGTATCCTTCTTGGGGAGAAAATAGAATGGTCAACATGATTAAAGATCGTGGCGACTGGTGTATTTCTCGTCAACGTGCTTGGGGTGTACCAATCCCTATTTTCTATGCAGAAGATGAGACTCCAATTATTGATGAAGTGGTCTTTAAACACATTGAAGACTTATTTAGAGAACATGGTAGTAATATCTGGTATGAATTAGACGCTAAAGACTTATTACCTAAAGGATACAGCAATCCTCATTCTCCTAACGGCAAATTCACCAAAGAAAAAGACATTATGGATGTCTGGTTTGATAGTGGATCTAGCTGGAATGGAGTTTTAGTCGAAAGAGGAATTACATATCCTAGCGATTTATATTTAGAAGGAAGCGACCAATATCGTGGTTGGTTTAACTCTTCTTTAATTGTTTCTGTTGCTACTAACCATAAAGCCCCTTATAGAAGTGTAGTATCGCACGGCTGGGTTTTAGATGAACATGGGGAACAAATGCATAAATCTAAAGGAAATGGTGTTGATCCAATTAAAATCGCTAATGTGTACGGAAGCGATATATTAAGACTATGGACTGCTTCTATTGATTATCAACAAGATGTCAGAATCGGCGATAACCTCATTAAACAAGTGGCAGAGCAATATCGTAAAATTAGAAATACCTTAAAATTCATCTCTTGGAACTTAGTGGACTATGATCCAAATAATGAAGCTAAAGAGTTTGCCAAAGTTGATGAATATATATTAGCTAAACTTAATAGACTAGTTAGAGTTTGTAGGACTAGCTTTGATAAATATGACTTCTCTAGCGCGACAAGTGAGATATTCAACTTCTGTAGTAGTGATTTAAGTAGTTTCTACTTAGATATTTCTAAAGATGTATTATATTGTGAAGCTAAAGACTCTACTAGAAGAAAGCAAACTCAAACAGTTTTATATAAAGTTGGCGAAACTTTACTGAGAATTTTAAATCCAATTCTTCCATTTACTATGGATGAATTTAATAAGAATCTTCCAGGAAGTAGAGCGAAAAACGTTCAATATTTAGATTATCCAACTTATAAAGAAGAAGATGACTCCTCTTTATTAGAAGAATATGAGAATATGCTTCGACTTAGAAGTGATGTTTTAAAAGCTTTAGAAGAAGCCAGAAACTTAAAAGTTATCGGCTCCGCTCAAGAAGCATTTGTTTCTATTGCTATCTTAGATAATAAAGTAAAAGATGTTGTCTCTAAATTTTCTTTAGAAGAACTAGCAAACTTATTTGTTGTTTCTGAAGTTGAATTAAAAGAAACTAGCGGACAAAAAGAATACGAAGTTTCTAAAGTAGAAGTGAAGCATCATGAAGGCAAGTTCTGCTCCAGATGCTGGAATTATTCTAAACTCGCAATCATTCAAGAAGACGGCACTTATTTATGTCCAAGATGTCAGAAAGTGATTCATAAATAATGAAAGAGAAATTCAAAATCAAACTTAAATGGTTTCTTTCTTCCTTTATTTGGTTAGGATTAATCTTTTTAATTATCGATATTATCTCTAAAAACGTCGTTGTTAGCGCTTATAAAAGTGGCGCTTTAGGAGATGGTGGAGCAGTAATTATTCCTAACTTTTTAAGAATCCAATATGTCATCAATAACCACTTTGTATTTGGCTTGGACCTATTTAAAAACGATGTCGCTACAAGAATTGTCTTTGTGATCGTCGCGCTTGGTATTAGTGCTGGAATCATCGTTTTCCTAGTGAAAAAGTGGGGTAAAGTTAATAAGTTTTATAAAGCATGCCTCATGATGATTATTGCTGGGGCAGTTGGTAATTCTATAGATCGCATTTTCTATACATCTAATTATTTAGCTTCTCCAGTTACTGGTGTTGTTGATTTTATTGATTTTTATGGAGTTTGGAAGTTCCATTTTAATATTGCTGATGTCTCTGTTGTAGTTGCGGCTATTATGCTTGTTATTTATATGATTATTACCGAAATCATCGATGCTTATAGAAAAAGCAAATTACAACCTAAAACAGCAGAAGATAATGTTAAAGTTGTATCTAAAACTGAACAAGAAAAGAATAAATTCTTAGAAAAGAAAGATCATAAAGATGAATAGAATTGTGGTAGACGAATCTAACTCTAATCAAAGATTAGATAAGTTTTTATCTACTTATTTTAGCGAACTTTCTAGATCTCATATTGCTAAATTAATTGATGATGAGAATTGTTTAGTAAATAAGAAAGTTATTAAATCATCTTATAAATTAAAAACTGGTGACGTTATTGAAATAAATATTCCAGAAGCTAAGGAATTAGAAATCGAAAAAGAAGATATTCCTTTAGATATTGTTTATGAAGATAGCGATATATTAATTATTAACAAACCTCAAGGAATGGTGGTTCATCCTGCTAATGGACATTATGAACATACTTTAGTGAACGCAATTTTACATCACTGCCATGATTTAAGTGGAATTAATGGAGTGATGCGACCAGGAATAGTTCACCGTATTGATAAAGACACTAGTGGGTTAATATGCGTTGCTAAAAATGATAAAGCTCATTTATCTTTAGCAGAGCAACTTAAAGATCACACAATGTCTAGAACTTATATTGCTTTGGTTAAAGGTGTGATTACTGAAAATACTGGGGAGATTAATTTACCAATTGGAAGAGACCCTCATAACCGTCAAAAGATGGCGGTAACTCGTTCTAATTCAAAAGAAGCGATTACTTACTTTAAAGTTTTACAAAGATTTAGCGACCACACCCTAGTAGAGTGTCACTTAAAAACAGGTAGAACTCATCAAATTAGAGTACACCTTTCTTACATTGGTTATCCTGTAGAAGGAGATCCTTTATATAGTGGAAGAAAATATGACACCTTATATAAAAACGGCCAATTACTGGTGGCCGTTGGTCTTAGATTAATTCATCCATCTTCTAATAAGGAAATGGAATTTAAGATTGATTTACCAGATTACTTCAAAGAAGTAATAAGTCAATTAGAATAGTTTTTAAAGTTTTGTTTTACTAATTTATCAAATTCCTCTTGTCCGACTTTGTCTAAGAGGATTTTTTTAAATTCATCGGCCTTTTTACCAGCCCCAAAAGGGAATTCTAAGCCGTACTTAGCTTCTAATTTATCTTTTTCTAGTAAGAAATAGTATCGGGCAATAACACTAGCTACAGCAACACTAGGGAATCTAGATTCACCTTTTGTTTTAAATGATATTCCTTTTAAAATTGGTTCATCCTTCTTATCAAGATAAGAATAATATCTTTCTTCAGAAACAAATTGGTCAACATAGATAGCAATAACATCGATATACTCTTTATGGAGATTATTTAAAGCGCGGTTATGCATTTTAGCTTTTAAGGAGTTTAGATTTTCGCCTTTAGAAATCATTTCGTTATATTTTTCATTTGGTAAGGTAAGTTTAGAAAACTTAAATTCTTTGATTAATATTGGACCAAGCTCTCTAATTTTTTTATCAGATAATTTCTTAGAATCGGTAACCCCTAATTCTTTTAATCTTTGATATTGGTGGCTATTCATATAAGCAGCGACCACAATCATTGGGAGATAAAAATCACCAACTCCGACTTCGTCGCTTCCGATTTGTTCGCCAAAATCAACAATATGGATTTTCTCTTCTTCCTTTTTATTTTCAAGAGTGACTTCGCCCCATTTAGAAGCTTCTATATGTCCTTTTGGTCCAGAAAATACAACCGATCTTTTGGCTTTTTTAGAGACATAGCCTCTAATAGTGGCGCCATCTAAAACTGCGACAAAATCTAAATATTCTCCTACTTCTCCAGTAGAGTAAGAAGAATAATATTCTTTAATCTTTTGATATTCTTCGATAGAAAACTTTAGAGCAATCGAATCCATATATAATAACTCTATCAATTTTGTTCTAAAATTTATAGCGAAATCATATAATATTAGGTATGCAACAAGTCGAGTTAACTCTAGAGTTTTATAAAATTAGAGAATTTCTAAAGGAATACGCAAAAACTGAATTAGGAAGAGAATACATTGATTCTATTTCTTTTAGTAGCGATAAAGTTTACATCCAAAAAGAATTAGATTTTCTTAAAGAAATGATGGATTTACTTTCTAGATATAGCGACTTACCTATATCTACAAGTGTCTCTATATTAAAACTTATCGATATCGCTAAAAAGACAGCCTTAATGACTCCTCAAGATCTTAACCATGTCTCTAACGATATTGAAACATCAATTAAATTAATTAGACATTTAGATAAAATAAAAAATGATTTCCCTTTAATTAGTGAACTATGTTCACATTTTAGTGATTTATCATCATTAAATAAAGAAATCAAAAGAGTAATTACTCCTCAACTAACAGTAAGTGACAATGCTTCTAGTGAACTTAAATCTATTAGACAAAAGATTAAATCTTTAGAGTCTCAACTTAATAGCAGAATCACTAGTATTGCCACTAGTTATTCTTCCTATTTAAGCGATGTTAATCTCACGATTAGGGAAGGACATTTTGTTTTACCAGTAAAAACTGGCTTTAAGAATAAAGTTTTAGGTATCGTTTATGATGTTAGTGATAGTGGTAATACTACCTTCATTGAGCCTTTAGAAATTGTCCAAATCAATAATGACATTGCTTCTAAAAAGATTGAAGAAAATGAGGAAGTAAGAAAAATTCTAAAAGGACTAACCGCTTTAGTGTTACTACAAGAAGGCGAAGTGATTAAGAATAATGAGATTATCGCTCGACTTGATTTTTTATCTTCCAAAGCGAGATATGCATTAGAAAATGAGATGAATGTCGCTAAATTATCTGATAAAGCAGAGATTCATCTATTAGATGCTCGTCATCCTTTAATTGATAAAACTAAAGTTGTTAGTAACGATTATCATCTTAATTCTGATAAAAGAATCGTGATTATCTCTGGCCCTAACGCCGGAGGGAAAACGGTCTCTATTAAAACTGTAGGCTTACTCGTTTATATGAATCAAAGCGGCTTAGCTCTACCAGTCAGTAAAGCCGAACTAGGAATAGTGAAGAATATCTATTTAGATATTGGAGATAATCAGTCACTAAGTGATAACTTATCAACATTCTCCGCTCATATGAAAAATATCGGAGAGATTTTAGATGTTGTTAAAGGCACAGATTTAGTCTTGCTAGATGAATTAGGTACAGGCACTGATCCTAAAGAAGGAGAATTAATTGCTTTAGGAATAGTGAAATATTTAGAAGCAAAAAAACCACTTTGTCTCATTTCTTCTCACTATTCAAAGATTAAAGAATACGCCTTTATTAGTGAAAATATTGAAAATAGCTCTATGCTATTTGATGAATCAAAATTAGCCCCAACTTATAAATATAAATATTCTGTTCCTGGTAAATCGTATGGTATTGAAGTTGCCTCTAGATATGGCATTAAAGACGAAATTATTTCCGAGTCTAAAAAAGAGTTAGAAGAGAATTCTAATAATAGATTTGAAAACTTACTTAAAATCCTACAATCAGGAGTGGAACAAAACGAACGTCTAAAAGACGAACTTAGTAAAGAAAGAGAAAACCTAACTAGAGAACAAAAAGCCTTAGAAATCGCCCAAAAAAGTCTTCAAAATCAAAAAGATCACCTTTTAGAGGAAGTGAAAAACGAAAAAGAACAAATTATCTCTTCCACTAAAAAAGAAATTGAAGAAATAATTAAGGCCCTATCTAAAGACGATATTAAACTCCATGAAGTGGTAGAACTGAAAAAGAAAGTCGAAAATCTTCAAGATGATATCGAGACTATTTTCTATAACGAAGAAATATCTTTAGACGATTATGTTTCTATGCCAAGTATGAATTTAGAAGGAAGAGTCATTAGACTTAAAGGTAATAAGGCTACTTTAATGAGTATAGACGGCTTTGAAATCCAAGTGGAAAAAGCGAAACTTCATAAAATAGAGGCTCCTAAAGTTAACATAGTTAAAAACAAATTTGAACACTACGAAGATAAAATAAATACCAATGTGGGATTAGAACTCAATATTATTGGCTTACATCGAGATGAAGCCTTAGACACTTTAAAGAAATATATTGATGCCTGTATGGTGAAAAACTTAAAACAAGTTCGTATCATTCACGGCTTTGGTAGTGGAGTCCTTAGAAAAATGACTCATGAATATTTATCTAGTCTAAAAGGAGTGAAATTCCGCTTAGGAGATATTCATGAAGGTGGAAGTGGAGCAACAGTGGTAATTTTCCATGACTGAAAAAATTAAGGTTTTAATTTCTAATTTAAAGCACTCTCCAGGAGTGTATTTAATGTACGACAAAGATAATACGGTCATTTATGTTGGCAAAGCCAAAGACCTTCAAAAAAGAGTGTCACAATATTTTTTAAGACCACAAGCTGGCAAGGTTTTTAAGATGGTCCAAAATGTTGACCACTTTGAAACCATTATTGTGCAAAACGAAAAAGAAGCTTTAGTCTTAGAAATGAATTTAATTCATCAATATTATCCAAGGTTTAATATTTTATTAAAAGATGGTAGCCACTATCCATATATTGCCTTAAAAAAGAAGGGTGATGTCACTTTATCGATTAAAAGAAATAATAAAGATAAAAATTATGATTATTATGGTCCTTTCCCTAATAGTGGAGCGGCCTATAAAATGGTGGACCTCATAAATAAAATCTATCCAATTAGGAAATGTAGAAATATCCCAACAAGTGTTTGCCTATATTATCATTTAGGCCAGTGTCTAGCCCCATGCGTCAATAAAATTGACGAAAGTGTATATGATTCTTTAAGAAGCGAGATCAAAGAATTTCTTAACGGTAACAACCATCAAAAAGTGATGGAACTTAAAAATAAGATGAATGAGGCAAGCGCTAAACTTGAATTTGAACTTGCCCAAGAATATAAATCTTTAATTGATTCTATTGAGCATATTAATACTTCTCAATCCGTAGAAACTAAAGATAAAACTGATCGAGACATCTTTGCTTATTCCACTAGAAATGGTTATTTATCTCTAGCCTTCTTAATTTATCGAAAAGGAATGTTACTTGGTAAAGAAGCTCATGTTGTTGAAGAATTTGGTGACACTGAAGAGCAAGTTATCGATTTAATTACTCAGTTATATGAAAGATGTCCTTTACCAACAGAAATAGTAATTAATTCAGAAAGTATCGCTAAAGAATTAGAAGGATATTTAGATGTTAATGTCACCTCTGTAAGTAAAGGGAAGGTCTATGACCTTATTTTAAGCGCAAAAAGTAACGCAGATAACGCATTAGATGAATATTTCTTATCTTCTAAATTAGACACCGATAAGATTGCCTTAATTGAGGAATTAGGGAAGTTATTACAAATCAAAACCCCATATCATATCGAACTATTTGATAATTCACATTTACAAGGCTCTTCTCCAGTTGGAGCAATGGTAGCCTATATTAACGGAGAAGCTGCGAAAAACTTATACCGTAAATTTAAAATTGAACATGAAGAATCTCGAGATGACTTTGCCTCAATGAAAGAAGTTATTACTCGACACTATTCAAGATTAAAATCAGAAAATAAAAAGATGCCTGATTTAATTTTAGTTGATGGTGGACTTCCTCAAGTTAAAAGCGCAACTCAAGCCTTAAAAGATATTGAAGTCTCTATCCCAGTATTTGGCTTATATAAAGATGATAAACACTCCACAAGTGGATTAATTGATATTGACGCTAAAGAATATCCAATTAATGATAAGAAATTATTCTTCTTATTAACCAGAATGCAAGATGAGGTACATCGCTTTGCTATAACTTTCCATAAACAAAAAAGAAATAAAGCAATGACTGTTTCTATTTTTGAAGATGTGAAAGGTTTAGGAATTAAAAGAAGAGAATTATTAGAGCATTTTTATCCAGATATTAATTTATTAAAAGAAGCATCAATAGATGATCTAAGCCAAATTCTTCCTAAAGATGTAGCTGTTGCTCTATATAACAAGCTACGAGGGAATTAATAAATTAAACTTGAAAAATATCTTGTTCTTGTGGATAATATATAGGCGTTACCAAAAGTAACAGCGAATATGCCCTCGTAGCTCAGTTGGATAGAGCAACTGCCTTCTAAGCCGTAGGTCAGGCGTTCGAGTCGCCTCGAGGGTACCATCGTAAAAAACGAGACATTTCTACCACATAGAGATGTCTTTTTTTCTTATTTATATACTGTGTATATAAGCGAGAAAGTAAAGTCTTTTATAAAATGAGACAAATTCTCGTTTATTGCAAAAATAGCGATTTTTCTTAATTTTTCCAAATAGACCTCAACGCGACTCCAAACCAACTCGAGTCGTATCGAGGCTACTTTTATATTTTTAACAATTTTTAAATAAAAGAGTGAACATTATTCACTCTTAATGTATAATACTAGATATGATTAGAACCACAGATACACAACTCATAAGAACTTATATCGATAATAACATCGGTGGTGTTTTAGATATCAGTTATGTTAGTAAAAATGTCTTTAGTGACATTCCTATTGATAATCTCCGTAAATACATATCTCGCTTTGCTAAAGATGCAGTCATTAAAAAGGTTTCAAAAGGTATCTATCTTATTGGTGAATCCTCTTTAAATGACCGTGAAAGAATTATTAGTCATTACTGCAATAAATTAGGTAGTGGGATGATTATCGGAAATTCACTTTTATATAAATATGGTTACATTGATGAAGAACCAGAAGTAATAGAAATAGCCACTAGTTTAACTCGTGGCAATAAACTAATTGAATCTTTAGGAGTTCAACTCATTGAATCGCATAATGGTTTTTATAACGAAGACACTAAAAACGTTTTAGAAGCGATTGAGTTACTTAGACTTGCTCCTAAAATTAGTGAAGAAGGTAGAATTAGTTCTGGCTTTAAAGCAATGGAATTATTACAAAATTCCTATGATGATAAATATTTTAATATTTACGTTAAAGAGTTCCCGTATAGTAGGCAAGTTTATATTTTACTTGCTAGTTACCTTAAAAAGATGAATATATCTAATAAGGTGATGGAACATTATGAGAACTATAGAAGGATTCGTTTTCGGGAAGACTAGACAAGGATTTAATAGATATTTAAAGAATTATCGATCCTACTTTGATATCACAAGAAATAACTATAAATATTCTTATGATCTAAGAAATGATTCATTAGACGAAGTAATCAGCATTCAAAAGTATGCTTTATTAAATAAACATTTCGAATCATTATTAACTAAAACCGAATTAGCGGTAGTGAATTACATCTCTTATAACGCAAGAGATAAGAAGTTACCTGATAACAAAGAAAAGTATATATCATCAGCCTACGAGAAATGGTTGATGATATTTTTTTATAATGAAAATGCCTTATTTGGTGAAATTAATCCAATATTACTAGGTAGAGGTATGGAATATATTAGACTTAAAGCCCATGTTAGTAAAACTCAACTTGCTAGCATGATTGGCGTTGATAGAACTACAGTTATTGCTTTAGAGAAAGGAAAAAGACTTCCTTCCCTTGAATATATCTATAAATTTTCAAAGATATTTAACTTCCCAATAGATTATTTAATTGAGACAACGCTTAAATAATTATTTAGAGTAACCATATAGTTTAAGTTTTCTATAGAAAGTGCCTCTAGTTAGACCGCTTTGAGACACTGCTTCTGAACTTGTAATTGATCCATCTTTATATAATTCTGCTATTCCAATAAAGTTTTCTGGGCAATCTAGTGGTGGTCTACCGAATCTGACGCCTCTAAGCTTTGCCATTCTTATTCCTTCAGCTTGACGTTGTTTCATTGTTTCTCTTTCATTTTCTGCTACAAAAGATAGAACCTGGAGTACAACATCAGCGATAAATTTACCAACTAGGTTCTTTCCTTCTATTCTTGTATCTAGTAAAGGCATATCAATTACGACAATATCAATGCCTTTTTCTTTGGTAAGGATTCTCCACTCATCAAGGACCATATTGTAGTTTCTTCCAAGGCGATCGATGGATTTTATAAATAAAACATCGCCTGGCTTAAGCTTGCGACATAATTTTCTGTAATTTGTTCTATTAAAGTCTTTTCCTGATTCTTTATCAGTATAAATGTGACAATCGTCTATACCTATTTTTGCAAATTCATCTAATTGCCTATCTAAATTTTGAGCGATAGTGGACACTCTTGCATAACCATAATTCATATCTAATCCTCCGGTTATGGTATCTATCGCTTAAAAGAAAAAGACAATCAAGTTAATTGTCTCAAAAGGTACG
>DDQE01000046.1:23022-30031 GCA_002342545.1 Caryophanales bacterium UBA2450
CGTAGGTTTTGGATGGGGAATAAAGTAGAAGCAGCGTTACTATCACATGGCTTCAATTTAAACAAATATGAAGAAACAGTACTAGAATATGGTCTTAGTGACGTCTGGAATTTTTTGACTTCCTATCTTATAGAAAATGGAGTTGACACTTTTTCAAAAAACATAGTCGATTTTTATGACATTGGAAGATTGTATGAAATCGGACTAGCTATCGAGAATAAATATTCAAAAAAAGAAGCTGGAAAATATTACACTCCAAGAGATGTTTCTAAGTTAATGGCTGACCTTTTAATTGAAAACAATCAATTGAACTGTGTTGCTGATGTTGGTTGTGGATGTGGCAATCTAATTATTGAAGTTTTATCAAAGATAAAAGAACGCTCACTTGATGAATTTAATAATGTAATAAGTAATCTGTATTTGTTTGACCTAGACAAAACTGCAATCAACATTTGCAAAGCAAGAATAACTGCTATGTTTGGGGTAGATGCAAATTCAATAAATGATGTCTGTGGAGATTTCTTATCTAAGACAATAAAAGTACCAAATAACTGTTACATAATATCCAATCCACCTTATTCGCAGATTAAAGAAATTAAAAAGAATTGGGAATATAAAACAGCGATTACTGAATCCAAGGATTTATATGTTGGTTTTATTGAGAAAATAATACGCTCATCAAAGAAAGCGGTCATTGTTTCCCCGCAGTCTTATATAGTTGGATCAAAATTTGGAAAAATTAGAAATATTCTTTTTGAAAAAGGAAATGGCGATATTTATTCTTTCGACAATGTTCCTGGAACTTTATTTAATGGAAGAAAACAAGGAGTATTTAATACCAATACCGCCAATGGTGTAAGAGCAAGCATTTTGACTTTTAATAATTCAGAAATAAAGGGCTTTAGATTAACTCATTTGATTAGATTTAGAACTGATGAAAGAGATAATGTTATTAATATTAACTATGTTAAAGAGCAATTAGGAACGAAAAAGCAAGACTTAAAACGTCCTTTAAAATGTTTTAAAGAATTAGAATTTTTTGTTGAAAATATCGAAAGTGAATTAAAAATATCTAGTCTATTAGCTGAAGAGACAACTGACTATTGTGTTCATGTGAATTCATCAGCTAGATATTTTATTGTCGGAAGTTCCAAACAATTAAGTAGAAATGGAACTATGGATTTATATGCAAAAGATGAAGAGAGCTTTTACAAACTCTATGCTCTTCTTAACTCTAGTTATGCTTACCTTTGGTGGAGAATGCTCGATGGTGGAATATTAATTCCAAAAAGTCTTTTGTTGGATATACCATTACCATCGAACGATTATTTAAAAGAAGATGTTGTTGCTTACTGCAAAGATCTTATTAAAAACGAAAAGAAATACCTAGTTTATAAAAAGAATGCAGGTGTGATGCAGGAATCTATTAAATTCCCAGAATACTGTAGAGAAAAACTGAACAAAATGATGTTCGGAAATATTCCTTTTGAATTAATACATAGCAATAAGGAGATTTTTTGATATGCCATCAAATACAAAAACAATCAAATATTTCTTTAATCAAACCTATAATGGAGGCCATCTAATTGATTTAATTATTCCGTTCGAAAGAATTAAAGAATTAGATGAACTATATAAAGTTCAAAGAAGTACATTTTCTTCATTTGATGATTTTGAAAATGCATTTCCTTTAGAATTTGCTGATTATAAAAAATCAAAATCTGCTTATAAAGAAATACAAAAACAATTCAATAATGGAATGGGCCTTCAACCATGTATTTTGACAGAATGTTTTGTGGCTCAAACGTTGGCGAATCATCTTCATTTGAATGAATATATTGATTTGGATGATGTGAACGCAATGGTACCAAGCCAATTAACTGGAGCAATTTTTGCTGCTCAAGGATATAACGATGGTTCTAAATTTAGATATTGCTATTACAATAGCCACTATGATGCGTTGGTCTTCCAATGTGGCGCATCTGGTACAGTTGACATAGTATTTACGAAGTTTAATATCAGTATCCGAATCGAAATAAAAGAACAAGTATCCAAACTTGAAGAGTGTGATATTACTGGATTATATGATGAGCATGGACATCTACAATTAAGCACAGAATTTAGACAAAAAAGAGCAAAATATGTTCCGTTTATACACTTATTTAATGCGCTAACTTCAGTGTTTAAAATGGAAGGCCATAACTTTAATTTTTCTAGTTACCTTGAAGATGAAAAGGCGAAATCTATCATTGCAGATGCTTTAGATATTAAAGTAGTCGATTTATTTGTTCTGGTAGTAGGAAATAAGTTGGTTCCGGTATTATCTAAAAATCTATTTGATTTTGTTACTTTTGAAGGTTCTGAAATAAGAACAGCGGGTAGAAACTACGGCAAGGTCTTTACTCCAGCTTTTGCTAAAGAGAAAATTACTTCATTAGGTGGTTCCATAAATGATAGT
Organism: Caryophanales bacterium UBA2450; assembly: GCA_002342545.1. Taxonomy (GTDB): domain Bacteria; phylum Bacillota_I; class Bacilli_A; order RFN20; family CAG-826; genus UBA2450. The sequence goes on from DDQE01000046.1 coordinate 25,481, forward strand.
GGTATTGTGTCATTACCTTATAATCCGGATAATAGGGTAAAAGGTAGAAACTTAAATGAATATAGAAGATATAGTATTGGCTCTTTGCTGTTCGTAAAACTAGAGGATACCAATGTTAATGGAGATGTAATCACATTCCCATTCGATAAAATTTGTCAAAAGAAGCCATCTATCTCTATTCATTTAAACGCAAAGATAAACAATCAAAGTCTTATGGGCCAATTCTTTGAGCTAAACGAGTTGCTAAATAACTAGAATTCGAGTCGCATCAAGGCTGGTGAAATGACTATCATCATAACAACTTTACAGAATCGTATTAGATTTATCTAATATAAGTTATTAACTCCGTTCCGGATAGTAATCATTAACTCCGTTCCATTTTGTAAAATTGTTATTAACTCCGTTCCATTAAGGCATTATGAGCGATTGGAGATTAATAGTGATATTGGTCTCCTTTTTTCTTGTTTTTAAGCGTTTTTTGATACTTTTTTGACTAAAAAAAGCAGTTCGAACTGTCGGACTGCTTATTCTGATAATTTTCATAAAAAAGGGTAGTAGTAGATTCGAAGAACGTTTCAAATCTTTTCAAGGGTAGTTCATTTATTTATAAAAATTCCGAACTTAACTGTGTAGTGTTGGGCTCTAACTTTTATCTGATGGGAACCAACTAGTATCTTTTTTAAATCTAAGAGATTTAGATTAGTTACATTTTCGTTTCCAATAATGAATGTTAGGTCTAATCTATTTTTAACAATCATCCTTTTAAATAGAATTCTGAATGATTCCTCGATGTTATCTTCGTTGATTTTATCTAATGAGTCGAAGATTTGTTTAATTACTATTTCAGCGTCATTTGAAGTTAAAAGTTCATTCTCTGTTTTCTGTTTTGCTGCAAATAAATCATTTAACTCATTTTCTATCTCGTTTTTAAGGGCGTTGAACGAATCTCCTATCTTGTTTTCGATTGCTTTATATTTGGCTCTTAAATTGTCTATTTTGCCATTTAGAATATTTACCTTTTCCTGTAAAGCTTCTTTATTACCAACGTAGGTGTTCCTTAAGGCATTCTTGAATTCAATCGGATTGGATTTAAGGATTCCTATTTGCTTAATTAGGATAGCCTTTAAATCATCAAGGAATACTGATTCGCTTTCTCTACATGTGAGCATTGCTCTGTTGGATCCACAAGCTAGGCATTTTTTAATGCCTTCTTTTGCGTTTGGTAACCGTTTTATATAATAATTCTTCCCACAATAAGGGCATAGGCCAAAACCAGCGTAGACAGATTTAGGTGGCTGTACCATACCTTTTGATTTACCCATTTTGATTCTTCTTTCTTCTCTAATGGCCTCGGCTTTATCCCAAACTTCTCTAGAGATAATAGCTGGATGTCCATTTTTAACGTAATAAGCATAACGCAGTTAAGTGGAAATGATACTTTAACTAATTGTGGTTATATAAAGTGTAAATCATAAGCAACATATCAAAACTACATAACAACTAATCAGAAGGAATCAGAACCTATCATTTGAAAAAGTGGTGGGGTTTATAATAACTAGTTTTGAAGAAAATTTTAATCTTTGATTAACTGGCACTCGTCGGTCTAGAGTGCTTGCTCTCTCTCTCTCTCTCTAGTAATATTTTTTATAGAAAGATTAAAGGTATAGAGTATGAATAAACATTTAAAATTATTTGTCAGCTTGGGTTTTTTGATTTTGACACTTACCAGCTGCGGTGGTGGAAGCAATAATTCTTCAACCCACGAACATACATGGGGTAGTCCAACATATACTTGGACATCCGATTATTCTAGTTGCACTGCTGAAAGAGTGTGTTCTGGTGATACCAGTCATAAAGAAACCGAAACAGCTAATTCGACTTATGTAGTAGTGACAGAACCAACTGAGGAAAGTGAAGGATTAGGTAGATATACAGCCACATTTACCAACACAGCATTCACAACTCAAACACATGATATCGATATAGACAAATTAGAACCAAGCAAATACCATGGAGAGTCACCTGTATTAAGTGAAGATGGAACAACCATCACATATGGCTTATATCCTCAAACAGTTGTTGATGATTCATCTTTGATATCATCGCTTAATTCATTAACAACTCCAGAATCAAACGGTTGGTATCTATATAACGATGAATATTACGCAAAAGTAAGCGCTACACCATATACTTCAAGTTATGTCTTTGATAATGGCGCAACTATCGTAAGTGGAACAACATATTGGTTTAAATGTGAACCTATCACTTGGAATGTTTTATCAAATAATGATGGAGAGTATTACATCCTTTCCAATGTTTCACTAGATGCTCATTGCTACTATAATTCAAAAGACGAAAGAACAATCGATGGCAAGACTATTTATGCCAATAACTATGAATATAGTGATATTAGAGCATGGCTCAATAACGATTTCTATAATTCAGCATTTGCGTTAGGCAATAGTAATATCCAGACCACAACCGTTGATAATAGTGCTTCTACGACAAACTCAACTAGCAACTCATATGCTTGTAACAACACTAGCGATAAAGTGTTCTTACCAAGTTATCAAGATTACATCAATTCAAGTTATGGGTTCTCAACATCAACTGATTCAACAAATACTAGATGCTGCAAGCCTACTGACTGGGCAAGGGCAAGAGGTGCTTATTATAGTACATTTTCATCTACCTTATATAATAGCACTTATTGGACTCGTTCTCCGCACAGCGGCTACTCCTACGGCGCGTGGGTTGTCAACGTTGGCGGTAACTTCTACAACGGCGACGTCTACGCCACGGTCGCCAGTGTTCGCCCCAGCCTTTCTATCGTCATTGCGTAGTTCACGGAGCAGTAATCAAAATAATCAATCACCGCCTCTTATCCAAAATCAAAAGAGGCGGTTTTTTAGAAAAATAAACAACATTAATTAATATATAATTTTCCATTAAAAACACTTTAATGCTGGTGAATAAAATTGCAAACAAAATCAAAAACAATATCCAACTCTAAATGACTTAAGTAAGAGAAATTTGTATCTATTGATACAATTTTATGAAATCTATAAAGATAATCAAAAAGTGCAAACACTGTCTGCACAATTAGGCAGGATAAATATTACAGTGATGATATAAAGTGGTCCTTTCAAATTAAACGGGGAGTAACGGGGACCTGACAAAAATCTCTCCAAATCTATCAAAATAAACGGGGATGTCCTATTTGGACTCCCTGTTTTGATTATTGTAGGTCATGATTAGCATGATTCTAGCGCGAAATCTTTTGAACTTTTTATATCCATTTGATACATCAATTATCTTATCAATCATTGAGTTATTGCCTTCTGCGACAGAATTGGAATATCTTCTCCCTGTTTGATTTCTAGCTAATCCATTAAGTATTCCAGTTTTCCATTTCTTATATGTCATCGCGACACCTATCAACATATCATCACCAGATAAAACGAGTTTATTAATGATTCTTTCCATAAACTTATTAGCGTCATTCCAGGATTCGTATTTATCATAATGAAGTAGTTCTTGAAGAATATCATAAGCATCCCAAAATACCTGATTCTTCTTTAAGCAGCGAAGTATTATCTCTCCATATGGAATGGTTATATCAAACTTAGAACTATGATAAAGATTTTTTCTGATTTTATATTGATCACAGAGGAATATTTTCCAATTGGTTTTAAGAAAATGATATTCAAGTGAATCGGCATCTAGAAATTGCTTATATGTAATAACTCTTATCTTTTTAACAATCTCGGTCAATTGCTTTATCACATGAAATAAATCAACAACAAACAAGGCATTAGAAAAATATCTATCCTTAATAGAGGAATACCCATCATACATATCTGATATGAATACTTTTACATTCCTTCTTTCGTAGAAAGAAATAGAATCAAAATATCTTTCTAAATATGGCATTTGTCTATTTTCCAATACATCAATAACTTCACCTGTAAAGAAATCAGACAGTACAACAACGTATTTACCAGATGTATCACCTTCAAAATGTTTTTCATCAATACATAGATATTCTGGAAGTGGTCGTCTTGGCATGATTTTTGTGTATTCATCAAATAAATCAATTACTGTCTGAACTGATACTCCATATCTATCAGCGGTATCTTTGAATGACTGTATTTTATAGAATTCTTGGATGATAGATTGCTTAGTGATATCACTTATTTTCTCATATCTTTCTATACCTTGAATGGATGGAGTAAAAGTAGTCTTACATTTAGGACATTTAAATCTAGTTTTTCTAATTCTTAAATATTCTCTTTTTCCGATTGTAGTATTTAAAGTTATTTCAACCCAATCATGATCTTTCACTTGTGTTTTGGGATTAAAACAATTTGGACAAGTTCTATCATGAATTTCTTGTTCTAATTCATAAATAATAGAATCATCATCTCCTTCAACAATCGTGGCCTCCTTATTTTTAAAATCAGCAGGATTAAAACCGAAACGTAGCAAAAATGTGTTATAGTTCATATAAGCCTCCTTAGTTTTACGTTTTGCTACCTAAAATTATAGAGG
>DDQE01000019.1 GCA_002342545.1 Caryophanales bacterium UBA2450
ATAATTTTTTCACAATTAATAGCAAATTTGCTTTTAATTTTGCTAAGAGTATAATACAAGCAGATTAATATGAAGAGCGAAAGAAAGACCAAAACTAAGCAAATATCTCCATATCTATTAGTCATCCTCTCCTTTATTGGAGTTATCCTTTTAGGCTCATTTTTATTGACCCTTCCATTTGCCCATAAAAACGGTAATTGGGGTAACTACATGGATGCTTTATTTCACGCTACTAGTGCGACCTGTGTGACTGGACTATCAACATATAGTTTAGGAATAGGAGGAGAACTCACATTTTTTGGTCAAATTGTGATGTTAATCATGATCCAAATTGGTGGTCTTGGTTTTATCACAATTCTTACATTCTTTGTATCTTTGATACAAAAGAAGATTCAATTTAAAGATCGATATATGCTCGCTCAAGCGGTTAACTCCACCTCTATTGCCGATGTCACTAAATTCGTCAGAAGAGTGATTGTGATTGTCGCTACCGCTGAGATACTTGGCTTTGCTTTAGGTCTACCTGTATTTTTAAATGTTCCAGGCTATTCAGTTCCTAAAGCTATTTGGGCTAGTGTATTTACTTCTATTTCTGCTTTTAATAACGCAGGATTTGATATCTTTGGAGGAACTAGCTTAATCCAAGGAATGGGCACAATTGTCGATACCATGCCTCGATGGGCATATTATTATATGCAAGGCTATATCATGATTTTAATCGTGATGGGTGGGTTATCATTCTTAACTATCATCGAGTTAACATTCCAAAGAAAAAAGGCCAAACAATTATCTTCTTTTACAAGAATTACTTTATTAATGACTGGTTCTTTAATTGTCTTTGGGTTTGGCATATTGATGTTAACGGACGGCATTTCTGGAAACATCACCCCATATCAAGCATTATTTCAAAGTGTCACTACTAGAACTGCTGGATTTGCAAGTTTTGATCAATCAACATTATCTCCAGCAGGAAAGACAGTTAGCTGTGTTTTAATGTTCATCGGTGGATCACCAATCAGTACCGCTGGTGGTATTAAAACCACCACTATCTTCGTTTTAATCCTTTGCTTTGTGAGATTCTTACAGGGTAGAAAAATCTCTGCGTTCAAAAGAGAATTTACTAATTCATCAATTATTAAAACAATGACTTTAGTGTTCTTATCAGTTGTCGTTTTATTAGTCGGGTACATTTGTATTGCCTCATTTGAAAGAGGAAATGACGCTGCTACAACAAACGCAGTATTATATGAAACATTTTCTGCCTTTGGTACAGTTGGCTTAAGTGAAAGCTTAACCACTACGTTATCTTTAGGCAGTAAGATTGTTATTTGCTTATTAATGTTCTTTGGAAGACTTGGTCCAATCACTTTATTCCAAATCTTCCAAACAAATATCGATAATGAGAAAAACACTCACTATCGCGAAATTCCAACAGATGTTATCATAGGTTAGGAGGAAATCTCTATGGCACATAAATCATTTGCAGTTATCGGATTAGGACAATTTGGTCGATCAATCGTTAAAGAACTTTCTGATAACGGTATGGACGTTATCGCTATTGATAATAACGAACAAACAGCTAAAGAAGTCGCGGTGGATTTACCAACCACATTTATCGCCGATAGTACCGATGAAAAAGCCTTAAAAGAATTAGGCATTGGAGACGTTGACGCTGCTATTGTCGCCTTTGGCGATAATCAAGAAGCTAGTGTTTTAACTACTGTTATTTTAAGAGAATTAGGAGTTAAAAACATTATCGTTCGTGTTGATGACGACTACTACGTTCCAATTATGAAAAAATTAGGAGCAACTGAAGTTATCACTCCTCAAAAAGCCGCTGGTAGCGCATTAGCAAACCGTATTGGTAACGAAGACTTCCAAGAATATTACAAATTAGATAATAAATACTCAGTTGTTTCTATTATTATTAATCCGGGCTTCTTCCCTCAAACATTAAAGGACATGAATCCTAAAAATGTGTATGGCGTTAACGTTGTCTTGATTAGAAGAGCAAATAAATCATTTGTTCCTGGCGGTAATGACTCTTTACTTCCTGATGATATCGTTTACGTTGTTGGCACCACAAAAGAAATCTATGCCTTTAGAGAAGCCATTAATGGCAATAAAGCTAAAAAGAAATAAATATCATTATTCTTATAGAATAAAGCAACTCAGATGAGTTGCTTTTTTTATTCTAAGACGAAATGTTTTTTAAGCATCTCTATCTCATTATTTTTTAAAGAATATTTATGACAATAATTATCAAAATTATCCTTTATAACTGAAACTGTTTTACTGACAATCTCTTGCGCTTCAAGTTCTGATAAACGGAACTTTTTATATAATTTAGCAACTTCTTTTAAGGATAAGGAAGTATGTGTTTCATCAATTTTTAAAACGTGGTTTTTGTTATGGATTCCAATTGTTAAATCAAAAGCAGGAGATAAAGTCCAGCCATTCTTATTAAAAATAAAGCCATGGTTCCTTAAGTGGTCGTCAGTATTATTGATTGCAACATTAAACACTACACGTTTATATAGCTCTTTTAAATTAGCGTTAACATTTTGGCATCGAGATATGATTAAACTTGCAATATCTAAATAAGAATAAATATCGTCTCCTTTAATAGCCCCTAGTAAACATAGAGCGCTAGCATAATGTATGCGTTTATTAAAATTTCTATCAAATCTTTTACTTAAATAAGTAGAACCGTATTTGGATAATTTCATTAATTTGGCTTCTGGAACATTGATGTCACATAACATAGCTAAATCGTGTACCACCATTTCCATTGCACCCACATCAAAATCATCATTCTTATTAGGGAATTTAGCGATGTAGACGGCCTTATCATTATCAAAAACATTGCACTTAGGTCTAGCCCCGCCCAAAGAAGATCCAGGAGATAATAATAAATCTAATTCTTCATCAGATAATTCATCGTCTACCTTAATAGCGGCTTGTTCTAGTTTATTGATATATAGAATTGGAGGAATATTGGTGTTTCTTTGAGAAAGATATTCGCCGTCTTCATCCATAATTCTAATCGCCCCGGTACGATATATATCACTTATTCCAGTAAGATAATCAATAACATATACCATATTAACGTCTCTTTTATGTGCGTCTCTTAAGATAAGTTTTCTTCCCCATCTATCAGGAAGAGAATCTTCCAAAAAACTAAAAGTTTCTCTATTTTTAGCAGGGTATTGTCTACCACAAGTAAGCATTAAGTCAGGATCAACAAACTTATTTATATTGTCTGATTTTAAAAAAGAATCAGAAAATTCAAAAGAATGGATTTCTTTACCAGGCTCAAAAGAAACATACAAAGTTCCAATAACGTTTGTATTATCTTCTAAACAAATAATATATTTCTTTTCTTTAATCATACTTTTCGAGCTCGTTGCTTTCTTTTAAGACCTAAATCTTGTAATGTCCTGCCTAATACATCATCTTTGGCAATTAATAATAAGTCATCTTCTAAACCGCCTAAAGCCTGTAGTACCATAGCATAGCTACCGATTGAAACGCTTGGCGATCCTTTTTCTATTTGCCATAAAGTCATTCTAGAGATATCAGCTCTTTCACAGACTAAGCTTGTTGGCATATTACGTCTTAATCTCGCTAATTTGATTTGATTGCCCATTTGTTTCAAAACCCTTTCGGTAACTATAGACATTGTTGGTACATGCTTCATATTATTTTCCTCTAATGTTTTATATTTTAGTTTATTCATTGTTTAATGTCAATTTTATCAAACATTATAAGAAATATCTTCAGTCAATAAAAAATCCCCGCATAACACGGGGATATATAATCAAAGATAACTATTAGATTTTATCAATTTCAGAGAAATCGACTTCCACTCTAGTTGGTCGACCAAAGAAGACAGTTTCAAGTTCAACAGCACCAGTTTCCTTATTAATAGAAATAATTCTACCTTCGGTGCCTTCAAGAGTGCCGTGGATAACTTTAACATAGTCGCCTTCCATGTATCTGTCATACATTGATTCATCGACCATACCCATTCTCTTAAGGACTGGTTCAATTTGTTCTCTTGGAACTGGGAATGGTTTTGTACCTTTACCAGCAGATCCAACAAATCCTGTAACCCCTGGAGTGTTTCTAACAATATACCAAGCATAGTCAGTCATAATCATTTCTACGAAAACATAACCTGGATATAAGTTCTTCATTCTGGTTTTACCAGTTGGTAAACCATCTTTCATCACTGGAACTTCTTGTTCCACGACAATGATTCTGAAGATTAAATCTTCTAAGCCCATTGACTCGACACGTTTTTGTAAGTTATAAGCTACTTTTCTTTCGTGGGTGGAATATGTAGATACCACATACCAAGCTTTATCACCTAATTTTGCTTCTTTATTTGCTTGTTGAGCTTCATCACCAATATCAGTATTGGTATCAGAGAATGCTGTTTTATTATTGTCTACCATTGTTTTGTCCTCCAATTAAATGCCTTTAAAAGCATCACTTAAGATGTCAATTAATTGCTTACCTGCTAAATCTTCTGCGAAAAGTAATAATCCAGTCACCGCCGCGATAATCACAACCACGATGATTGATGGAATTAACACTTCTCTTTTTGGCCATCTTACTCTTTTACCTTCTTTGACGACCCCTTTATAATATTTTCCAAGTCCCATTTTATGAGCCTCCTATTTACTAGCCTTATGAAGAGTCTGTTTATTACAGTTTTTACAGAACTTCATTAGCTCTAGTCTTTTATTATTTTCTTTGTTCACTGTTGTAACATAGTTTCGAGCCAGACATTCGGAGCAAATCAAAATCACTTTTTCTCTCATCTCTAACCTCGCTATGTGAATTACAGTAGCATTACTATATCACTAGCAATTTTTGATGTAAACAACAAAAAAGCACTTTTTTAGCGCTTTTATTAATAAAATATAGCATTTGAAGGTTAATTACTTAATGACTTTTTGATTCTTCAAAATATATAAAATAGAAATAGCGGTCGCTCCCACTAGAGCCACTACTGTAGCAATAACAATAATTGAAGATTGATCTAGCTTTTGTTTTTCTTCTTTGACCTTATTATGGTTTGGATAATATTTATTAACTAATGTTCTAATAACTTGCCCGATTGTGTAGCCTTCTTCCACTCCATCATCTTGAGCGTTAACATAGTCTTTTTCTTCTTGACTGAGTCCCATATAGACAATATACATTTCTTTAAATTCTTCTTTAGTGATATCACACACTGCAGGATGAGCTTCTCTAAAAGAGGCCCAATAATCTAAAAATGGGTGTTCGTCATTTAATCTTATCGCATAGGAAATAACGGGAGTTTTGAGTTCAAATACTTCATTTTTGACAGTATTTTTACTAAATACCCCAAACATCATAGGCACTAATAATAAAGGTAGAAGAAACTTTTTCATATTATCCTTTTTGTTTTATTAATTTATTAGATAGATACATTATATATGAAACTAAAAAAGTATTTAATGGAATATTAAAGAAGGCAACAATAATTTGACTGACTAAAATAATTAAAAAAGACGAACCTGAAAACGCCCACCATTTCATTAAAACTCCAAAGCCCACCATAATCGTTAGCTCAATTACAAAGCAAGCAAATCCGATAGAAAAAACGTTAATATTTATCTCGCGTTTTTTAAAAAATCTAAAGAGAAATAATTGAGTAAATAATGTAAGTCCAAGTAGGATAAGAGAGCCAACAGGAATTAAAATACGGTAGACAAGCGCTAAATTAACATCATAATCTAAGGCAGAAAATAAAGTTAAGCCCACTAATAAAATAGTGAAAACCACTACTTCAATTGATAATAAAAGTTTTTCGTTTTTAATAGTTTGAAATAGTTTATAAACAAAGTAACTCGCAAAACCTAATAAAGCATAAATAAAGGTGATTTGAAAAAATGGAGCACTACCAAACATTTTAGGATCAAAGATATAAAATCCCACAATATCACTGGCAGCGCCTACTAATAGGCCAAACCAAGGACCAAGTAAAATTGAAGAAAAGATAATTAAAGCAGGTCCTCCAAAAGAAATGCGAACAAAAGGCAAAACAGGAATATAATTCACCGCAAAGATTTTTTGAAATAAAGCGATGAGAATAATAAAAATGCCCGCAAGAGCGATTTTTTGAGTCATTGAAAGATTATAGATTCTTTTAAATTTCACCATTAGTTATCTCTTTTTTGACTAAGTTAGCAAATGCTAAACTACCGGTAATTAAAATTACATCCTCTGGATAAGTTTCTTTAAGCGATTTAATTAATTCTTTATGGTCACTATGAAATTTATAATCTTCTAGATAAAGGAAATAATCGCTTTCCTCTCTAGCGCGAACATGGGCAAATGTTGTTAATAATAATTCCCCTAATAAACTAATTTCTGGAAGCATAACGGTAATATTTTTATCTTTAAAAGAAGCAAATACGATATGAATTACTTTACCAGGGAATACTAATTCCATATCTTTTCTTAATTTAATAATCGCATCTGGATTATGAGCCCCATCAATAACAAATGTTGGCTTACCTTCAATAATATTAAATCTACTATCTAAAGTTGGTTTATATAATCCCTCTTTAACTGCGTTAATATCAACAGGATAAGTATCTTGTAGAATATTTACTGCTTCTAAAGCTAAACAAGCGTCTAAAACGCTAGAAAGAGACTTAGAAGGAATTTTAACTTCGTTATAAGGACGATATTCAAAAGTATAGCCTTCATTAGTGAGATTTAAATTATGATAATGATCAACTTTATAAATCTTACTTTTAGTTTCTTTAGCTTTATTTACTAAAACATCTAAAGCATCTCCTTCGATTTCACCAATTAATAAAGGAACTTCATTTTTAATTATTCCCGCCTTATGTAAAGCAATTTCGCTAATAGAAACACCCAAGAAATTTGTGTGTTCACTAGTGATATTAGTGATAATACTTAAAATTGGTTTAAAGATATTAGTCGCATCAATCTCTCCACCCATTCCGCATTCAATAATCGCAATATCAACTTTTTGATTGATAAAATATTTAAACGCGATAAAAGTGATAATTTCAAAGCTCGATAAATCAAATTTATCAAAATGTTTTTTATATTCTTTAAAAGTATTTTCAACAAAACTAATAGAGATAAATTCATTATTTACTCTAATCATGTCTAACATAGATTCGTAACATGGGGAAATGAATAGCCCCACTTTTTTTCCGCTGGCAATATAAATGTTATTTATATAATTACAGGTACTACCCTTCCCGTTAGTGCCACTAACGTGGACACTAGGAATATCATATTTAAAGCCTATCTTATGTAAAAAAGCGTCAAAGTTATCTCTTTGATAATCATTACGGTTATAGCGATTAATTTCTTCTAAAACACTCATTTTATAAACCTTTATCTAATTCTCTTTGGATATCGCGTTTTTTAATTGTTTCACGCTTATCGTAATTATGTTTGCCTTTCGCTAGAGCAATCTCCACTTTTACTTTCCCTTTAGAAAAATAGATTTTAGTAGGAACAACAGTAAATCCTTCGGTTTTAATTTTTTGGGCTAGCCATCTAATTTGATGTTTATGTAAAAGGAGTTTTCTATTTCTTAAAGGGTCATGGTTAAATAGATTTCCATGATCATAAGGCTTAATATACATATTAATGATTTCTGCTTCTTCATTACGAATAACGACATAAGAATCATTAATTGTCGCTCCAGTCACTCTTAAAGATTTTATTTCTGTGCCTTTAAGTTCGATTCCTGCTTCCATAAAGTCAGTTAAGAAATAATTAAAATGCGCTTTTTTATTACTAGCGATAATCTTAATCCCTACGCTTTTCATTGAAATCTCCTAATCTATCAGTTAAAACATCATTTTTGAGTGAATATAAAAGTGAATCATTATAGTCTTTAATAAATTCTTTTTGGTCCTTAAACGGCACTAGATAAGAAGCTAAATAGAAGGCGATTAAACACATAATCGCAAATAATATATAGGAAATTGGAGAAACTAAATCTAGATATTTGCTAATTAAGCAAGTGACTAAAACCACTCCTCCTATAGAAAGTAAACCCATAAAGGAGTTTTTACTCATTCCAATTAAAGTTGGCAGATAATTTTTAAATTTCATCTTTTTAGCAACTCCAAAGATAATTGCCTCACCAACTAAAATTAAGATCACTAATATTGGTAAAGTCCATTCTCCTCCTTTAATCGCCCAAGACCTATAGAAATAAAATCTTAACGCTAAATAGACAACTGGACTAGCGACAAGTAAGAAATTAATAATCGATAAGATAGTTGAGCCCTTTCGAGAATGATTTTTTGCAATACAAGAAATAATAAACGGCACAAATAAAGCGCAGATAAATAACAAAACAATAATATTGATTAAGAAATACATCGCATGTCTATTTTCTCTAAATAATGGAAAAGTAAATAAGGCAACGCTCACTGCAATTAACGCCATAAATAATTTTGCTAGAGACTTACTAATCAAGCTAGACTTCATTGGTTTTGGTTTATTAACTTCAATTACATCATCACCTAAAGTAAGATGCTTATAATGTTTCCATTTATTCATCATTGGCAAATAGAAGAACGCAGCAATTAATAAGCCTAACGTACTTGTGGTTAAAAACATAATACTTTCCATCACTGCATAACCAAGTAAAGCTAAGCCAATAATTAAGAATATAAAAGCAAATCTCGCATCTTTTTTAATTAAGCGAATAAAGCAATATAGATAGTAAACGACAAATAAGAACAAGAAAGTTATTCCTAAAACACCGAAATTCATCAAAGCTTGAATATAGCCAGAATGGGCAGATAAAGTAGTTATATCAGCTCCTTTATAAGCATTCCAAAATCCACCTATAATGTGATTAGCGTTTTTAAAGCCAAAGCCAAAGATGAGATTTAAAGGATGTTCACCAATATAGAATATCGAATTACTCCAAGTAAAAGTTCTCATTGATAAGGTATCGTATTTAGCGGATGTAAAATTGAAATATAAGAATCTTAAAAATGAGGAGAAGCCTCCTAAATTATAATTGAGTCCCACCGCTAATAAGACAACAATAGAGCACATAATAGTTAAATATAATGTTAATAAAACTATTCCTCTACCATAGTGCTTTCTAATAGTGAAAATAATCTCAATTAAGAAATAGATGCTTAAAGAAGCAAACATAATCGCTACTGCCGTTAAAGAAGCAACCACACAAGTAAAGAATCCCAAATAGAACATTGAGATATAAGAGAAAACATTCTTTTTATAGTAGTTAAGTCCAAAGCAAGAGAAGATGCCTAATAAAAGCATCAAACTATACATATTTGGATTCCAGAATATGGACTTAACATCAGATGGTAAATTACTTGCTGTCAAATTATAAATAATGTGGTCTGTTTCTTTAATCCAGGAATAAATTGTGGTTAACAAGCAGAAAATAATAATGATGATATAGATAATTTTAATCTTTCTAATAGAAGGGTGATTCTTTGTGAAATAGAACAAAATCCCATAAATAGAAATTAAATAAATCGCTAAAGATAGAGTCTGAATAACTTTATCTGAGTTAGTAACACTATATTCAAAATGCTGAACCCCATCTAATACTGCTCCTGAGAACTGCCAAATCGCGATACATCCACCCATAAAACAGATAAGTAAAATAGACATTAAAACATAATCTAACGTCACTTTGTTTTTGATATGTTCAATTATGAAATAGGCTAGATAACAACTAAAAGCGATAGAAAAATACATTAAAAAATGAATTTTAGATAACGGACCAATTGGGTTAACTGATAAGAAACCAACATCCTCTAAAATCAAACAAGTCGCGATTAAAGCGACGTATAATAATATATTAGATAACGTAAATTTTAATTTACCCATTTGAATATGATTATAATGACTAGATGTCTAATTGTCTAATTATTATTATATAATTCTCTAATTAGATAGATTATGTTAAAGCAAAAAAAAGAAGCGTTAAGGGGGATTAGCGCTTCTAAGGGGATTTATAAGATACTAAGATCTTATACAATTAATTGGGTGACAACTTCTTCTACTTTTTCTCTATCACACTTGAAAGAGATTGCGAATTCATCAAATAAAATTGATTCTGCGTCCTTTAACATTTGTAAATCAGTAGGGCCTAATTTTACAAGTTGTCCATGAGAGTTGTAATAATTGAAGAAATATAATTGTCTAGATAAGTAGGCGAGATCATAGACATTACCGCTTAAAAGCTTTTTCTTATACAAATCTCTTCTTTGTTTAGTATTGCTGATAAATCCAGCTTCAACGGTCTTCATATAGTTAATGACTTCCTTAGCCTCAGTCTCATTCATCACTGGACGAATGATATTCTCAGTTCGTGATTTTAAAACGTAAATATTTTCTTTTGGATTTTTACGTGAGACAATCACGAAATATGGGTTTCCAGCGATCTCAGTTTCTCCAACAATCGTGGAAAGTCCTTCTCGGCAATGAACAACGATTTCATTAACTTTGAATTCCATGGTTTAATTATGCCAAAAAAATAGCATTTTTTCAATTACTATTTTTAATGCCTTTTTGAAAAGTATTGATGTAATCTATATTTTTTTAATGTTTTTGATTGACTTAAATACACTACATTTTGAAATTAAAAAGGCCTAATTTGTTTAGGCCTAATGTGAATTTTTTTAAATTACAAACTACGCAATTTTTGGTAACTTCCAGATATCTTTAACGTAAGATTCAATGGTGCGGTCACTAGAGAAGAATCCACTACTAGCAATATTGATTAAGCACATAGTAGCCCATTTATCTTTATCTTGATATAAGCTAGAAGCTTTTTCTTGGGCTTCAATATAGCTTGGTAAATCTTTTAAGATAAAGTATTGGTCGTTATTATTCATAATCTCATCGAAAATCATTCTAAATTTATCTGGTCTATAACTTGTCCATTCACCTTCAAATAACGAATCCATGATTTGTTTGATGCGGTAATCAGAATTATACATATCCCAAGGAGAATAACTGCCTGTACGATTAAGTTCTTCCACTTCTTCGTTTTTAAGACCAAAGATTACTTCGTTTTCTGCTCCTGCTAATTCAACGATTTCAATATTTGCTCCATCTAGAGTTCCTAAAGTGACAGCTCCGTTCATCATAAATTTCATATTACTAGTGCCACTAGCTTCTTTTCCAGCAGTAGAGATTTGTTCTGAGATATCAGCAGCAGGAATAATTAATTCCGCTAAGGAGACACCATAGTTTTCAATAAAGACAACTTTTAAATATTTAGAAATATCTGGGTCATTATTAACAACCTTAGCGACCGCTAAAATTAATTCGATAATCTTTTTAGCGTAGGTATAACTTGGTGCAGCTTTCGCCCCAAAAATATAAGTATGAGGATAGATTCTAAAATTAGGATCAGACTTCATTCTTTGATATAAGTAAATAATATGGAAGACATTCATTAATTGTCTCTTATAAGCGTGTAAACGCTTGACTTGAACATCAAAGATCGAATTCACATCAACATCAATGCCGTTATGTTCTTTGATGTATTTAGCGAGTTTCTTTTTGTTTTCGAGTTTGATATCTTGGAATTCTTTAATGACTTTCTTATCGGTCGCATATTTCTTAAATTCAGAAATCTTTGACATATCAGTAATCCATTTATCTCCAATTTTAGAGGTGATTAAATCCGCTAATCTTGGATCGGAATTAAGTAACCATCGACGATGGGTGACACCGTTGGTTTTATTATTAAATTTCTCAGGCATATATTTATAGAATTCTTTAAATGTATTAGCCTTTAAAATTTCTGTATGTAAAGCAGCAACTCCGTTCACTGAGAAAGCGGTATAAATCGCTAAGTTAGTCATATGGATTTGTCCGTCTTTAATAATATTCATCGCATAGCGATCCCAGTCAGGAACACCAGCGTTATTCATTTCAATATTAAATCTACGGTTAATTTCTTCAATGATCATGAAGATACGTGGAATTAAAGTTTGCACATAAGTAATAGGCCACTTCTCTAAAGCTTCCACCATAACAGTGTGATTAGTGTAGGCCATACATTGAGTAACTTCTTCCCAAGCTTCTGCCCATTCCATATCGTATTCATCAAGCATGATTCTCATCATTTCAGGAATCGCTAAAATTGGGTGAGTGTCATTTAATTGGAAGACATATTTTTGGTGAATCCCTTTTAAAGTGCCGTGATGTCTATAATAAGAATCTAAAGCGCTTTGTAAACCAGCAGAGACCAAGAAATATTGTTGTCTAAGTCTTAAAATACGTCCTGATTCAGTTGAATCATCTGGGTATAAACCATGGCATAACTCTTCTAAAGCGTTACAGTATTCTTTAAAAGGCATATTCTTTGGTAAAGAATGATTACTTGGCTCAGCGTTCCAAAGTCTTAAAGTATTAGTGACATTATTCCTATAGCCAATAACCGGCATATCATATGGGACTGCTCTAATACAAACTGCATCTGCGATTCTAATACCGTATGTTCCATCTTTCTTTTGATAAGATTCTGGGTGTCCATAGAATTTAACTTCTACCGCGTATTTAGAACGTCTAACTTCCCAAACATTACCGTTAACTAACCATTGATCAGGTAATTCGACTTGTTTACCGTCTTTAATTCTTTGACGGAAGAAGCCGTATTCATAACGAATACAGTTACCATTACCGATATAGCCTAAAGAAGCAATAGAATCTAGAAAACAGGCAGCAAGTCGACCTAAACCACCATTACCAAGTCCAGCGTCACTTTCTTCGTCTTCTAAGGTATTAATATCGATACCTAATTCTTCTAATCCTTCTTTGACCATTTTATATAAGCCAAGGTTTTGGATATTGTTATTAAGCATTCTACCCATTAAAAATTCCATCGAGAAATAAATTAAAACTTTCTTTCCCTTGGTCGTACTTTCTAAGTGGGTGTTATTCCAGTCAACGTTCGCGTAATCTCTAATCATTTCGCCTAAGATAGTGTATTGTTCATTAACTCCACTATCTTTGACTTCAACTCCATAACGTTGAAGTAAACGTTCTTGAAATTCCTTCTTAAAATTTTGTTTGCTACTAAACATAGTAAACCTCCTATTTATAATAAATTAATTATTATTTTCTTCTTTCTTTAAGTTTAAAGATACATGCTCCCATAGAAGCAAGTTTGATATTTAAATAGCCGTAGAAAGTATTTATAGGCGCGCCATTATATTGATTTGCGCCACCATAAATATCTTTATCGCTATTAAAGATTTCTTCATAAATTCCTTCTATTTCCACAGGAATTCCGAAGTTATCATAGTAATTTGTGGTCATATTAAAGACAAAGATTAAAACTTCATCATCCACTCTACGAGTGAAAGCAAAAACACTATCGACGTTATTATCAACAATAAGCCACTTAAATCTTTCTGGGTTATGTTCTTGATAATACATCGCTTTATGCGCTCTATAGATTAAGTTTAAGTCTTTATATAATCTAGAAATTGAATCATGAGCAGGGAACGCTTTTGATTCCCATGGTAATGATTTATTTTCATTCCATTCATCAAAGCTCGCAAAGTCATTACCCATGAAGTTAAGTTTCTTTCCTGGATGAGAGAATTGATAAGTAACTAAGTTTCTTAAAAATGCAAACTTTTGATAATAGTCACCCCACATCTTATTTAAGAGTGTGCCTTTACCGTGCACAACTTCATCATGAGAGAATGGAAGCATAAAGTTATCACTATAGAAATAAGCCATAGAGAAAGTTAATTTATTATGCTCATATTTCTTATAGATTGGGTCTAATGCGTAATACTTTAAAGTATCATTCATCCAGCCTAAATCCCATTTATAATCAAACCCTAAGCCGCCGTGTTCAGTGGCTCTAGTAACTCCTGGGAAATCACTGCTATCTTCGGCAATCATCATTACTTGGTCATGATATAAATGCATCTTGCCATTAAGACGTTTAATAAATTCAATCGCTCCTTCATTACGACCATCATTCTTATTGCCGTTCCAGAAGATTAAATTACTAACAGCATCAATTCTAATGCCGTCAGCATGGCAATATTCGACAAAATAATTAACCGCACTCATTAAGAAGGATCTCACTGGATCTTTTCCTAAATCAAATTGATAACTTCCCCAAGGGGAAACACGGTGCTCATTATTATATTCAAATAAATATCCACCATCATAATTAGCTAATGCCCAACTATCAGTGGCAAAATGTACAGGAGCAAAATCAACGATAATACCAATACCTTCTTGATGGAGTCTATCCACTAAAGACATAAATTGAAATGGATTACCGTATCTAGGATCAATTGAGAAGAAGCCAGTTGCTTGATAACCCCAGCTACCAGTAAATGGATGAGCTACGACCGGCATCACTTCAATATGGGTATAACCCATACCTTTGATATATGGAATTAATTCATCAGCGATTTCTTCATAAGATGAGAATCTATCTCCATGGTTTTTAAGCCAGCTCCCTAAATGCATTTCATAAATGGATACTGGTTTATCGAAGTTTCTGTCTCTACTTTTTAAGAATTTTTTATCGTGCCAGGCAAAGTCTTCGATATTGAATGTTCTACTACAAGTATTTGGGGCGATTTCGCAAAAGAAAGCATATGGGTCAATCTTATCAACATATTCTCCTTGAGCGTTTTTAAAATGATATTTATATGATTGATAGTTTGTTGCTCCAGGAACAAATATTTCCCAGACTCCACAGCTATCAACCTTATTCATTTTGTGAGAATAAATATCCCAGTTATTAAAATCCCCAATAACCGAAACATCATCTGCACATGGAGCGTATAGTCTAAAAACAACACCATCAACTCCATCTTGTTTAACAAAGTGCGCACCAAAATATTTGTAGGCATCAATACTTTGGCCCATTAAGTAGTTAGAAAAATCATATCCCATAAAAAATCACCGAATTAATTATATAATATGCTTCTTATTTTTTATATAAAAATAATATCAAATATATATTATTGTTTGCACAAACATTGTAATTATTTTACTCAAATATTAATTGAGTAAAATATCGCGCTATTATATTATAAGGATAAAGAAAGGAGGCAAAAACAATGGAAAAATTTCAACTAGTCAAATTTGAAGACAATGATTTTGTGCTTGATGTTAGAGCAGATTATGAAAATGAAACTTTGTGGCTCACACAAGAAGAAATGGCTATTTTATTTGATGTTGATAGAACCAGAATCTCGAGGCATATTAATAATATCTATAGAGATAAGGAACTAAGCAAGAATAGCACATGTGCGGAAAGCGCACATATGGGTTCTCTAGGTTTACAATCATATTCAACTAAGTTATATAACTTAGATATGATAATATCCGTTGGCTATCGAGTTAATTCAAAACGTGGAATTATCTTTAGAAGATGGGCTAACAAAGTATTGAAAGATTATTTAATTCAAGGTTACGCAGTTAATCAAAAGCAATTAGATAATCTCAACAAAGTTATCGACATCCAAAATCGTATGCTTGCCTATTCATTAGACATGGATAAAGAAACATTATCAAATGTCATTAATGAATACACAAAAGCATTAGATTTATTAGATAGCTATGACCATCAAACTTTAGAAAAACCTAAAGGTCAATCTAGTGATTATGTGCTCACTTATCAAGAAGCTAGATATATCATTGATCTAATGAAATTTGGCGAAAGATCAAGTGTCTTCGGTGTTGAAAAAGAAAAAGGAAAACTTGAAGGTATATTAGGCCAAGTATATCAGAATGTTTTTGGAAAAGAATTATATCCAACCATTCAAGAAAAAGCTGCTCACTTACTATATTTCTTAGTAAAAGATCATCCTTTTGCAGACGGATGTAAAAGAATAGCAGCAACTCTCTTTATCAATTTCCTTTATCGAAATAATGCTTTATATCGAAACAACAAACAAGTTATCTCTAATGAAGCATTGGTGGCAATCACTATTCTCACCGCAGAAAGTAATCCAGACGAAATGGAAACCATAGTGAAGTTAATAATGAACTTACTATGAATGTGAAAAAAGCGCTTTATAAGAAGGCGCTTTTTTCATACTTATAAAAGCATTATTAAAACAATTTTTCTAAAGAAACAATATTGACGAGCGGGTAGTTTGTTTTAACACTTTTAATAACCCCGCTTTTAGAAAAAATATAATAAATGACATGATCTATCTTTAACGATTTTGAATTTTCAATTAACTCATCCATGTCGCCCATATTAAATTCCTTGTTGGTGAATTTGCATTCAGCACATATAGCGCGATGCTCATCTTTAAGCACCACATCAATATCAAACGTTTCACCATTTTTACGCTTACCATAATATTTGCCATATTCAAGCGGAATAAAATCCAATTTTCCTTGTAAGGATTGATTTAGAAGATACTGTTCGCAAACGCCTTCAAATTTCAAGCCAACATAGGACGACAAATCATTTTCTATAAAACGATTATAAAATGATTCAGGATTAACAAGAATATTTAAAATATTCTTTCTCTTATAAACAAATCTGAAATAAAAGGAGAAAAAGTTATCTTGAATATAATAACGATAGTCTTTGCTATTTCTAGCATTTATCATCTTAACTTTTTCCACGATACGTGCATTAACTAATTTTTCCATATATGTGGATACCTTAGCAGCCTCAACATTCAGCTGAGTAGAGATATCGTTAAAAGTTGTATTGCCTAAGCTAAGAACATACAGAAGTTCTTTGTAAAAAGTTGTGTCTCTAAAATCATCTTTTAGTAAAAGATCAATTTCGTCTGCAAGAGCACCACTAGGGGTTAAAATTTCGTTTATTATATTTTCTTTTATAGAAACGGACGGATTTATAGAGGCTAAATTCTTCCCTTTTCCTCCAAAAACAGAGTAAGCAATTATTTTATCTTCGTTAGAATAAGACGAATAAAAACTTGAAGCTTCTTTATAATCAAATTCATTTAGTTTGATACTAAGATTCCTTCTTCCGTATAGAGGAGAATTTGTATCTAAAATTTCTTTTTCAATTGATGACACATTTGATCCACAAACAATCAATAAAACGTTTTTATTTTTTAAATGATTATCAATTTCATTTTGAAGTTGTGATGCGAATGTGTTGTCCGCTCTAAAAATATAATTTATTTCGTCAATGCAAATAACTAATTTGTCATTGCCAACATTATTATTGATATAGTTAAAACAATCCTTCCAGGAATTCAAATTAATATCAAATTTAGAAGGATATACATCAAGTATCGAATCTTTAAAAGCTTCAATCGACAAAGAAGCACTATTTTCAATTGCCTGAAAAGCAATGATATTTGCTGATAACGATTCAAAAAAATGTTGTAACAAATAAGATTTTCCCACTCTTCTTCTGCCGTAAACAACAACCATTTTAAATCCATGATAATTAAAATTATCATTTAATAGTTTTAATTCTGATTCTCTACCATAAAACATAATCTACCTCCATTTACTAAATTGTGATTTACTAAATCGTGATTTACTAAATTATACAATATCGTCTTTGGATTGCAACAAAAAAGAGTTACCGAGGAATGCTCGGCAACTCATATATGTCATTTAAACCATTTATAATCTGGATATTTAATTCTCTTAGTCCAGTTATGATCTTTAAGTTTCCATTCCCAGTTAGGGGATCCTACTGTTCCTGGATAATTCATTCTCGCTTTATTATCTAGTTTTAATAAATCCTGAAGTGGGAAAATAGTCATTAAAGATGGAATAGTGAATATATATTTCACTATCTCATCATATAATTTCTTATCATTAGTGATCCCTAATCTTCTTTTAATAAAGGCCTTTTGGTCATCATTAAGATTTAAGAACCAGCCATATAAAGTTTCATTATCGTGAGTCCCTGGATAGACAATTTGTCTATTAGTGCTTTCATTATTTAAATCAAAGATTGTGAATTCACTAATAAACATTCCTGGAAGATTAAATCGATCTCTAAGCTCTAATACTTCAGGTCTTAAATCACCTAAATCTTCTGCGATTAATTGAGTGTTAGGATATTTTTTATATAAAGCATTAAAAAATTCGTCTTGAGGGCCTATTTTCCATTCACCGATTCTCGCGTCAGTGGCATCTCCTGGAATGACGTAATATGTATCAAAAGCTCTAAAATGGTCAATACGTAATAAGTCACATAAGTTCATTAAATAGCCGACACGATCCACTAATAACTTATAGTTATCTTCTTTCATTTTTTCAAAGTTATAAATTGGAGTTCCCCATAGTTGACCAACATCACTAAAAGCGTCAGGTCCCACTCCACCTACTTCAAATAATTTGTTATCTGGACCAATAGAGAATTGATCTCTATTAAGCCAACATTCAACTCCGTCAAATCCAACATAGAACGGCATATCACAGATGACCTTAATACCTTTTCTTTTCGCGTAACTTAAAACGTGTTTCCACTGCTTTAAAGCTACATATTGCATAAATATTACAAAATTAATTTCATCTAATAACTTTACTGGTGGACAGGTATGAGTGAGGTAGTAATCTCTATCTTCTGGTTTCCACTCATTCCACTGCTTATTATCGTTATGCCATTTGAATACTTCAAATGTTGCATAAGGCATTACCCATTTATTTCTTACTTTAAATTTATGAAGTGTTTCTGGTTGTTTCTTCATAAATTTCTTATAAGCAAGATACAAATATTTCTTCTTATATTCACCAACATTATAGAAATCAACACTACTAGTATGCTCTAAATAAGCAGGCACTCTTTTAATTAAGCCTTGCTTAGTTAAATAATCTAAAGAGATATATCTAAACTCTAAAGCATTAGAGCAAGTAGACATATATGGAGAATATCCTGGCCCTAATGGGTTAAGAGGAAGAACTTGCCAATATTGATATTTATTCTTATGTAACCAATCAATGAATTTATAACATTCATCACCAAAATCACCAATGCCGTGTCTAGAAGGAAGAGAAGACACCGCAAGTAAAACACCTAATTTCTTATTCATAATATATTCATATATCCTTGTTTATAAAATAATATTAAATCTATTCAATAATAATATCAATATGATTGGGACAAAAATTATTAATTACATTTTTGTCGAGTATAGTCGACAGATTGCTTATATTTTTGTCGAGTATAATCGACAGAATTACTATGTTATTAATTACTAAATTGAGTAGGGAGGAAAATTA
>DDQE01000005.1 GCA_002342545.1 Caryophanales bacterium UBA2450
AAAATGTGATAATATAAAAAAAGGAGAAAATATAATGCGCACAAAATCTTTAATTTTAATAAGCACAACGGCTATGGCTTTTTCAGCAACTTTTATGTTGTGTAACACGAAAAAAGAAACAAAAACCCAAAAGCCAGAAATTGTAGAAATAGATAGTGATTATTTTTTAAATTCAAGTAAGCCATTTAATGAATTTAAAGTTGAAAAACGTGGTGGATATCAAACAGTTGTTAATGCATCTGCTCCTATTAAAAATTTTTATTCAATTGAAAAATTAAGCACTGCAAATCCTTCTGAATATAAAAATAAAACCCTTTATGCATCTATAGATTCATTAGATACCATTGGTATTGTGACTATAGATTTATGCCTAAAAGATGATCTGACAGGTGAAAATGATGTTTTTGAGAGGATATATGCTTATCCGACCATTGATAACGAAACTGAAAAATATGATTTAAAATTGGATATTCATGGAAACACAATACTCACAAGCAATATTGATGTATCAAACAAAATTGATATATCTAAACTAAGTTCAGAGTTATTTGTTATCGATAGACCAATAATTGATATAGGGCTCAAAACAAACGTCCTTTATCCTATTGTTGACGTTGCATTGGACCTTGTTCAATTTTCGAAAGCTCAAACTATGGTCGCTGGCATTATTAACATACCGTCGTTGTCCTTAACAAATCCTCTGCCTTATTTCTTCTATACTGCCAAAGTCGAATTGGCAAAACAACACTATAACCATAACATAGTTCAAACCAACCAGCCCGGTCACTATATTGATAGTCAAGCAGCCTATGGCAATTTTAAATTTGGCATTTCAGAAAGAAATCTAGGACAATTGAGGGCACCAAATATAGATTCGACTGGATGTGGGATAGTGGCCGCTTATAATATGCTTAAAGACAGCGGTGCAAATATAGATTTCCCATCCTTAATTGCGCTCTATGAAATCTGTGGCGCTGATTTACTTGGCGGTTATCTTGGCGTTAATCCTGTCCCTGATTATTTAGATACAATAGTTATTCCTGTAGCATCAGCATCGTTATTAGCTGTTTATGCTTCAGTCTTGCAGCCAATTCTCAATTTAGCTC
Organism: Caryophanales bacterium UBA2450; assembly: GCA_002342545.1. Lineage (GTDB taxonomy): Bacteria > Bacillota_I > Bacilli_A > RFN20 > CAG-826 > UBA2450. The sequence goes on from DDQE01000005.1 coordinate 1,107, forward strand.
TAACATTTATCGAGCCATTATTATTTGCTTTGTGTTCTTGGACACCATTAGATTTGATTATACCCTTGATTAGTATAACGGTGGCAGTATCAGCTGCAACGGCAATAAGGGTAATAATTAATGAATCTGGAAGAGCTGTTAGTGAATTCTTAAATTGGTATAGCACCTATTCTAAAAGCGAAACAGAAATGCTTCGATTATTTTACGGAAACAAATTACTTGATTACTCATTTACAAACTTTTCTGGCTTCAAAACAAAACTTGCGACAAGAAGCCAAGCAATTATTTGCTTTTGGAACGGAATGAATGATGATGGAAGCATAGATGTGTCTGACGGTGCTCACTTTATTTATGTAAAATCTAATAGCATAGATTCTTTTGGAAAAGTGCTATTTGAATCACACAATAACGGAAATAATAATTTGTACGAAGCAAGCCAAATTCAAAACTTCTTTGGAAGCGCACATAGTACAAATCAATTCATTTGGGGCTATATTTTGAGTAATTGACATGAAAATAAAGACTTGGTTTTTTGTTGTCCTATCAACGCTTATTCTTTCTATTACTTGTAATATTGTATTGGGAGTAAAACTTGCAAAATCGTTGAGTGAAACTGTTTCATTCGATGATTTGCGTGTTTCGTTATTTGAATTAACTATTGAATATAATTTGGAAAAAAATTATGCTACATGTTTTTCTACCTATGAAAAAGGAATATATGTAACTAATTATCATTCGTTCATATTTTGTGAGGATGATATAGAGAACGCACAAATTACCATAAAAGATTATGAAGCAAATGTTTGTCAAGTTTATTTATATGGTTTCAATAAGGATAAAGATATAGCTCTATTAAAATCAGATGACTTTTTTTCAAAAAATATAATTGAACTTAGTGAATCGAACCCAAAAACTGGCGACTTGTGTTATTCTTTTGCAAATGCAAATGGCCTTGGTATATCTTTATACGACGGCTTGATAAGTAACCCAAGCATAGAATTAATTGTGGATGGTTACTCCCAAAGATATATTCAAAGTAATCTCCCAGCTTATCCTGGTTGTTCTGGAGGATGCCTTTTAGATAAAAAAGGCTTTTGCATAGGAATGGTATCTTTTAGAATAAAGGACAAAAATGGTGATCCTATTATTGATTTTTCATATTCTATTCCCTCTAATACTTTAAGAGAAGAAATTAACAATATTTTAGGAGAATCTCTCAAATGAATATAGCAAAAAAGATTATTGCCTTTCTTTCTTTGACATTGCTGTGTGTTTCATGCACACCGAATAATAAGCAGTTATCTCATGATGATTTTGAAAGTTACTATTTCACTAAATGGACTAAAGATGATAATAGTTTTGCTTTTTACGCTGAAGGGAAAGGGAGACCGTGGTATGGCGTAGGCTATTTTGAGAATGATGAAACGAGATTTCAAGTTGATACTGTGTATCACTTAGTTCATTTGACCATGATAATACACAATAACGCGGTCAGATTTGAATATGATTTAGAAAAAGTTATAAATGACAATAGTTGGGATGGTACTATTCGTGCCTATAATAATAAAACTGAAGAAGATTTTTGCTTGCACCCAGAGCCAATTGGGTTGGATGAAATAGATTTAAATCATTTTATGACAACAAATCTTATAAATGAAGAAAAGAACGTTTCTTTCTATTTTCATGAAAAAAGTAGTCATGAACAATGCAATGTTTGGCTATGTCATGAAGGAGATGAACAGTATTCTCTTTCTTTTGGAGAGGATAGATCATTTGTAATTACTAATCAAACTGAAATAGTCACAGGCACATATGTTCCTAACTATGAATTTGTAAAACTAATATTTAACGATAATGAAATATTCGAACAAGATGAATTAATTCTAAATTATTCTTTTGGCGACGATTCGATGCAAATGAATTAAGCACAATCTCTAGGACAAGCAATTCACTTTTTAATAATTTCTAGTTTCACTAATGTACGTTGTCTATCATAGAATAAAAAACAAATTGAAACCTTGAGACATAGATTTCTTTTTCTCAATATGGATGAATGATTTAAAGCCTCGCGTCTATCCAGTTTTTTTCTAGTGCATATAAGTTGCCTTAAAAAGGTTAAAAAATTGGGTCAAATAAGATAAATGCTAAAGGGTTGAAATTTACTTAACTTATTCTTATATATAAATATAAGATAAAAAGAAAATGCACACACAATTTGTATGTGCCACGACAATCAATTATACCCTTAAATGTCACAACGCTGACATATCACAATAAAAAAGAGGAATTGCCTTCTTATAGTTGATGTAAATACCATATCGGAACTTATGCTTCGTTTTTTATATAGTAAATTTCTCCTTGAACCATAATGTTATCATAAATGGTTTTGATAGTTGATATATCACTCGCATCATCTAATGTAATGGGTTGCTTTAGAACTGAGTAGAATTCTTTTGAGTAGTTTCAAGTTGATTTTATTAACATTAGTGCCATTTTTAGTGCCATTTTTGGCACCAATGTTTTGTATTAGTATCGGAGGTGGCACTTCATTATGCATGTTGCAAGACATATTTCCTTTCATAAGCAGTAATCTATATGACGAAATACAAAAATGCCAAACATTATCTCAATATGATTTATTAGAAACGAAACTTTGAAATAGAAAAATAACTAAAAAATATGGCTGCCATTTTAAATAATTTGCCGATAGTATTCATAATTTAAACTTGTTTCTAAAGTTATATTTATCAAGCACATTTTTCTTTCTTTTGAAATCGACATGTGTATATATTTCAGTAGTGGATATTGATGAATGACCCATCAGTTCTTGAACAGTTCTCAAATCACCACCATTTGATAAAAGATTTGTGGCAAAAGTATGTCTTAGACAATGAGGGGTATATGTACTAGAAATATGCAACTCTTTCAGCAATTGTTTAAACAGTGAATCTATTGAATGAGTTCCTAGTTTTTCTTTATATTTGTTTAAAAAAAGATAATCGTTTTGGCATTCAACATTTTTTCTTATTCTCCAATATCTTTGAAGATTAGACCAGCAATCATTGTTTGGAATATAGGCAATCCTTTCTTTCTTCCCTTTTCCATGAATGAGAATTATTCTGCTGGCAAAGTCAATGTCGTTGATTTTAATGGTACTTGCTTCATTGATACGGATACCAGTAGTTATTAGCAAATCAAATAACGCTAAATCGCGATTAGATTTGAAGTAATCATACATAGATGCGCATTTGCTTCTTTGATTATATAAGTGAAAGAGCATTTTTTTGATGATTGATACCGGTATTGTCTTTGGGATGCTTTTTTCATCTTTAATGTTCAAAACAATCTCCTTGGTGTAATTGACTTTAATTTTCTTATTAACATTTAAATAATCCAAAAATAACGATATCGATATTCTTTTCCTTTTTATTGATGAAGCTTTATAACCACCTTTTATTAGCGATTGAAAATAAGATGCAACTGTCATTTTGCTTAACAATTTTTCCTTAAAATGCGAAATGAATAAAGATACATCATACTTATATGCACTTATTGTTTCTTTGCTCTTGTTGGATGATGATTTCAAATGATCTACATATTCATCCAATAATTTTGTCAATTTCATGCTTTCTGTTCCTCCTGTTTTTTTGTTTGTAAATATAACAAGAAATTGATAAAATTTTGTTACAGTAATTAGGAATTATGGGAATATGGAAATTGTTCAAAAAACGGAAAAAGATTTAAATATTAGTCAAGCCTACTTCCAGGATTGCATTATTAGAGAAATGAATCGTGTACAAGAAATAATTGATAACGCATCTGAATCTTGTTATAGAATGATCATTTCGTTTTTACCACTTTATATAGCAGCCTATGGCATTGTTATTCAGACTTTTGTAAATTGTCGTTGGAGCAAAAACATCGGAATTATAATTACAGTATTTCTTACAATATTATTTATTATATTTTTGGTGGCTCGCAATCATTACAAAGCATATAAACGACAATATGTTTTTAGAAAGGTTATGGTAGACCTAGAGGCCTTATATGAAAATGTCACAATTAATTATTTAGAAACAAAAAATATTCTGAATGGAACAAACATTGTTGAATATTCGCGTTTGTTGTCTTTAAAATACGATAAGAATCTCTTTTGTACAGAATCAAAGTGTAGGGTTATAAAAGAATTATTATATTTATTCTTTTGCGCATTAATTACAATAGCAACCTGTTTAGTAATTATTTTTCTATGACATATATTGCATACAAAACATCTTCCCTTCGTAAAGAGGTTGCAAAAAAGGGATTTAATATAGATGCTTTTCAAAATTATATAAAGAATAATAAAGGCGAAAATCTATATTTTGAACAGTTGTTGTTGGTTTTTAAAGATATGTATAATAGCAATTTTCATCTTGAAGTTGATAATAAATTCAAAGCCGCTTATTCGAAAGGCGAAACGATAATATTAATCTTGATTAGCGATTATAACGATTCTGTTGGCAGGTGGCAAGGAATAGAATTGATGATTGCTGCAAAATATAAAGCGGAGATTTACCTTGTTGACAATTGCCTTTTTGTTACACAAATGCTTAATGGAATCAAAAACAAAAAAGCAATTATTGAAGCCTTGGATTATAAAAAATATAGAAGAATTATTTAAAAAATTATTTTGCAAAACAGCATAATATAATCGCGAAAATAATAATAGACAAGGACAAAACAAAAATAGAGATATAATAAGGTAAGATTGATTTGCTTAAAAAGCAATTAATAATGCGCGTTCTTTTTATCTTGCTAAAATCATTGAGTTCATTGATTGATTTTGGTGTAATTCCACAGCTTTTTTCTACATAATCGACACTATCACTCCACTTGCTACCGCCATACTCTTTTGTCTTCAGAGAAAGAATAGGAAATATAGCCGAGTCAACTTCATCTGTACCCAATGGGTTTTTAACACCAAGTGTCCCATATAGCATGTAATATTGTTTTTTCATGCCAGCGTATTCATACATGTTTACATATCCTCTCTCTATAGAAAGATAATATGAAGATAGATAAGCAAAACAAAAGACGACAATAAAAGTCGCGCTGAAAAAGATAGCGGTTATTGACCAAATGTAATTCATAGATGAGATACTAGGGTGTAAAAATGAAGACGAATTTCCATTTACTTCAAAAAGCTTAAAAAAGGCTGAACCATAATAAGCGGCAATTAGACCTATAACCAAGGAAAGACAAATTGATTTTAAAGTTGTCCCTATAGTCGATAGTCTATTGATTATTGCTTGACAGTTAGATTGCAATACATCTCTTTTCATATTTCAATAATTCCTAATTACTGTAAGAAAATATTAATAACTGATTGTTTGGCAATAAAACAACATTGTTTACAACAAACACGGTTTAACGATGTATAATATTTTTAAATATGTGGAAAAAGAAAAATGCAATCAAATCTCTAAACTGGTCTTTATCTATTTCTTCATTTATCGGAGCGCTTTTGTCTTTTATATTACTTCCAAGTAATTTTTGGCGGATTGGGCTAATTATATTTGTAGCAACATTTATAATAGTGTTCTTCGCAATATATTTAGTTTTGAGATTCAAGAAACGCCATAGAATCTCTGGCAGAGGCTCGGTTTTTATTGAATCTAGGTATGGTAATGAAATGTTTCGCAAAATACGTAAAAAAGCATAAAAAAGATGTTTTTAACTAACTCTATACTAAAAAATTTTTAAATACTGATTTCCGAGTCATATGAATTAAAAAATAATGTTGAAATTATAAATATGTGCGCTAAAATAAAATCGTAGAGATATAGTTGAAATGGCAAAAGAAGAAATTAAATTTAAAAAAAATGTAATCAAGACAATCAATGAAATGTTCGGCGATTCAAAAAAGATTATTTCCTTAATCGAAGATAAAGATATATGTTTTGCTGTGAAGAACGGTTTTTCTGTCGAAACATTCATTGAAGGACTTGTTTTCTAATACATCTATCAATAACTATGATAACTACAAAAGAAGATATTGTTGAGGTTGATGCCTTGACATTTTACGAAAAATTCAAATGGCATAAAGATCATAATACCATTAAACATACTGAGCAAGTTTTACTAAGAAGTCTCGAACATTATACTAGAGAGTGTTTTTTATTTTTGATGACAAAAGATTATTCTGCAGGTTTAGCAATGGAAAAAAGTGGTAGAATCATCTCAGTATTTAAAGGTAATAGTAAGTATATTGGTGTTGGAAAAGTTCTTTTGGATTTAGCAATAGAACGCGGTGGCTGCAAACTTGAATGTAATGACGTCCAAATGCTTCGTTACATATACGGTAGGAATGGCTTCGTTCCTGTTTCTACAAGTCCACTTGACGAAAATGACATTTATTATACTATTTTGAAAGCTAATGAAGATGACGAAAATCACGGTACCAGACTTATTTTTTGGATTTTTGATAAAGGGCTGAAAGAAAAATACGATTCAAGTAAGGGGGAAGTTTATATTAACTTTAGTGAAATAAAAGAATTTAATACTGAAGATGAAGCGGAAGAATTTAGGGATTCTATACTTCAAAATATTTGTAACCCAACTGAGGAGTTGAAAGAGTATATTTTAAAAATAATTGACGATTATATTTTTTCTAGCAAATGATAAATATGTGCATATAAAAAATGCATCTGGTGAACCATATAGGCAATCCTTATATTGTATTCAATTTTCATTAGTGGATATTGATGAATGACCCAAAATCATTTTTAAAAGTTGATGAATTCCTATCTAATGACCAACCATATAATTTTACTAGGCCAAAAGAAGAGGATGATTATAAATAAATATTAAGTTATCTGAGTATAAAAATCCAAATATAATTTCGGATGAATACGAGTTAGATCCAACACAAGAATATGTGCTAATCGATTTTGAATCAGAATTAAAAATACAATCTGCGATTCTAATGTCTTTTCAGATAATGGGTGCTCCGCCAGCCCTCAAAAATTATCATGCATGGTTATGCAAAAATGGATTTGATATTAATTCGCCAAATCCAACCAATGCATTTGTATCTTCTTTTTATGGAAATAGGCCATTGTGGAAGACAGATTATTCACAAGGCATTGTTGTAAAAGTTGATGGAGATGACGATTATTATATTGTTATGGAATGTAGTTCTAAAAATAAAGGCTACAGACATACGAGAATAGTTTTAACTCTAGGTGGATGTTTATAAATTTTTATAACAAAAATGCTAAGCCTAAACTTTGATTAACAGAAAACAATTTTCAAGCAAAAAATCCAATTTGAATCTGGAGTGTATTGCTTTATATGTTTCGACAATAGATCTTGCTATAAAATACCACAAAAGAATCATTGCAAAAACCATTTGCATATTGTTAGAACAAAATGTTCCATAAAAAGAACAATTAAATTTGTTTATTTGAAGTTATATTTTAAGCGTAAGGAGGATTGTGCATAGTGAAATTTAGCGAAAGTCTAAAAGAACTTAGAAAAAACATAATTTAACTCAAACGGAATTGGCTTCTAAATTATTTTTATCTCGTAGTGTGATTGCGAAATACGAAAGTGATGCGGCAAAACCTACAAAAGAGAATATAGAAAAGATCGCTTTATTTTTTAATGTCGATATACGCTAATAGGTTCTAACATTACCTGAATTATTTTTACAAGTATCAATAATTGTGTTTAGGGAGGAAAAATGACTGCTTTAATCATTGTTAGGAGAGAAATATGAAGAAAAATGTAAGGTTTTCGGACATGCCTCAGTGTGCTTGGCTAACCATTAATAGAAATTGCAATTTGCGGTGCGAATGGTGCTATGCTCAAGGAACAAAATATGCTTCCGAAATGAAAGAAGATTTGGCCTATAAAATTATCGATATAATCGAACAATTTGGTATAAGACATGTTAACATTATAGGTGGTGAGCCTACTTGCTATAGCAGCCTTCCGCTAATCATTTCATATTGCAAATCAAAAGGGATAAAAACAGGGTTAATAACAAACGGAATCAAATTAGCAAACAATTCATATTTAAAAGAACTGATACAATCTGGGTTAGAATCAGTAAACATTTCGATCAAAGCACCAACGAAAGAAGATTATTGTGCATTGACACAAAATGATTGTTTTGAAAATGTTTTTGAAGCAATAAAAAATTTATCATCTTCATCAATAAAATTTATTGTTTCATATGTTCTTTCTGATAAAACAATCAACGGATATGTAAGTGTTTTGAAAAAAGCTAAAGAATTAGGCGCTAAAAATTTTTATATTTCATTTTGTAATCCGTTCTTTGTTAATGATGCAATTTCAAATTATGGTTTAAATCAAAGAAATATAATTATGGAATTTGTCAATTCCTATGGTGAGCTTCTTGAAAAAATAAAGCAATTTAGCGTGCACATTAATATACCTTTTTGTTTTTTTCCTAATGGGTTTATAGATATAGCAAAACCACACATTAGAACAATTTGTCAATTGCAAGAGAAAAAGGGTCTTATTTTTGACGAAAATGGAGACTTGTTGTTGTGCAATTCATTATACAATTATCAATATGGTCGCTACAATGTTGATTACTACGACTTTGACACATTAAAGAAATATCTTCAAAGCAATAAAATTTACAAGATTTATCAAACTATATTAAAAGCACCTTTTAAAAAATGTTCTTTGTGTAGTAATTACAAGAGTTGTGGTGGAGGGTGCTTACTAAGATGGATAAAGGAATAGAGGGAGATTTTATGGAACCAATCAAGGAATTGTTTTTAAAACTAAATTTAAAAGGAGATTTTATTGATGTGAAAATGGAGCCAATTAGAGGATGCTGCTGCTACTATAAAGCGGATTGTAACTGCAACGTTGATTGTGATTGCAATTGTGACTGCGATTGTGGATATGATTGTAGACCAAGTGATTGCCGCGGAGCATGCGACTGTGTTTGCGAACAAAACTGCGATTGTGACTGCGATTGTGACTGCAACTGTAATAGTGATTGTACTGATTGCACAACGCCTTGCATTCTTTAATTAAAAAATATCCGGATTCGTCCAACTGTCAGCGTACCTAAAAGATATTCATTTTAATGTAAATACATAATGTATGTTATCCTTCAAATCAGGAGGTTTTGTTTTATACAGTTGAATATGCGTTAACTTTGATTGAAAAGTATCAAATTAGGAACGTTAAACTTGCAAGCAGTACCAATATAGTCAGGATAACGATATTCGCACCATATTTATAGAAGATAACGAAAAACATTAGAATATATCTATTCAGCAAGGTATTTTCTTGATTTATATCTATCAAACACTTACCCTAACAGTCTAACTAATTTGCAAAAGTTTTATCGTTCATACAACATGGATTGGCACTGATAAAGTTAGTGAAAAGAAGCTATTGATGATGAAATAAGTGGGTCTATCATTAAACAAAACATTGCTATTATATGAAAATGCTTTAAACAACAAAGCGATATGGTAATATATTTGTAGATTATTGTTAAATAAAGGAGCGATTTAAAATGATTTCTAAATTACTTATGATTGCTGTATTTGCAGTTGCTAATTTTATTTCTGCCACACGTGTTTCTAATGATTCTAGAAATTTTGGAAATAATTCGCTGGAATCAATAGCGAAAGAATGGGATGGAAATAAAGATTTTGATAAAGCTTACTATAATAACCTAGTCGAACCTTGTGACAACCCGGAAGGCAGTCCAGACTATGTTGACTATAGTTCTCAAAACTATTATCAGCAAACAACTTTCGATAGAAAAACATATTTTCAGAATCTATATGCCTACTCAGCAAATAATTCAGTTGGTTCGTGTGGTTTTGTGTCGTTAATACAGGCCATGAGTTATTATGACTCTTTCTATAATGATAATATTATCCCTGAGACCTACGACAAATTTGATAGTAACCAAACGAGCGAAGCTTCTGTTAAATTAGTTTCGCCAGGTGTATTAAATCAAGCTTACAGCTCTTCTTATGGCACATATTACCAGTTTTGTCATGACACGATGGCTGATAATTTCCAAAGCAAACTAACCGTTTTGAAAAATCAATTAAAAGGTACGGACAACAATGGTACTCATTTAGATGGCGACGGCAACACTGTTAATAACTTTACTACTTCAATTGGCGGTTGGGACTATCAATCTCTCCTTAACAGTTTGTATTCAGGCAGTGGCGTTTCTGTAAGCGTTACCGAATATGCTAACAAATCTAATTCTGAATTCGTTTCTATTATAAAAAGCATAATAAATAATGGCGACCCAGCAGTAGTTCATATTAAAAAATTCGATTCTCTAGGCGTACAAATTGGTTATCATTCTGTTGTTGCTTATGAATATGATGAGAGCGGAATATACGCAAACTTTGGTTGGGGATCTGGTAGTACCCATTATCAACTGCTTGGAGGTACCGCTGGTTATACATTAATAACTCAAGTATATTCATTGGACTACTCATCAAACGAACATGTCCATTCAAATAATTATGTCATCAGTTCAAAGGGACATTGCGGATGTAATTTAAGTGATGAAATTTTGTTTAGGGTTGAACCAAATTTCAAAAATATTCCACCTACATTGTATTGGATGAAGGATGTATATGACTCAGATGAAAGTTTTGATTTGTATATTAGAAATGGTTATTCATCAACGAATATCGTTTCATTACACACTTCTAATAACAAATTGACTTTATCAAGAAATCAATGGAGCTTAATTATTAACAACACAACTAGTTCGATTTCGTTTATTTTAAAGAGGAACAAGACAGATACAAATTATGCGCAAGTTAGAACATTAAAAGCCAAACCGACTATTAATGCGCAACATTTTACAATTTCCCCTTCTGAATATGGATTTACCGATGCCTATCCGTATAGTCAAGTTCAACAATCCGCAATCCAAGGAAGCATTTCTTTTAATACAAAGAGATTACGTTGCGGTTATATCCATGACGAATTCATTAATTTATCTCCGAGAAGACTTGGAGCAGGATTGGCATATCTAGAATTTGAATTCAGTATTAACATCTACGCGATTGATCTTGATGTTTCGATGTGGAGTAATAGTGAGATGACCTCTGCAGCCAATTCAACCGCTTATATTCAGTACAAGGATTTGAGTGGCAATTATCATAATTTGATAGATTTACATAACGATATAACGTTATCTAAAGACAGAACTAATCAAGATCATCTTGTGTTTACTTTCCCTGAATTGACAACATCATTTAGATTTTACACTACATCAGATGCTGTTGGCGACAGGAACAAAGGCAGAATTTCTATTGGCGATCTCTCTGTCTATTACGCCTAATAATTTGGAGGAGATTTGAATGAAAGCGAATAATATTGCAAGATTAGTTTTGTGCCCCTTCGCCTTTTTCGCCACCCTTACATCGTGCAATGCATTCAAAAATATTGAAATTGATACTGAGTCTCAACACAGTTCAAACGATGCTTCAAATAATAACGATTCAATAGAGGAAAGAAAAAAATATATATGTGAAACTGTTTTTTCTCATAATAAATCTAATGTTGCTCTTGCTTATCGTAATCTTTCCAATTCTGAATACGAGCATTTAGAGGTCAATAATTTGCTAAATGCAGGAGATATTATAGAAGTTGCGGAAGATGATAATGGTAAAATCATTTCCTGCGATGTTGACAGAGCTGATGTGCTCGAATTGATGGTTGAAAAACGAGATATCCCCGGAGAACAAAGTGGCAATTATGATTTATATTCCCCAGATTTGCAATCCAATTATCATATTAACACAACCACAGAACAAACATATTTTGCTGTCAATAAAGATTACTCAACGACATCTATTTCTTCAATGACAGATGGCACAAAATTATATTTGACTTATCGTAAAGATGAGATTAAAGAAACAATTAGTGACCATTATTTGATAACGCCATATGCTGTTTATTCATACGACATTAAAACAGGTGTTGATTTTAATGAATTGGATTACAACATCCCAGAAACAATAGATGTTGGTCTCGAAGTATACTCGAAGTATAATGTGATTAGCAAAGAATCATTTTTCACTGTGGTGGGAGATTTTATAGGTTATATCTGCAATGAAGAGGATTACAGTTTGTATAAATCCATTTACGGCGATTTAGTATTAAAAAGCTTAAGTAATGACCAAATCTACATTTCCAATCAAGAGAATGTGATATCTTTGTTTTTTAGTAAAGAATCTAGTGAATATATGTTAGTCAAAGGAATGTATAGCGGTCCTTATCTTGTATATAAAAAATAGACAATGATGATATCACGCACAATAATCTCGTTCCTGTAAAATTCTATATCTAAACCCCAATCTCTAAAGTTAGATATTGAATCATTACTAAATAGTAAAACAAAATCTATAAAAGATTTAAAAACTGTCAAATATATTTTCGTTATATCAACTAGTTTTGTTGTGAAGTATTTTATTTAGATTGTAATAATATATTTTGATTGCTTAAAAATGCGTATTTACGCAAAATATTACATTAAACTTATTGAAAAACATTAAGCAATATTTAAATATGGGCGCTTGATTTAAACCCTCGTGTCCGTCCAGATTATTTTGGGGTTTAAAGGGTAACCCTATTGAAATGGCAAAAAATAGAATTTCGACATTCTTCAGAAAGACCTAATCATTCGAAGTGGTTATTATAATATACTTAAGTATATTAAACAAAGAAAAAAGACACGCATTTATTTGTACGTGTCTCGAGAATCGATGATGGCGGAGGAAGAGGGATTTGAACCCTCGCTCCTGTTACAGACTACGAGCTTTCCAAGCCCGCCCCTTCAGCCTCTTGGGTATTCCTCCGTGTTTTGGCTGCGAATAGTATTATATCTAAACAATTCTTAACTGTAAAACTTTATTTATAATAAATATCAAAGTAGAATAGAAAAAGAAGTTATGATTTCTTTTATTATAAAAAAAGAAGAAGAGGGACAAACCCTTGAAAAATTTGTGAAAAAGGCATTAAGTGAAGCACCTTTATCTTTTATCTATAAATTATTCCGTAAAAAAGATGTTAAAGTTAACGGGCACTGGCAAGACAAGAAATATCCTATTTCTAGTGGAGAAGAAATATCTATTTATATTACCGACTCTCAATTAGAAGAATTTAAAAGACAAGTTGAATCGAAACAAGTTGAAGATATTTCTAATTGGATTATTTATGAAGATGAAAATATCTTATTAGTAAATAAACCTCGTGGTGTCTTAGTGCAAAAAAATATAGAAGACTCTAATGCTTTAGATGAAATGGTGATTTCTTATTTAATAAATAAGGGTGAGTATGATCCAAATAAGAATCTAGGATATAAACCCGCTCCGGCTCATCGATTAGATAGAAACACTGCAGGAATAGTGGTCTTTGGCAAAAATATAGCGACTTTAAGATATTTATCAGAAGCTCTTAACGATAAAAGCGTAATTTCTAAACGTTATTTAGCTCTTGTAAAAGGCGAAATAAGTAAAGACGGGGAGATTAACGTTCCTTTATTAAAAAATAGCAAATCGCAGCGTGTTTCTGTATCTAATGAAGGTAAACCTTCTATTACTAGATATAAAGTAGTGGAAACATTCAAAGGATATACGCTTTTAGAAGTTGAGTTATTAACAGGAAGAACTCATCAAATTAGAGTCCATATGGCTTATATTAATCATCCAGTTGTGGGAGATTCTAAATATGGGGATTATGAACTAAACAAAGAAATCGAATCTAAGTACGGATTCAAAAATCAATTCTTAGAAGCATATCAATTAGATTTCCATAAATTAAATAATCCGTTAAAATATTTATCAAGAAGATCTTTTAAGATTTCATTAAATGATGAATTCTTAAATTTAATAAATAGTATCAAAGGAGAATAATATGGCTACTACTGAAAATTATAAGCGTTGGTTAGAATCACCGAAAGTGAGCGAATCTGACAAAGAAATCTTAAGAAAAATGACCCAAGAAGAAATTGATGATGCATTTTTTAAAGATGTTGAATTTGGCACTGCTGGTATGAGAGGTATTTTAGGGCCAGGAACTAATAGATTAAATGAATTTACTGTCAAAAAAGCGACAGTGGGATTTGCCAAATACTTATTAGAAAAATATGAAAACGCCAAAAGTGCAGGTGTTGTGATTTCTCATGATAATAGACATATGTCTAGAGAATTTACTTTATTAACCGCTAAAATTCTTTCTGAATTCGGAATTAAAGCTTATATCTTTGATTCTCTTAGACCTACTCCTGAATTATCTTTCGCTGTTAGATATATGAAGGCTATTGGTGGAGTGATGATTACTGCTAGCCATAATCCTAAAGAACATAACGGCTATAAAGTTTATGATGAAACTGGTTGCCAATTAGTCCCTGATAAAATTGCTAGACTTGTAGATATTATTGGTGAACTTCCTAATGAACTTGAAGTGGAATATACCCCAGTAGCTAAGCCCGCTGAAGTGATTACTCTTTCTAAAAAAGTCGATGATGAATATGTGAGACTCGTAGAGTCCATTGTTTTAAACAATGATTTGAATAAAAAAGGATTTAAAATTGTCTTTACTCCTAATCACGGTACCTCTTATGTTAATGCCATGAGAGTATATAAAGACCTTGGCTATGAAGTGTATCCAGTCTTATCTCAATGTGATCCAGATCCAGATTTCTCAGGAACATTATCTCCAAATCCAGAAGACCCAAGAAGCTATATAGAGCCAATAAAACTTGCAAAAGAAATTGGGGCTCAACTTGTAGTGATGACTGACCCTGATGGAGATAGATGTGGTTTAGCCTATTTATCAAGTAAAGGTGAATATAAAACCTTAACTGGTAATCAAAGTGCGGCGATGTTAATGGATTATATTTTTCATGTAAGACAAGAAAGAGGTTTATTACATAAAGACGGAGTGATGTATAACACAGTGGTCACATCTTCTTTAGGAGAAGAAGTTGCCTCTTATTACGGAGTAAAAACCGAACAATTCTTAACTGGATTTAAATTTATTGGCAATCGTATCGATTATTATGAAAAACATGGTGGCGGTCACTTCTTTGAATTTGGCTATGAAGAAAGTTATGGTTGTTTAATCGCTCCATTTGCTAGAGATAAAGACGGCTTACAAGCTATTACAATGTATAGTGAAATGGCTTTATATTATCATTTGCAAGGTAAGACTTTAGATATGGTGTGGGAAGATCTTGGCAAGCGCTTTGGCTATCATGAAGACCAGGTCTACTCAATCGCTTTTGCGGGATCTGCTGGAGATCAACAAATGAAAGATTTGATGACAAGCTTAAGAACTAATCCGTTTATTGAATTAGACGACAACAAAGTCGTTAAAGTTGATGATTATCAATTATCATTAAGTAAAGCAAAAGATATCTGTAAGAAAATTGACTTACCAAAGAGTAACGTCATTAAATTATATTTTGAAGATGGCACGACCATCGCGGTCCGTCCATCTGGAACAGAAGCTAAAGTGAAATTCTATATTGGTGTTAAAGCTAATTCATTAAAAGAAGCAGAAGCTAAACCAAAATCACTTTACGAAAAATTTAAGGCTCTATTAGGTATTTAATATGTCTAAAATCGGAATATTAGGTTCTGGTACGTGGGGTACCGCTTTAGCTAATATGTTCGCTCTTCATGAACATGAAGTCACTTTATATTCTTCTTTTAAAGAAGAAACTGAGTCATTAGTTAAAACATATAGGCATCCACATTTAGATTGTCAATTAACTGATAAAATTGAATTCACTAACGATGTCGATAAAGCATGCATTAATAAAGATATTATTATCTTTGCTTCCCCATCTCCATATATTAGGGCTAGTGTTACAAAAGCTAAACCATATATTAATAAAAAACAAATTTTAGTGTGTGTCGCTAAAGGTATTGAACCAGATACTCACTATTTTATGAGTGAAATCATGGAAGATGTTCTTGGAAAAGGCTATAAAATAGCGGCCTTAAGCGGGCCAACTCACGCTGAAGAAGTGGCGATATGTCAGCCAACTTGTATTGTCTCTGCTTCTAAAAATAAAGAAGCACGTCGAATTGTGCAAAAAGAATTCTCTAACGATATTCTTCGTGTTTATACAAATAAAGACATTAGAGGCGTAGAACTTTGTGGTGCGCTTAAAAATATTGTCGCTTTAGCCGCTGGTTTGTCAGAAGGCTTAGGTTATGGAGATAACGCGAAAGCCGCAATTATTACTAGAGGATTAGCAGAAATCACTAGACTAGGTAAAAAGATGCACTGTAAAACAAAAACATTTTATGGCTTAGCTGGTATTGGAGATATAGTTGTTACTGCAACTAGTACCCATTCCCGTAACCATAACGCTGGTGTTTTACTTGGAAAAGGCTATTCCTTAGAAGATACATTAAAAGAAATTGGAATGGTGGTTGAAGGAGTTAACGCTCTTATTGCTGCTAAACAACTACAAATGAAATATAAGGTAGAATTACCAATTATTGATGCAGCCTATAATATCATTCAAGGAAAACTTGAAGTTGGTGATGTTCTTCCGGTGCTATTTGGTAGAAGACCTCAAAGCGAAACAAGATATAAAAAGCAAAAATAAAAAGGACTGGAGTCCTTTTTTCTTATAAACTTAATAGCCCTACCGCTTTCTTAACTCGATTTAGAGTTTTATTCGCGACTTCATTTGCCTTTTTAGCGCCTTCTAATAAGACTTTTTCATAGGCTTTAGATTCTAAGATTTCTCTATATTTCTTTTGGAAAGTATCTAATTCATTAACGACAACATCGGCAACTGCTTTTTTAAAGTCTCCGTATCGATAGCCGACAAATTCTTTTTCAGCCTCTTCAATGCTGATATCTTTAAGTGAAGCGTAGATTGTTAATAAGTTAGAGATACCTGGTTTATTTTCAACGTCATATTTGACTTCGCTTCCAGAATCAGTCACTGCAGACATAATTTTCTTTCTTATGACTGCTAAATCGTCTTTAAGGAAGATATCGCCTTTAGGATCACTTTTTGACATCTTTTTACTTGGGTCACTAAGCGACATAATTCTTGCTCCTACTTTACGCATTTCTGGTTTAGGCATAGTAAGAATATCGCCGTATCTATTATTAAATCTATTGACCAAGTCTCTAGTTAATTCAACGTGTTGTTTTTGGTCTTCTCCTACCGGAACAATCGAAGCATCATATAAAATGATGTCACTGGCCATTAATACAGGATAGGCGAATAAACCTAATCCAATAGCGGATTCTTTCATCTTTGAAGATTTATCTTTGAATTGAGTCATACGACTTAATTCACCCATATATAAATAGTTTTGCATGATCGCGTTCATTTCAGCGTGAGCGGAAACGGAACTTTGAAGGAATAAAGTAACTTTAGAAGTATCTAAGCCTGCTGCCATATAAAAGCAAGCAAGGTCAATAGAATTTTGTCTTAATACTTCTGGATCAATTGGTAAAGTTAAGGCATGTAAATCAGCAATGAAATAAAAACACTCGCCTCTATCTACCTCTTTAGGTAAATGTTTGAGTACGCCTATATAATTTCCTAATGTTAATTGCCCAGTTGGTTTAATACCGGTTAAGATTCTTTCTGCCATAAACTTTTCCTTGTATTATAGAATTCGACCA
>DDQE01000024.1 GCA_002342545.1 Caryophanales bacterium UBA2450
ACATGCCTGTCAAACAGAAAAGCGGGCCATTTATTTCTAGCCCGCTATCTTAGATTAATAAATTGTATGGTTGAGTCTAGTATATTCGCCATAAAGTTTTAAACAGGCTTTTCTATCTAACTCAATAACTAGTTTTTCTCTTTCTCCAGGTTTTTGCATCTCATAGAATTTAGCATCTCTAAACCCAATTTCTTCTGTATCAATTATGTTACAACCATAGAATACTTTCTCGATGTTAGCCCATAAAATTGCGGACATACACATCGGGCATGGTTCACCAGTTGTATATAATTCACATCCACTTAAGTCATATGTTCCAAGTTTCTTACAGGCTTTGTGAATTGCCATCATTTCGCCGTGACAAGTAGGATCATTATTCTTTAAAACTTGATTATGTCCCTTGCCGACAACTACTCCATCTTTCACTATAACCGCACCAAAAGGACCGCCGTGACCAGCTCTAATTCCTTTTCTTGCTTCATTAATCGCCATTCTCATGTACTTATTCATTTTTTAATACCTCATTAACTATTTTATATTCTTCATATTCTTTTTTGTAATCCATTTATCAAAAACTCTAAAATAATAATCTTTCCATGTCTTCTTTAATATATCTTTATTATAAAAACTAGATATAAATTTAGAGTTCTCGACACATTCATTATAGTAGGTTATATCATTTTTTAGTTTATTAAGTTCATTATTGAATTCTTCAACTGATTTTCCATGACAATATCTTTGAAATAGAATCGGTTTATATAAATCTAGATCACGAACCAAAAAAGGTTTATAAACATTGCATGCTTCTAGGATTGTCATTGGGAATAATTCAATGAATGAAGGCATAAACAAAACATCACAAATATTAAAAATTTCATTCATGTATTCTCTGTCGATAATGGATAAATGAATCATATTTTGAGGTAAGTTTTCCAATAATTTCTTATATTTTTTATATCCATCAGTAATTTTGCCAAAGCTAAATCCACCCGCCCAAATGAAAGTCATGTCAGGGTTTTGTCTAGCGACTTCTACAAAATCATCAAATCCTTTTCTAGTTTGAATCTGTCCGCAGCCAAGAACTATAAATCTATCTACTGGAACACCGTATTTTTGTTTTAATTTATTAATTTCATCTTTTTGCAAAGGTTTAAATTTTTCATGATCAACAAAATTAGGTATATAGGTTATTTTTTCTTTTGGAATTTTTATCTTTTCTAACTCTGAAATAAAAGATGGATTAACAACAATAATTTCATCTGCTTTTCTATATGTTTTTTCAACATATCTATTAAAAACTTTATTAATTAGTTTAGGCAATTTAAGGCTCCCGTCATTTTTAGAGGGAACAAAGTGAACATACATGATATTTAAATGTTTTTTGTTCATTCGTATACGATATTTAGGATCAACTGTATGGATATGGTAGATGTCAAATTTAGATGACTTAGAGTTAATTTCAACTTCAAAATCATCTTTCATTTCTTGGATAAGAGTTACTTGTTCTCTAAAAGCACTAGCAACCCCTTGTCCTTTAACAGTTTCAGCACTACTAAGCATGTTAATACGTAATTTCATATCACTTCTATTTTAATAGAACACGACGTGAATAAAAATCTTTATTTTAATGATATTAATATCTTAAAATATATATACTTTGTAAAGGAGGCTAGTCATGTTAAGTAAAAAATTAGCTATAGAAGTTCTTAACAAAATGTTAGAAACTGGCGCTGACTACTCTGAAATATTCTTTGAAGATAGTATTGGAACAGGTATTACCATTGAAAACGGTAAGGTTTCTACTTCTTCAACAGGAATTACTTCTGGAGTTGGCTTAAGAATATTAAAAGAAAATAGATGCGTATATGGTTATACAAGCGATTTAACCAAAAAAGGACTTATGTCTTTAGCGGATTCATTAAATAAATCCTTTAATGGAGAGAGAATCCTAACAGTAGACCACTTAGATTTAATTAAAGCACCTAATAGAAATCCAATTAAAAAGAGTTATAAAACCTTAACTCAAGAAGAAAAAATCGCTTTAATTAGAGAAGGCACTAACGCAATAGAAGAATTAAAAGATCCTAGAATCGTAAGATATATAGGTAGTTTTGGAAGCAATTATCGCTTTGTTGCTGTCTATAATTCAAAAGGCAAATGGTTTAAAAAAGAAACTGAGTTTGCTAGACTCGCTTACTCAGTAGTAGTCGCAGACGAAACTGGTATGGAAACGGGATTTGAAGGACCAGGTTGCCAAGATGATATTTCATATTTTAGAAATAAAGTTAAACCAAGAGAATCAGCACTTAAAGCTGTTGATACAGCATTATTAATGCTTTCTGCTAAAGAATGCCCAAGCGGAAAAATGCCAGTTGTTATTGGAAACGGTTGGGGTGGAGTTCTTTTCCATGAAGCATGTGGACACCCACTTGAAGCAAGTGCTGTTTCTAGAGGATTAAGTTGTTTTGCAGGAAAAGAAGGAGAAATGATTGCTTCTCCAATCGTTACCGCAGTCGATGATTCCACTATTCCTAATGCTTGGGGATCAATTGATATCGATGATGAAGGTAATTTAGGAACAAAACGTGTCTTAATTAAAGATGGAAAATTGGTTAACTTCATGATTGATGACTTTAATGGTAGAAGAATGGGCAAAGAAGGTAACGGATCTTGTCGTAGACAAAACTATAAATATTGCCCAACAAGTAGAATGAGTAACACGTATATTGATAACGGAAAATCAAATCCAGAAGATATTATTAAAGCTACTAAATTAGGTTTATACGCAGTTTCGTTTAATGGAGGATCTGTTGATCCAACCACAGGCGAATTTAATTTTGGATGTTCTGAAGCTTATATCATTAGAGATGGAAAAATCGCTGAACCAGTAAAAGGAGCAACTTTAATTGGAAAAGGCGAAGATATCCTTAAAAAGATTGATATGGTAGGAAACGATTTAGCCTTGGCTCAAGGTATGTGCGGGGCCGCAAGTGGAAGTATTCGCACAAATGTTGGACAACCTACTATTCGTGTTAGCGAAATTTTAGTTGGCGGAAGAGGAGGAGAATTAAAATAATGAAATTCGATAGATTTTTTGAACTAGCTAAAAAAGCTGGAATTGAAGAAGCTGAATTTACATTCTCATCAACTAGTTCTTTATCATTCTCCTTGTTCCATGGAGAAATAGATTCATATTCAA
The DNA here is from genome assembly GCA_002342545.1 of Caryophanales bacterium UBA2450. Classification (GTDB taxonomy): domain Bacteria; phylum Bacillota_I; class Bacilli_A; order RFN20; family CAG-826; genus UBA2450. The sequence continues at coordinate 3,200 of DDQE01000024.1, forward strand.
ATAATAAGTCTTATAGCTTTTATGCACGTGGAATTTATAAAGGAAAAATGGGTTCTATTGCTAGCGATGTATACAATAACAAAATGGCAGAGTATTTTGTTGAACAAATCATTGCCAACGCCTCAGTTGTAGAAAATGATGATCCTGTATTTATCTTTAAAGGAAGCAAAAAATACAGAAAAATTAATACTTTTAATCGTCAATTAGGCAATATTCCTGTAGAAAAGAAAATTGAAATTGCAAAACAAATTGAAAAAGAGTTAAAAAACGCTGACCCAAGAATTGTTGAAGTGGCAACAGTTGCTTATGACGAGACAAGTAACTCTACCACTATCATAAATACTCACGGATTGAAACTTTCTCAAAAATCAAATTTCTTTGCGTATTATGGTTCTGCAGTAGCTAAAGAAAAAGAACAAACAAAGACTGGATTTGAGCTATATTTTGGAAATGATTTTGAAAAATTTGTCCCAACTGATTTAGTGAAGGCTATTGCTAAAGAAACAGTTTCTCAATTAGGTGGATTTCCTTGCGAATCGTCAACCTACAAAGCAGTTTTAGCGCCATCTGTTGTTTCTTCATTGATGTCCGCTTATATTTCAAGCGCAATTGCAGAAGATGTGCAAAAGAATTCATCTTTATTTATTGGAAAATTAGGTCAAAAAGTAGCTTCTAAAAAGGTTACAGTCGAGGATTTGCCAATTAATAAAACTGTTTTTGCAAAATCGTTCGATGATGAAGGCGTCGCTACTTCTAATAGAGCAATTATCAAAAATGGAGTCTTGCAAACCTATCTGTATAACTTAACAACTGCTGCTAAAGATGGTGTTGAATCTACAGGTAATGGTGTTACCTCAGGTAGTAAAGTCTATACAGCACCAACATATTTAAAAATGAAACCTGGAAAGAAATCTCAGGAAGAACTATTCAAAGAAATTGGTAATGGTGTTTATATTACCGATGTTTCAGGTTTACACGCTGGATTAAACTCAAGAACAGGTAATTTCTCGCTTCAATCAACAGGATTCTTAATTAAAGACGGAAAAATTGATCATCCACTCGATATCATTACAGTATCCGGTAACTTAGTTAAACTATTTAACTCAGTGTCCTATGTAGGTAATGACAGTAAAGAGTTTATGAGCGGCACTAATTGTCCTTCTGTCATCGTTTCTAAATTAGTTGTTTCTGGAAAGTAAAAAACAATAAGTTGGTAGCTAAACAAAAAAAGTTTGTTATCAACTTTTTTAATGCTTATAATTTTGATTAGGTATGGAAGAAATCGAAATTGAAGAGTTAAAAGAGCAGCTATTAACTGCAGTAGAAAAGCGCGATCGACAAAAAGTCATCGAAATTTTTGATACTGTTCCAAACATTGATATTGCAGAAGCCGTTGAAGATGTTGATGATGTCAAAACTCTTTTATATATCTTCAAAGTCGTAAATAACGAATACGCTGCTGAGTTTTTCGCAGAATTATCATCTGACCAACAAGAATTAATTATTAATGCTTTCTCAGATAAAGAACTCGTTGATCTTATTAATGAGTCCTACGCTGACGATATTACCGATGCTATTCAACAATTACCAGCTAACATTGTTAACAGGGTTTTAAAAGTTTGCCCTAAAGAAATGCGAAACGATGTTAATAAACTTTTAAACTATAAAGAAGATACTGCTGGCAGTGTCATGACTACCGAATATATCGAAATGAAAGAAGATGTCACTGTAAAAGATGCCATCAAGTTCATTAGAGAAAAAGGTAAAGATGCTGAAACTGTTTATACAATCTTTGTCAGAGACAATAAAAGAACACTTACTGGAACAGTAGACTTAGATGATTTAATCTTCGCAAAAGAAGATGAAAACTTATCAGACATTATGAATAGAGACTTTGTCTCCTGTAATGTTAATGACGACCAAGAAGATGTTGCTAAAATGTTCAAACGTTATGATTTAACCGCTATGGCAGTTACTAATGATGAAAACAAAATCGTTGGTATTATCACCATCGATGACGTTGTTGACATTATGGAAGAAGAAACCAGTGAAGATATTGCTCGTATGGCAGCTATCTCTGATATGTCTGATCCATATTTAAAGACACCTGTATATAAACTTGTTTTGAAATGTGTTCCTTGGATTATTGCTTTAATGATATTACAAGTCTTCTCAACCTTAATTCTTTCTGGATTTGAAGCGGAGATTAGTAAATTTGCTATCTTAGCGGTATTCACCCCACTTATTATGGATGCTGGAGGAAACTCTGGTGGACAAACCACTACCATGATAGTTAGGTCATTATCTCTTGATGAATTTGATAAAAAAGACTACTGGAAAGTAGCCTGGAAAGAATTACGTGTTGCTGCTTTAATTGGCGGCATCGTTGCTGTTTTTGCTTTTGGATGGCTAATGTTTGAGATGAGTGTTGGTATTGTTGACACTTCTTCTATACAGTTATCTGATAAAATCGGTTTAATCCATGGAGAACTTCTAATTGCGACTTTAGTAGCATCAACATTATTTGTCACAATGATTATCTCTAGAATGGTTGGTTGTTCACTTCCATTCTTAGCTAAATTAGTAAAATTAGACCCAGCAGTGGTCTGTGGGCCTTTTACTACAACTATTGTTGATATCGTATCTTTAATTACTTATTTCTTAATTTGGACACAAATATTAAATCCACTATTCTTTAATATCTAATTATTCGTAAAGTTTATAAATATCAAGTTCCCATTTAGGGTGTGCTTGGCACACCTTTTCTAATGCTTCATTAAATAACACTAGTTCAGGATGTTTACGGCTAGGAATTGTGTTTTTATATGCTTTAGCAACTTTTGATAAAGCTAAAGCGCACTCACTTCGTGATTTATCAAATAAACCCGCCATTAAGATATATGTTCTAATTCCAATTAAAGTGTGATCGCTAGAAATATCTCTTTTTTGAGATAAAGATATCTCATTATTATAATATTCACTCATTTCTTCAAATGGGGTAGTCATAATCTTAATGTATATTTTTTGTTCGTTAACTTCTAAGAATGGTTTACTTGTTAATTCTTCAGGTTTCGCTAATATTTCTTCAATTAATTTAGAAGCTTCATCATATTTCTTTTCATCAATAAAAGTCGCTACACTTAATAATTTCCCTTCAGCGCGATTAAGATTAACTTGTTTAACTGGTTTATCGACTTTTTTATCATCGCTAACAGCGGTAGAACCATTATGATCATTACTCGCGGCTAATAAATCGTTATAGCCTTGATAATCTTTGCTTTTTAATAAAGAGAAAAGTTGATATCCATTAGTGGATACGTCACTTTTAATTGGAATAATATCATAGATAAATAAAATTAAAGAGATAATCCCAACGGTTAAGAAAGAATATGCGACATCCCCGTCAAATTTAGATCCAGTTTTATTAAAATAAAAGAAACAAATTAACGCTCCTACAAACCAAGATAAATTAAAGAAAGGACCATATAACAAATAAGGAAGAGGATTTGGTTTCTCTTTCTTCGCATAATTAGGAACAATTAATGTTTCTCCAGTTAATCCATTAAATCTTCTAAAGCCAAACTTATGTTTACCGTTATCAACATAAATAGTGAAATATAAGATAGTAAACTTAACAATCTTATATCCACCAGCTTTTGCTCCTAAGGCGTGGCCAAATTCAAATAATATCGCGCTTAATATAATTCCTACAACAATACAGCCAATGATATATAAGGCATATTGCCACACAGCAGTCATTGCCGAATTTTGGAAATGCCTTTGAAGAACAGTAAAACCATACACCACCGCAAATGCGAAGATGAGTAGGTACATGATAATTCCAAAAATGCTCTCTTTTTTCATAATTTGTTATAAACAAGAATAATATATTTTGCGTGCGACTTCATCATTTATTGGTTTTGTATGATGATAAACAGTGCGTGTGTTATTGTTTGTGACTTTATTTACTAAAGATTCAATATCTTCTTTCTTCACTCCTAAATCAGATAATTTATTAGGGAGATCCATGCGAGAAAAATATTCTTCAAAAGCAGATATTGTCGCTAAAGCATCTTGCTCTTTATCTCCAGAATATATATCAAACACTCTTTCCCCTAAAGTGGTGAATTTATCAATATCGTATTTGTAATAATATTTGCACCAAGCAGGGAATAAGATTGCTAGTCCTAAACCATGAGCGATATGTGGGAATGATCCACTAAGAGGATGCTCTAATTGATGTACTGGCATATAGTATTTTTTGCCAATACTAGTTAATCCATTATGAGATAAAGAAGAGGCAAGCATTAAAGCAGATTGATATTCGTAATTTGTAGGATTTTGATATGCAAGTAATCCAACTTCTAAAACATTCTTAATTAATCCTAAAGCAAACTCATCTGCAAGTTCATATTTATCACTCTCAGAAAAATATCTTTCTAATGTATGCATTAAAATATCCACTACACCATAAGCAATTTGTTCTTTTGGTAATGAATAAGTTAACTCCGGATTTTCAATTGCAAAGACAGGTCTAACTAAATCAGAATTAAATCCAACTTTAATACCAGTTGCATCATCTTGAATAACACAAGAATTTGATAATTCGCTTCCTGCAGCTGAAATAGTTAATATAACTCCAACAGGTAATGCTTTAGTTGGTATTGCTTTATGTAAATTGATATCTTTGACTCCACCGTTATGATAGAAGTTAACCGCAATACACTTAGCAGTATCAATCACACTACCTCCACCAATTGCTAATATGAAGTCAATTTTATGAGTGCGAATAATAGACAATCCTTCTTCAACTAAATCAAATGTTGGATTTGCCCTTACTCCTCTAAGTAATTCAAAAGGAATAGAAGCTTTTCCTAAAGAAACAACCACTCTTTCTAATAAACCACTTTTAATAACTGAATTCTTACCAATAACAATTAAAACTCTATTAGCTCCAAATTCTTTTAAAATGGAGCCAACATCATTTTCTTTTCCTGATCCGAAATATATTTTGGTGGGAGATACAAATTCAAAGTTTTTCATTGTTTTTTCTCCAAATTGATGGCTTTTTGCACATTTTTCTTAAAATTTTCCTTATCAATAAAGTTAAAAGAATTCATTAAACCGATAAGGGCTTTGTTCTTGTAATTGGTCAAATAATAAACAGTGGAATTGCCATATCCATAAGCATAAAATCTAGCAATTGATTTCTTGGTATTTGGGTGAAGAATGTTGTCTTCATCGATCTTTTTAATAAACTTTAAGGCAGTGGTATAAAAAACGTTATAAACAAATTCTGAAAATAAGTCGCTGCCTGCACTTTGTAATGTTGCATCTACAAATGCTTGGTTGTCTTTATAGTATTCAAAAACAAAGACGATAAGTTCTTGAAAGGTTGTTGCATTATTAACACCAGGAATTTTTTCTTCTAAGAATACTTGAGTTAATAAATCATATGTATCGTGATAATGATAATAAAATGTTTTTCTAGAGATACCGCACTTTTTAGACAACTCTAAAACAGAGATATTCTCAAGCGGTTGCTTGGACATCATATCTTTTAAAGTAATTGCAAGTGCGTGTCCTGTTTTCATAAAGTTATTTTATTTTGCAATATTCCTTAGCTACTTCGCTACCTACAGCAGCGTTATTTAGGACTAATTTGATGTTACTCTCTAAAGAGTCACCACCAGTTAAATCGGTAATAGTCTTAAGTAAGAATGGGGTACATTCTTTTCCTTTGATACCTTGTTTATCCATTTCTTTTAAAGCAGTGTCAATCGCTTTATCGATAACATCTTTAGGCATTTCATATTGTTCTGGAATTGGATTTGTAAGTAAAATGCCGCCTACTAAACCATTTTCACGTTTAGCTTTAATAATCTTTGCCATTTCATAAGCAGATTCAACTTTATAATCTACTTTTAATCCAGAGTGAGAATTATAGAATGCAGGAAGTTCTTCGGTTTTAAATCCTAAAACAGGAACACCCATAGTTTCTAAATACTCAAGTGTTAAAGGTAAATCTAAAATAGCCTTTGCTCCAGCACAAACAACAGTGACATTAGTTTTAGCAAGCTCTTGTAAGTCAGCAGAAATATCCATAGTTTCTGTTGCCCCCCTATGAACTCCACCAATACCACCAGTAACAAAGACTTCGATACCAGCTTGGTTAGCAATAATCATTGTGGTTGCTACTGTAGTAGCTCCCCATAACTTTTTAGCGTACACCACAGGTAAATCTCTTCTAGATACTTTAAGAACACCTTTTCTTTTTCCAAATTCTTCGATTTCTTCAGGTGTCATACCAACAATTGGTTCACCATCAATAATTCCAATAGTAGCAGGGACTGCTCCGTGAGCTCTAATAGTCTCTTCAACTTTTAAGGCAGTTTCAACATTTTTTGGATAAGGCATGCCGTGGCTAATAATTGTGCTTTCTAACGCGACCACTGGTCTGTTTTCTTTTAAAGCTTGTAATACTTCTGGATTAATTTTCATTATCTTTTTCCTTCTTTTTAATTTTTTGCATATTTCCATAAATGGAATTTATTGTAACAGCTAAGAATCCTAATAATGTCACTATCACGACAATAGCGACCCAGTTTTCTCCTGTTAAACGATCAAAGTTAATATTTAAAACATTGGTTTCTCCGCCTAAGAAAGTAAAGGCAAGAATAACACCAATTTGTAGAGCGGCAAATGCTCCAACAACAATACCTCTATAAAGATTTAAAGGTTGACAAGTAAGATATAAAACAAACATAGACAAGATAGAGAAAGACAAGATGGCAATTGAAGTAGCACCGTATCTACCAGCAGCGGTGTCGGTAATAGAAACACCATATTCTCTAACTCCTGTATAAATACCATTTTTATTTAAAACGAGGCATAGGTAACTGGCTAAAACTGCAAATAATAATAGGACCGCATATGGAATGGCATTTTTCATAATGTTTCTTAAGAAACCACCTTTAATTGGTTTACTATCAGGTTCTAACGCAATAAAGAAAGAAACTAAGCCAATGCCAAAGACTTCCCAAAGAATCATATTATTTGTGGAGAACGGGTAAACAATTTCTTTATCAATCAAAGCAGCGATTAAGAATACAAAACTTAATACCGCAACAAATATTGTTTTAGTGACAAATAAAGATCCAGTTCTTTGTAAGTTATTAATAACTCTTCTTCCTTCACCAACAACCGAAGGCATTGTGGAAAAATTATCATCTAATAAAACAACGTGAGAAACGTTTCTTGCACCTAATGAACCCGAATTCATTGCAATTGAACAGTCCGCTCTTTTTAAAGCGAGCATATCGTTAACTCCATCACCCACCATAGCGACTGTATGTTTAGCTTCTCTGAGCGCGATGACTAAAGCTTCTTTTTGCTCTGGGGTGACTCTACCAAATACAACATAGTCATTAGCGATATTTTTAACTTCCTCGATACTCATTCCTTCTAAAGAAACATATTTTTCCGCTCCAGCAATGCCCGCAACTCGAGCAATTTCACTAACAGTAAGAGCGTTATCTCCAGAGATCACTTTTACTTGGACATTGTTTTCTTGGAACCATTTGAATGTTGCTAAAGCATCTTCTTTAACATGATCTTGAAGAACAATAAAGGCAATAGCCTCAACTTCATCAGTGTATTTATCATCTTTGATAGGAGAATTACCTTTGGCAAGGACTAATAAACGATATCCCTTAGATGTATATTCCTCGCTTTGTTTAATTAAAGCTTCTTTATCTTTAACGTTTAAGAATTCGATTGCACCTAATAAATAAGTGACACCTAATTTAGTAGATACACCGGAATATTTATTATCACTCATAAACGGCAAAACTTTTTCGCATTCAAATGTTTTTGAACTACCAAAATGTCTTAACAAAGCTTCCGCGGTCGCATTTGTATCTCCTGTTGATGCTTCAATAGAGTGAATAATTTGAGAAATTTCAGCGTCGCTAAATTTAGATAAGTTAACTAAGTGAACAACATTTAAATTTCCATCAGTAATAGTGCCAGTTTTATCAACACAAATAACATCACTTCTCGCTAGCATTTCTATCGAATAGAAATCTTGAACATTAGCCTTCTTTTTATATAAAGAAAGTACACCACTAGCTAGAGCTAAAGATGTTAATAAGAATAATCCAGCAGGAATCATACCGACGAATTGTCCAGCAATTGGTCTAATCATTTTGGCAAACGACTCAACAGAATTCATTAATCCTAATCCCGCGTAAACAGAGAAAATAATAATCGCAAAGGTAATAATGATGATGCCTAAATATCTAAATAAAATCTTTAAAGATTTTAAAATATGTGATGGATTTCTTTTAAAGGCTTTTGCCTTTTCTGTTAATGATTCAATATAATTTTCTTTACCAACTTTATCCACTCTTGCATAACAAGTTCCACTAGTAATGTAGCTACCAGAATATAAAGTATCTCCAATTGCTTTACTAACATTTAAGCTTTCACCAGTTAACATAGATTCATTTGCAAAGATATTACCTTCTAATAAAATCGAATCAGACGGAACTTGTTCACCAGAAGATAAAACAATTATGTCATCAACCACAATTTCATGTGGTTCAATTTCAATAGTTTCGCCATTTCTAATAACTCGACATCTGCTTGTTGTAATCACCTTTAATTTGCTCATTAAATGTTTAGCTTTTAAATCTTGATAAAGGCCAATAATGATGTTGCAAAATAAAACAACAGTAAAAAACAAGCCCGAATACCAATGTGTTTTACCTGTTGTATCCATGCAGTTAGCAAAGATAATGAATCCCGCAATTACAAAAAGCATAATATTAAAGAAACTTAAAACATCGGTGCGGATAATTTCCCAATAGGTTTTACCCGCAATCATCTTAGTTTTATTAATCAAGCCCGCTTTTTTTCTTTGCTCGACTTGTTCTTGATTTAAGCCAGTCCTAATATCAGTGGATACTCTCTCCACTTCAATATTTGCTTTTTTCTTTGAAAACATAGTTAACATTATACAATAAAAAACTTGGAATTAACCAAGTGTTTTATATTTTCGTTTTTTAGCAAAATATTGTTTTACTATATTTGAGCATTCATCCTTAAGGATGCCACCTTCAATATTTATATGATGATTAAGGTTTTTAACTTCATTAATATTTAATGAACTCACTAACGCGCCACCTTTTGGGTCTTCACTTCCATAATAAACATTTTTGATACGAGATTGTATTATTGCTCCAGTACACATTAGGCAAGGTTCGATAGTGACATATAAATCGCAATCGATTAATTGCCAGTCACCAAGTTTTTTACTAGCTCTTCTTATCGCCTCTATTTCCGCGTGACTAGTAACATCATTTTTTAATTCTCGTTTATTAAATCCACGAGAAATAACTTTATTATCTTTAACAATGACACAGCCAATAGGAACCTCATCAAAAAGTTCTGTTTTTTTCGCTTCCTTAAGAGCGATCCTCATATATTTTTCTTTAATATTGTTCATCTTACAAAAACCGTCGCACATGACTAAGTTACTTAAGGCTGCTACATTCCTGTCCTGACCTGGTTCATAGTTAACCATCGCGACGGCATATCTATTATATACAAATTTGATTAGAAAAAGATACCCTCTAATAATAATTAGAATAATTGTTGTCACAAAATGTAAAAATAAGTATAATCTTTCTTGCGAGTTAATAAACTCACATGGGTCTATAGCTCAGTTGGGAGAGCACCTGATTTGCATTCAGGGGGTCGAGAGTTCGAGTCTCTTTAGATCCACCATTAGCTTAATACCACCTCACCAAGAGGTGGTTTCTTATTTTTGGTCACAATTATTATAATGTTATACTTTGTTAATGACTCAAAAATAAAAAATAATTAATATAATGTATATTTTTTTCTTTGTTTAGAATATCTATAGTAAAAAATATGTTATTTAGCGTATACATCAAATAGAAACTTTGATTAAAAGCTAATTTATGTTATTTTGAATAGGAAATAAAGGAGAACGAATGAATATGAAGAAAAAAGTATTATTACTTTCTACATGCGCAATTACTTCTTTAGCTATCGGTGGAGGAGTCGGCTTGCTTTCAAATAACGACTTTAATGCGGTCAAGGCTAAAGCTAATACAGATTTCGGATTAGTGAGAGAAAGCGTTGTCGATGAAGGTGATTATTTGACTGCTAACTGTATTGATGGAAAGGACAACACAGTTACAACCAAATTCACAGGATTCACTCTTGTTAATGAATATGATATTACTACAAATGAAAATGATGTTGCTTATTTCACTAACCTTAATCCTATGAGAGGTATCTCAAATATCTACTGTGAATTTGAAAAAGAAAGCGAAACCACAACACACACTCTTAATTTTGCGGTTTATGCTTCTAGTAATCCATTAACAATTGATGATATCAATAGCGGAGTTCACACCGATTTATACTTCCATATCGAAGATTACGCTTCTGGACAAGGAAAAAAGATAACCAGATATTTTGGTGGTTTAAACAAATATCGTTATGTCTTAATTGAAGTATTCACTTTTTCAGAAACTTACACTTTAACTGAACTTACTTATAATGTTGTTTGTGAAGACGAGCCTAAAGTCGTTGATGTTGAAACAAAGACAACATGGAGTAAAGAAGAAGCTACAACATTAGCCTCTTATGGCGCCCCAAGTAATTTCCCTTATCCTGGAGTTAGTGGATATAATCTCAGCAACTCAGAACAAATGGGAGTAATGGTTCAAACACTCGTACCATATGATAATTTAATTAATCTTGTTTCTTTTGTATCTCAAGAAGGATACGTTCAAACAATGGATGCTGAAGCGGAAGGCCGCCAGATCGCGTATATGCAAAAGCAAAATGAAGATAAATCTGTAACGTATACTTATGGATTTAACATGAAGGAAATGCCTGGAAATTTGTTTAGTTTACAGTATTTATATTCTACCAATCTTCCTTATATGGGTGGTGCAACAACACCAACATGGCCAAAAGATAAAATTGCAGAAGTTTCCGCTAATTTATCAACTGCCTTCCCAGATTTCCAATTAGAAGATGTTGAATATCAATTCTATAGTAGTGAAGAAAGCCCAATGAACACTAAAGTAAATATTTTAGTTTATTCAGAATCTACTATGAAAGAGAAATATGTTGCTTACTTCAATAGTCTTGACCTTGATGTCTATAATGTCACAATTAACGCTGGCGATTATAGCACCGCTTCTACTAAAGATGGTCTATATAGACTCGAAGTATATGATATGGATAATCGATTAGGTGTTACCCTTACCGAAAACAAAGTCTATGATTACTTACCAATTAATGAATACGCTCAATATAATGAATATAATCTTCCAGAATTCACTGATGCTGTAAGTGGTACATTCTATTTTGAATATGGAGAAATCACAGCAGACTCAATCACTGAAGAACAACTTAACAAAATTGTTAAGTTATTCACTGATATTGGTTATGTTAACCCATCAGATGATCCATATTCTAGAATTTTAAAAACACCAAGCACATCTAACTATGATTACAATAACATTGAAGTGTATATTCGTGTCGATAGCGAAACTGGAAAATTTAATTTACATATCGAAGCTAAACAAAAGATAGTAAATTCAAATTTATCTAACGCTCTAATTAAAATTACGAGTTATGAGAATTTCAAAGACTATGTTGCGCCAATAACTTACCAAGGTGAGGTCACTTCTATCTATCATAGAGTTGCATACATTGAAAACGCTACTAGCGATACAATCCAAGCAGTCCTTGATTCAATTAACGCTGAGACTAAGAATATAACAGACTATCAAATCTCCTATAAAACAATAATCAATGATGTAGAAAAAACTGTCTGCATTGATTATGCATTAGTCGATGGAGTCTTATACTTCACAGATATATATTGGGTGTTATAAAACTAAAGATAATATTTATTTAAATCTAACACCGCTCAAAATTGGGCGGTGTTTTTCTATTATATTTTTTAAAAAAGTATAATTAATAATATTTTAAAATATTATCGTATTCATCTCCATCAATATTAAGTCATGATATAATATTTTCCTTAAATAAAATAGTCATGTCCAAAATCTAAGAAATTAAAATTTGATTTCCAAA